>JALWKB010000087.1 GCA_026996805.1 Saprospiraceae bacterium | reverse complement strand
TGAATGTCTGTATACATCTGTATACATGAAATGGGTTACGACGAATTGAGAAATATTCAAGTCTTGAACACACGTCGACAATTGGAAGTAGATGATGCCTTCAAAGATGATTTCTGCTATAGCTCTGTAACGTACGATGATTATGGGCCAGGGGATTATAAGATCGTGATACGAAACTTAGAGGCGCATCAGCCGGTGATCCTTGCTGGTTGTGCGACTGCCTATTTGATTCCCTTTCCCATATGGTGGTATTGGACTACGGATTGCCACATGTGGGTATGTGATGGCTATGAAAGGAGGCAAACGGAATGCTCCACCATACTTTACTTCCACATGAACTGGGGATGGAATGAGGTGTTCTCAAGGGGAAATTACAATGGTTGGTACTTTTATAATGTATGGTGGCCAAGTGGAACAGACTTCAATTTTTACAATTACAGTCAAAATTTTGTCTACGACATTCACCCGTAAATGGGCAAATGCTCGTGACCAATGAAATCTCTTAGAATTCTTACAGTTATTGCGATGATAGTGAGCTCGTGCTATCGGTTATGTCCCAAATGGGTACAATTTTCTACAAGTATCCAAGTGATAGTAGAAGACTCTTTGGGCAATAACCTCTTAGTAGATACAGTAGAGGGTTCCATTGATCCGGATAAGATACGCCTATACGATGTATACAAGGGGGCACTTCGCATGAGGTATTATCAAAATTTAGATAATCCATATGGTGTAGCGTATATCGACGATCCAGGACGTGAGCGAATAGCATTTAGTCCTTCAATAGGGACAAGAGAGGAGTACGTTACCACTTACATCGACTGGGGTAATGGTGACCGCGACACAGTTGTGTGTTATGTGTGGCGCAACGGCGAGTGCAACAATCCCATCATAGTGAAAAAAGTGTGGTTCAACGGGGTACTGATGTACCCCGACAGTGCAATAACGGGACTGCACCGAGCATTTCGAGTGGTGAAGTGAGGCGGGGATGCTGTTTTGGCAAGTGGAGTGACTATCATCATCTTGCAAAACAAGGGTAGCGATTCGTAGTGAATCTGGTAAAGGTGGCACAAACGGCTCTTGCCGGTGGGACTTCACAAAAGAAAGACTACCGCATTAGTTGTCTTCTGTCCTGGACGTAGTTGCGAAGTATCGATTAAGCTCAATTGATACGGTGGAAACCATGTGTCGAGGTCTGCCATGTATGTTTTGTAAAATCGTTCGGACAGTAGGATGAGCGTACACCTGACAGGATGATTTGGACTTAATCCATAGACAGGTATTGGTGGTAGGGGGCTTCGGTGCGTTGGGCCCAGGCGTGGGCGAGCTTTCGAAACTTGCGGTAGTGGTCGTAGATCTTGCGGCTCTCGGCATCGGAGTCGACGAGTTCTTGGAGTACTTCGCGGGTTTTGTCGCGTAGGGTTTGGAGTACTTGAGGAGGAAAGGGGAGGATTTCGACGGAGGTTTCGCTGCGAATGCGCTGGAGGTATTGGGCGTTGAGTGCTTCGAAGGCGTTGAGGGTCCAGAGGGCGAGTTTTTGGGCGGCCAGCTGGAGGATGGTTTGGAGATGTGGGGGGAGTTTTTCGTAGTGTTGGCGGTTGACGGTGAGTTCGAGGGTGGTGCCGGGTTCGTGCCAGCCGGGATAGTAGTAGTATTTGGCGATTTTGTGGAAGCCCATGTGGTAATCGTGGTAGGGGCCTATCCATTCGGTGGCGTCGATGACGCCTCTTTCCAGTCCCGTATATATTTCGCCTCCCGCTAATAAAACGGCGGCGGCGCCGACTTTTTCCAGCACTTTGGCGCCGAGGCCGGGCATGCGCATCTTCAATCCGCGCCAGTCTTCGGGGCTTTCGATTTTGCGGTTAAACCACCCGCCCATTTGCACGCCTGTATTGCCGGCATTGAAGGGGATGAGGTTGAAATCGGCGTAGACTTCTTTCCACAATTTCATACCACCTCCTTCCTCCAGCCATGCATTCATCTGTTGGGCATTCATGCCGAAGGGTACGGAGGCGAAAAACTGTAGGGAGGGGCGTTTGCCTGCCCAATAGTAGGAGGCTCCGCTGCCCATCTGGGCGGTACCCGTGCTGACGGCTTCGAACACCTCAAACGCCGGGACGAGCTCGCCCGCGCCGAAGACGCGTATGCGCAATTGACCTTCAGATGCTTCTTCAACCCATCGGGCAAAGAGCTCGCAGCCTTCGCCGAGGATGGGAAACTTCGGAGGCCAAGTGGTCACCAATTTCCATCGATAGGTCTTCCGCCGTAGGACCGTGGGCCCTTCGGCCTTTTCGCTCTGGCGCGAAGTACACGACTGAATCAGCTCGGCCGCAGTGACCAGCGATACAATTCCACCTCCCAGCTTTTTGACAAAGTCTTTGCGTTTCATCTGTACTGCATTTGTGCTACCCAACCTTTTCGCACCCTCGTCCGTACGAAGAATAAAATCCAGACGAGATTAATCCTTTCGACAAATATATCATCTAACAGCAAAAGCGCATACAATGGAAAAACACGGGGCAGTATCAACGACGTCGAATCGATCGGAAAGACGCACCGCGACAATGACGCCACCGGCTTTGGAGCCCTATACGGGAGCCTGGACCGCCGCCGAAGCCGCACATCTTTTGCGCCGGGTGGGGTTTGGCCCGACGTATGAGGAAATTCAATGGAGTGTAAGTGTCGGCCTGAATGCGACGCTGGATACATTGTTTGAAAAGAGACCAGAGCCGACACCTCCGATCAATTACTATTTCAATGACGATCCTCTCGTGCCCGTCGGCGAGACCTGGATCGACAAGGAAATTACGCGAGGTGTACGCGGGCTCATTACGGCGCGCAACAGGAGCTTGATGGCATGGCTGGTGGGGTATTTCCTCGATGGGCCCATACACGTAGAACCCAAGCTCACCCTCTTTTGGCACAATCTGCTGGTCGTGGCCAACATCGCCAATCCCCACATACGGTGGATATACTGGACAATGCTGCGGGAAAATGCCTTGGGCAATTATCGCACGCTCATCAAGAAGGTGACCATCGACCCGGCCATGTTGTTTTACCTCAACGGCAACGAAAATACCGCACAATCCCCCAATGAAAACTACGCACGCGAGCTGCTCGAGCTCTTTACGATCGGAAAAGGACCGTTGGCTGGACCGGGCGATTACACCAATTACACCGAGCAAGACATTCAGGAGATCGCCCGCGCACTCACAGGGTGGCGCGTCAACGGACGACAATACCGAAGCATCTTCGTGTCGCGGCGACATGACAAGGGCGTAAAGCGCTTGTCGCACCGCTTTGGCAATGCCAAAATACCCAATCTGGAAGAAAAGGAGTACGAACGCGTCGTCGACATCATATTCGAGCAGGAGGAGGTGTCGCGATTTATCGTGCGCAAGCTCTATCGCTGGTACGTGCACTACGACATTACGGAAGAGGTAGAAAAGCAGGTCATAGAGCCGTTGGCTTCGCTTTTGCGGCAAGAGGATTATGCCATAGAGCCCGTGTTGCGCACTCTGTTTGGCAGTGCGCATTTTTACGACAGCTGCGTGCGCGGAGTAATGGTGCGAAGTCCGATGGATTACCTCTTTACGCTTCTGCGGACGGGGGAAGTGCCCATGCCGGAGAAACGCATCGAAAAGTATTTCGTCTGGGAGCGCATTGGCTTGTTTTTGATTCGGGAGGAGCAGTTTCCCTTTCGGCATCCGTCGGTGGCGGGGTGGCCAGCGTATTATCAAGAACCCGTCTACTACCGCATCTGGTTGAGCTCGGTATCCCTGCCCAATCGGAAGACATGGACAGACAACCTCGTCGATGGGCGGTATCGATTTCGGCGTCGATACAAAATTGGGATGGATTTGCTTGGAATTGTCCATCGATTTTCGGCGCCGGAGGATCCCGACCGCCTGATTGAGGAATTGAATACCCTGTTTTTGCCCTATCCGCTGACGGATGCACAGCGGCAGTACTTGAAAAAAGAGGTGCTCCTGCCGGGGCTACCCGATTACGAGTGGACGGTAGAGTGGGATCAGTACAAGTCCAATCCCGATGATGAAAATGCGCGCATGGCTGTGCTCAACCGCTTGCGTGCATTGATGAAGGTCATGCTCAACATGCCGGAGCATCAACTGATGTAATCATTGTCAGGACAAAAAAAGTAGCATCATGAAAAGGAGAGATTTTTTGCGATCTAGTGGCTTGATGACCCTGCCGGTCATGCTCGGCAAATTTTCGGTGGCTTCGGTGGTGAGTCCGCTGATGGATCGCTCGATATTTGGGTTGAACGACAAGATACTCGTGCTCATACAGCTCAAAGGGGGAAACGACACCCTCAACACGGTGATCCCTGTCGAGTATTACGACAATCTCGCCAAGGTGCGCGGCAATATCGTCATCCCGGAGAAAAAGATCTTGCAGCTGACCGATGCCACGGGGTTACACCCCTCTCTGCAACAGCTCATGGACTTGTGGGATGGCGGTCGGATGAGCGTGATCCAATCGGTGGGCTATCCCAACCAAAATCGCTCGCACTTTCGATCGACGGATATTTGGCATACAGCCTCCGATGCCGATGAATACCTCACTACGGGATGGCTTGGCCGATATTTTACGGGAGAGTATCCCGATTATCCCGAGGGCTATCCCAACGCGAGTTATCCACATCCCTTTGCGATTACTATTGGCTCGCAAGCGTCGGAGACCTGCCAGGGGGTAGTGAGCAATTTTTCCATTGCCATCAATGGTACTCGTGGCATCGGAGAGCTGTTTGAGGGCGAATGGGACGAGGTGCCCGACAACTGTTACGGTCAGGAGCTGCAGTACGTACGTCAGATCGTACGACAGACCAATGCCTATGCATCGGTCATTGAAGAGGCTTTTGAAAAGGGTAAAAACGTCTCGGATAAGTACGACGACGACAACCGCCTCGCCCAACAGCTCAAGATCGTAGCGCAGCTCATATCGGGTGGGTTGAAGACATCGGTGTACGTGGTCAGCCTCGGTGGCTTTGATACCCATTCGGGTCAAGTCGAAGCCGATGATACCACGATGGGTACACATGCCACGCTTCTCCTTCGCTTGGCCAATGCCGTCAACGCTTTTATGGACGACATCATCCGCATGGGCTATGGCGATCGCGTGTTGGCGCTTACCTATTCGGAATTTGGGCGCCGCATTATCGCCAATGCCAGCAACGGAACCGACCACGGCGATGCCCTTGCCCTCTTTGCCTTTGGCGAGTGTGTCGAGCCGGGCATCATCGGCGTCAACCCCGAAATTTCGTCCAATCCTTCCAAGGGCGAATCCGTTCCCATGCAGTACGATTTCCGCGCTGTATACTCCACAGTGTTTACGGAGTGGTTTGACGTGCCTGAAGACACGGTGCAGAATATTCTCTTTGGTTCCTATGGCTCGGTACCGTTCATCCGGGGTTGTCTAAGTACCAACGTCAGCGACAATGCGCCTGCATATCGTGTGGCCTTCGAGGTGTCGCCCAATCCCAGCAACGGTGTGGTCCATCTTCAGATGCCGACAGGTCTGAGGGAGGATCAGCTGCGCGTACAGGTCTTCAATGAGTACGGACGGATTGCTGCGATGCAAGTGGCGGATTTACGCAAATCGGACAGTGGAACGCATTTGTTAGACTTGCGCCACCTGCCCGCAGGAGTGTACTTTATCCAAATACAAACGCCCCGATGGTCGGGCACTAAGCGTATTGTCCTGCAGTAGGCACTTTTGACCCTATAGGAGGGGGACATAGGGGGATGTCTTTCGGCATCCCCCTTTTTTATGCCTTTTTGGATATTATGCATAAAATGGTGCAACGGGTACCATGGTGCTAATCCATTGGATGTGAATGGAATTTAATAAACCCAGCACCGCCGAATGCAATACTTTATCACGATTTCGGGCTGTGGGTGAAAAAAATCTCCATTTTTTCGGGAAAATGGTTTGGATTTTGATGGAGAATGCGTATTTTTACGGTAATTTTTACAGGTGTTGAACTAAACAGGTTGATACTATGAAGAAGAAGGTTGGTACGAAGCTGTTTTACTTGCAGTGCGCCCAGTATTTTATGAAGAACGGGGTGCATCCGATCGATTGGAAGGGTTTAGCCGAGTTTTGTGGTGTGCCCATACGCGATCTTCTTCCCTTTAAGGGGAAGGAAAAAGACTTGGTCCTTCGCTCCATGGAGGTGCTTGTGGCAGAGAATTTTGAAGACATCAACAATATCATGCGTGTGCCGGTGTCGGCCTTAGAGAAGTTGTTTTTGATAAATCGCTATAACGTAATGCGTTATAAGTATTTAAACTACGAGACCTTACAACAAGTAAGGGAGCTGTACCCTACGGCGCATGCATACTATCGAAAGGAAGCGGAGCGTTATTGGCCTGTGGTGTTGAAAGAGTTGATTCAGCAGGGGCAGGAAGAGGGGCTCTTTCGCACTGATTTGGTAGATGAAATAGTCATCGCCAGTTATAAGACTTTGATTTTTTCACTCTTCCATACACAGGATTATCCGTATGAGAAATACGGGGTGCCTGGTGTGTATGATGAAATATTGAAAAATTTCATACACAGCTTATTATCGGCCAAGGGCTTCCAGTTGTTTGAGAAGCTCAAGGAGAAAGCGCGAAGGAATGAGTTTTGGTTCTAACACGGGTGCTGCATGGAAAGTACAAACGATACGATTTCGGATCTCTAAAATTACACTCACACTTTTTCTCTTTGCGCTTTACGGTCTGGGGGTCACTGCACAACGGGGATATCGGTTAGAGGAGGTCTTGCGCTATGCTGAGGAGCACAATCCTCAATTGCACATTGCTGCCGATGAAGTGCGCATAGCAGAGAGCAAGGTCAGGCAGACGATAGCGATAGGGTTGCCGCAATTGGAGGCTTCGGGGCAATTTCAGCATTTTATTGAGATTCCGACTACGGTAGTGCCCGCCCAGATTTTCAATCCGCAAGCGCCGCCTGAGGCCTTAGCCGAATTGCAATTTGGTACGAAGTATCGCAGCGAAGGAGGAATAACCCTCGGTCAGCTCATCTTCAACGGCAGTTACTGGGTGGGCGTCAAGGCTGCGCGCAGCTTTGTAGAAACTGCTCGCCTCCATGCTGCCCAAAAGCGTGAGGATGTGCGGATGCAGGCGGCACAAGCCTATATACACACGTTGAGCGCACGTCAACAAGAGGTTTATGCCACCGAGCTCGTCGGTCGCGTGGCGGAGATGGAGGCTCTGACAGAAAAACTGCTCCTGCAGGGCATCGTAGACAAGTCGGCTTGGCACCAGATCCATCTATCGCATTTGCAGATGCGCAATGTTCAGGAGCAGCTCGCTACGCAGACCGATTTATCACTTCGCGCGCTAAAATTTGCTATGGGTTTTGAGCTCGACAGCACTTTGGAACTAAGCGAAGACTTTCAAACCCTCTTTTTGCGCCTTAAAGCGCTGTTGGACGACAGTACGTATCAACCTACAGCCTCGGTGCCCTATCGAGTGTTGGCGCATCAGCTTGTCTTAAACGGGCTACAAGCAGAAAACGTGCGCTCGGAGTATCTCCCTTCGCTGCACGGTTTTATACAGTATTCCTACTCTGCGCAGCGCAATAGTTTTGACTTTTTCGACAAGGACAAGCGCTGGTATCCCGTAGCGCTGTGGGGTGTGCAGCTCAAGGTGCCGCTCTACGATGGAGGGATGAAACGCGCCAGGCTTCAGGAGGTGCGCATCCAGCGCGACAAATTGCAAGCGCAGTTGCACCAGATGGAAGAGAGCTTGCGTCAGCAGTGGCAAAACACCTGGCAGTTGTACCGCCTCCACAAGCGCATGCTGGCCAATGCGGAAGAATCCCTTCAGACCGCCGAGGAAGGATTGCACATGGTGGAAAAAAAATATGCCGAAGGCCTCATAAGCAGTATGGAGTTACATCAGCATTACATGCAGGTGCTTCAGCGCAGGCTGGATATAGTGCGGTATAAAGAGAAGTTGCTCAACAACATCGTCGTGTTGCTCTATCTCAAGAATCAATTGTGAGCCGTGAGAATAAAATGGAAAGGGTTGGGAGTATTAGGGCTTAGTTTGTTGGTAGCGGTAGGCGTGCTGTACGGCTGTCGGCAACAGGGGGAAACTTCAAGTGTGGATGAAGAGGAGGCGATGCAAACGCGCCTGCCCATTGTCTCTGTAGTGGAGTTGCGGTACGATACTTTTGTGCACTATTTCGGTGTACAGGGCAGGGTAAAGTCGCGTAAGGAGGTGCGCGTGTTTCCCGAAATGGGGGGCACCATCCGCTCTTTGCCCGTACGGGAGGGGCAGACGGTGGCAAAGGGGCAGGTGTTGGCTGTGCTGGACGACGGCATCATATCAAAGTCTATCGAGGAGGTGCAAGTTCAGTTAGAAGAGGCGCGCTATTGGATGAAGAAGCAGAAAAAGCTCTATGACGAGGGCGCTATTGCAGAGCTTCAGTGGCGCCAGGCCCGGACACGTGTCGAATCGCTTGAAAAGACCTTAGCTCGATTGGAAGAGCAGCGAAAAAAATTTGTCGTGCGCGCCCCCTTTTCGGGCTATGTGGAGGAGGTATATGTCGTGGAGGGCCAATTGGTGGGGCCCACTGCGCCGGTGGCGTTGCTCTTGCAGCCCAGCGATTTATACGTGGAGGCCGATGTGCCGGAGACGAAAATTCCCTATCTGCACAAGGGAGGAAAAGTAAACGTCTATTTGCCGGCCTTGCGCAAGAAATTCAATGATCTTCACTTGTCGAAAATCGGGCACATGGTCCATCCGACCAATCGCACAGTATCTGTGGAGGTCGAATTGCCCAAGGGCAGCGATAAAATAGTGCCACACATGCAAGCGGTATTAGACATACGCGATTATTACTCAGATAGCGCCATCGTCTTGCCCGTCTCGGCGGTATTGATGGACTTTGAACATCGCCCCTATGTGTACATCGTCGATGATCAACAAATCGTCCACAAGCGCCTGGTCAAACCCGGGCTTGAGTATCGAGGTCGATATGAAATACGAAAGGGGCTAATGCCCGGCGAAAAGGTCATCTTGCGCGGCGCTCGTGCTGTACAGGAAGGCATGAAGGTGCGGATACGGCAAGATGAGCGATAGGCAAAATTCGAACGGTTAAATGTCCTTACAAAGTCCAATCGAGGGATTTGATTCCTTTAGGTTAACCAAACTGGCGGTCAAAAACCACAAGACGGTCTTCTTACTCATAGCCTTGGTCATCTTTGGGGGAATATACTCTTACACCCACATGACGAGGGAGGCCTTTCCCGAGGTGGAGATTCCCACCATCATGGTGACGGTGCCGTATCCGGGCAATTCGCCCGAAATCATCAAGGATAAAATCATCTTGCCCTTTGAGAAGAAGCTCAACAAGCTCCGCGACATCAAAAAGATCGAGTCGACGGCGCAGCAGGATTTGGCCTTGGTCATGATCGAATTTGAAGTGGATGTCGATCCCGATGAGGCGAAAAAGCGGGTGGAAGATGCGCTCGATGAGGCACGATCGGAGAAGTCTTTTGCCCAAGATCTCCCTGTCGAGCCCACAATCATGCGGATGGATATCAACGAGATGCCCGTCATCCACGTCAACCTCTCAGGGCACTATCCCAAGAGCTATCTGAAGACCTTAGCCGAGCGCATCAAAGACGATTTGGAGGGTTTGCCCGAAATCAGTGAAGTACAGATACGGGGTGTGCAGGATCAAAAGCTCAAGATACAGATACGTCGCTATGATGCCGAAGATAAGGGAGTGAGCTTTGGGGATATAGAGCGCACCCTACGCAACGAAAACCTCACCATCGGTGCGGGCAATGTCACCATTGACGGCGTCAATCACTTTGTCATCGTCGACGGCAAGTTGCGCAGACCTGAGGAGATCGCACAGCTCATCGTCAAGCACGAGCGGGGCAAAAATATCTACTTGTGGGAGGTGGCCGATGTCGAGTTTGGCGATGTCGACACGACCAGTTTTGCACGACAGATGGGCGAGCCAGTAGTCATGCTGGACATCAAGAAACGCAGTGGGGCCAATATTATCCGGACCATCGACAAGGTGAAAGAGTACATTCGAAACCAAAGGGGCAATGGTATCCCAGAGGATATCAGCATTTCGTATACCAATGACTTGTCGAAGGCCATCCGCTCGCAGTTGCACAATCTCGAAAATTCCATCATCTCCGGGATGATACTCGTCATCGGGGTATTGATGCTCTTTTTGGGTTTGCGCAATGCGCTGTACGTGGGCTTGGCCATACCGATGTCGATGTTTATCAGCTTTATTCTACTGTATGTATCGGGCATTACGCTCAACATGATGGTGTTGTTTTCGCTGGTCATGGCCTTGGGCATGTTGGTCGACAATGCCATCGTAGTGGTAGAGAATATTTATCGCTTGGTGGACAAGTATAAGATGCCGCGCAAGGAGGCTTCCATCTATGGTGTAGGCGAGGTGGCCATACCGATCATGGCATCGACGGTGACGACTTTAGCTGCCTTTTTGCCGCTGATGTTTTGGCCCGGCATTATGGGCGAGTTTATGTTTTATCTGCCACTGACTCTGATGATTGTGTTAGGGGCATCGCTGTTTGTGGCCCTGGTCATCAACCCCACGCTTACGGCCTATACGATGCAATTGGAGGAACACATTCCGGCGACAGTACGGATGTGGAAGCGCGTAGTCGGGTTGGTATTGGTTGGTTTTGCATTGCACTTGATTGGATGGCGCATGTTGGGACACTTTTTGTGGTTTGTTGCATTGGGGTGGATCTTATGGGTGTACGTGTTTTCGCGGATCTCGAGGCGTCTGCGAGCGCGATGGATGCCGGCCCTTGAGCGGTTGTATCGCCATTTTATACAAAAGACGCTACGGGGCTATCGCCCCCTGTGGATGACTGCGGGTACATTTGGACTGCTGTTTGTGGTCATTGGGCTCTTTGTGTCCTTTCCTCCGCGGGTATCGTTTTTGCCCAACGTGGAGCCCAATTTCTTTTCGGTATATATTGAGCATCCTGAAGGGACGGATATTCGCAAGACCGACGAGACGTCGAGGGCGGTATACGGCATTATACGGGAGGTGTTGCATCGCCATGGATGGGACACGGTGCGCTATCTGCGTCGTGACGCAGATGGTGTTGTCATCGATACGGTACCCTTGGTTTCGACCATTATCGAGCAGGTAGGGAAGGGCATTTCGGATGACGTGCGTCGGCCCTCGTTTGGGGAGACGCCCCACAAGGCGCTGATTACGGTGAGTTTTTGCGAATTTGAATACCGCAAGGGGCATTCGACCTTCGACATCATGAAGGCGGTGGAAGACACCTTGCTGCAATGGCCTTATGCCGATGTCAACATATACGTCATCAAGGAGCCCTTCGGGCCACCGCAGGAGCGACCGGTACAAATTGAACTGAGCGGTGGAGAAGATTATTTGACACTGGTCCGCACGGCAGAAGAGCTCATCCACTTTCTCGACAAGCATCCCGTGCCGGGCGTGCAAAAGATGCGCGCAGAGGTCGGTTTGAGCAAACCCGAAATCCGCATCCACCTCAACCGCACTTTTTTACAGAGCCTGGATATGAGTACCGGGCAGGTGGCATCAACGATACGTACCGCCCTCTTTGGAAAGGACGTGTCGATGTATGAAAGGGGGGAGGATAGCTACGACATCAACCTGCGCTTTGCCAAGAACTATCGCGAAGATCTCGAAGACGTGCTCAACCATCGGGTGATGTTTATGAACAAGCGAGGTCAACACATCAGCGTGCCCATCGCGGCAGTGGTGGATAGTGTGGAGACGCGATACACGTATTCGGCCCTCAAGCGATTGGACTTAGTCAACACCGTGCGGTTGTACTCCGAAGTGGAGGCGGGCTACAACGAAAACGAAGTCATCGATCGCGTGCGCGAGCGCGTTAAAGATTTTGAAGAGACGCCGGCCGGGGTAATGATGAAGGATCACGGCATCTGGTATAAATTTACAGGCAAACTCAAACAGCAGAGGGAGGAGATGGACTTTCTTAGCATGGCGCTTTTCATAGCGGTGGCGCTCATACTGTTGATCTTAGTGACGCAGTTCAACTCCTATTTTACCCCTTTAATCGTGATGAGCTCGGTGTTGTTGAGCATGATCGGCGTGCTCTTGGGGTTGATTGCCTTTGGAGATGAATTTGTGGTGGTGATGACGATGATCGGCATTATTTCCCTTGCGGGCATTGTCGTCAACAATGCCATTGTACTGATCGATTACACCAATCTCTTGCGTCGACGGCGCAAAGCGCAGCTCCAGTTGTCTCCACAGGAGCTCTTGCCAATAGGAGAGATCAAAAGCATCATCGTCCAAGGGGGAGCGACGCGTCTTCGTCCCGTGTTGTTGACGGCTATTACGACCATTTTGGGATTGTTACCACTTGCATTGGGAGTCAACATAGACTTTTTTGATTTGCTGGAGTCGGGCAATCCGCATTTTTATGTTGGAGGGGAGAGCAGTGCCTTTTTTGGACCCATGAGCTGGGCCATCATATACGGCTTGAGCTTTTCGACCTTTCTGACCCTGGTCATTGTGCCGTCGATGTATTACTTGGCGGTACGGGCTAAGCTGGTGATCTATCGCTGGATGGGCTGGCAGCTACCTGAAGATATGTAGGGCCGGTACGCAGAGTGTTTTGAAAAGTGTCAATGGCACTTGAAATAGTCGAAGGGCTGCCCGCAGGTGGTGCATTGGTAGAGCGCCTTACAGGCAGTGGTGCCAAAGGCGCTCAAGAGTTTTGTATCTGTACTTTCGCAATAGGGGCAGGGGATGCCTAAAGCCGGTGGATCTTCGCCTCTTTTGTGGTGGGGGTGTGGAGGAGCAATGCCTGCTTGCCGCAGCTTTTCCAGGGCTTGAGGGCTAAAGCTCTCGGTCGTCCATGGGGGAGACAGCTGTTCGACTATTTCGATGTGCTCCACCCCGGCTTCCTTGAGGCGCTGTAGGATCTCCATTTTGATAAGTGTTGTAGCCGGGCACCCCGAATACGTCGGTGTAAATCGGACGATGACAGCATTAGGAGCGCTGAGTTCGACATCGCGAATCATGCCCAGCTCGATGACCGACAGATTGGGAATCTCGGGGTCTTTGATCTGCTGGAGTATATCGAGTATTTCCTCTTTGGTCATGATGGATTGAAGCGTTACCACTGTAGATTGGGATAGCGTCGCTGCATGTATTGCATTTCGGCGAGGAGATATCCCATGTGTTCGGTGTGAACGCCGTCGGATTTTGCGCGGTAGCCTGTAAAGCCGGTGTCGGGGATCGAAAGGGTGGCTTTGTGGAGGAGTTGGTGCACTTCGTCTTCCCAGAGGGCTTTGATTTGTTCGAGATCGGGTGCGATGCCCTGTTGATGCATGATGTGGTCGGCTGGGCTGGGCGTAAATGCTTCGAAGGCGTGATCCCATACGATATCGAGAGCCTTTTGCATGCGCTCGTGACTGATGTCGGTACCGTCTCCCAGGCGCAATAGCCAGTTGGATGCGTAGCGTCGGTGGTATTGGATTTCCTTGTAGCTGCGCGCCGCGATGGCGGCAATGCGGGCATCGGAGCACTGCCTTAGGGCGTCGTGCAGGTAGTAGTTGAAGATGGAGAAGAGCGCCATTTTGGCGATGGTCTGGGCAAAATCGCCATTGGGCAGTTCGACCAATGTAATGTTGTAGTACTGGTGTTCGTCGCGGCAAAAGGCGAGCTGGTCGACATCGGTGGCTTGGGGGTAGATTTCGACCAAATACTCGTACCATGCATTGGCCTGTCCCAGATGATCGAGTGCGATATTGCACAAAGCGAGGTCAATCTCGAGTTCGGGAGCAACACCGGTCCATTCACAGAGGCGCTGTCCCATGATGAGGGCATTGTCAGCAAGTTGGAACAGATAGTGGATTTTTGCCTCGTCCGTGCTCGTGGTTGTAGGACTTGAAGTATCAAATGTTCTTGACATCGTCGGGGAGTTTGTAAAAGGTGGGATGACGGTAGACCTTGTCCTTTGCGGGCTCGAAGAGCATGTCTTCGTCTTCGGGGTCGGAGGCGGTGATGTATTTCGACGGCACCACCCAGATGCTTACGCCTTCGTTGCGCCGGGTGTAGGTATCGCGGGCATGCTCGATGGCCATTTGTGCATCGGTGGCGTGTACGCTACCGACATGCTTGTGGTACTGACCGTTTTTGCTGCGGATAAAGACTTCCCAGAGTGGCCACTCCTTCATAGTTATCGATTTGGGTTAGTTGTACTCTTTGGCATAGGCAATGGCGGCGTCGCGCACCCATTGGCCTTCTTCGTAGGCCACTCGTTTGGTGCGCAGGCGTTCTTTGTTACAAGGCCCTTTACCGCGTATGACGTTCCAAAACTCCTCCCAGTCGATGGGGCCGTAGTCGTAATGACCGCGCTCGGGATTCCATTTCAGATGCGGATCGGGGGCTTTCATGCCGAGGTACTCGAGCTGAGGGACGGTTTGGTCGATAAATTTTTGGCGCAAGGTGTCGTTGGAGGCGCGTTTGATCTTCCATTTCATACTCTTTTGGCTGTGTTTAGATTCGGCATCGGGTGGGCCGAACATCATCAAGACGGGCCACCACCATCGGTTGATGGCATCCTGGAGCATTTGCCGTTGCTCTGCACTGCCACGGGCGAGCGTCAGACAGATGCTATAACCCTGGCGCTGGTGGAAGTTCTCTTCCTTGCAGATGCGCACCATAGCGCGTGCGTAGGGGCCGAAGGATGTGCGCTGAAGGGATACCTGATTGACGATGGCTGCACCGTCGACGAGCCAGCCGATGACCCCGATGTCGGCCCACGTCAATGCAGGATAGTTGAAGATATTAGAATACTTGGCCTTACCGTCCAAAAAGTCCCGATAGAGCTGTTCGCGCGATACGCCCAAGGTCTCTACGGCGCTGTACAGGTACAGACCATGTCCGGCTTCGTCTTGGATTTTAGCCAGAAGGGCCATCTTCCGGCGCAGGGTGGGAGCACGCGTCAGCCAGTTTTTTTCGGGCAGCATGCCAATCACTTCCGAGTGGGCGTGCTGTGAGATCTGCCGAATGAGCATCCGTCGGTACTCCTCAGGCATCCAGTCCTTGGGCTCGATCTTGAGCTCCCGTGCTATTTTTTCCTCGAAGCGCTTTTCGAGATCGATCGATGTGGTATGCTCCATTGTATTCGGATTAAGTGCCTTACAAAAATAGGTCATTCTATAATGGATAACATAGGGGATTGAGGGAGAGTTTTTTGCAGAGTTCAATATTTTATCCTCATCAAAGGGAGAAGATGAGACGAGTGAATAGCGTCAAATAGTCTAACTTCGCAGCAAAAGGCCATATGTTGCAGGGCAAGATACGGCATGCACATCCGCCGCGGCAGCGGCAGGTCAAGATCTTTGCGGGGACGGCCACGCGCAGGCTTGCAGAGGATATTGCACGGCACTACGGAAGCCAGTTGGGCAAGCTCACCCTGCAGCGATTTAGTGATGGCGAAATGCAACCCGTCATCGAAGAGTCGGTGCGCGGCGCCTTTGTGTTTTTCATTCAGTCGACTTTTGCGCCGTCGGACAATTTAATGGAGCTGCTCTTGATGATCGATGCGGCCAAGCGCGCCTCAGCGGGATACATCACTGCGGTGATTCCATATTACGGCTATGCCCGACAAGATCGCAAGGACAAGCCGCGCGTACCCATCAGCGCCAAGCTCGTCGCCGACCTGCTCATGGCAGCGGGTGCCGACCGCATTATGACCATGGATCTCCACGCTGATCAAATACAGGGCTTCTTCGACTTTCCCGTCGACCATCTCACCAGCGAAGCCGTGTTTATGCCGTGGTTGAAAAAACAAGACCTCTCCAACGTCGTCTTTAGCTCTCCCGATGTGGGCGGCGTCAAGCGAGCCCGTGCCTACGCCAAACACTTCGGCTGTGACCTGGTCATATGCGACAAGCACCGCGTGCGGGCCAACGAAGTGGCTTCCATCACCGTCATCGGCAACGTCGAAGGCAAAGAAGTCATCCTCATCGATGATCTGGTCGACACTGCAGGAACTCTGTGTACCGCCGCCGACGAACTCGTCCGCCGGGGAGCCAAAAGCGTGCGCGCGCTCTGTACCCATCCCGTCCTTTCAGGTAGCGCCTACGAACGCATCGACAGCTCCGCCCTCCAATCGCTCGTGGTCACCGATACCATTCCACTCAAGCAAGACCGCCCACGAGACAAGATACAAGTGCTCTCCATCGCTCCCCTCTTTGCCGAAGCCATCCACGTCACCCATACCTTCGAATCAATATCCGACCTCTTCCAGCGCCATAAGATGTGAGCCCCAGTACCTCAATTTCCCAATCCGCCACCAAGGCGTTTTGTAGGGTATGAAATTGTGAACTTCGGTATGAAATGGTGGACGGAGAGTGACACAGGGATACCGTGTAGAAATTTCAACACCATGACAATAGGCACGGTGTAAGTATTTCGTAAAAAGTCCCTATCTTTGCAGACCCTTTTTGAAAAGGTCTTATCAAATCACGGAGAAGATGAAAACGGTTGATCTCAAGGCAGAGCCAAGGCAAAATTTGGGAACGTCATACGCGCGCAAGCTGCGCAAGGAAGGGTACGTCCCCGGCGTGGTGTACGACTCCAGTGGCCTGGTCAAGCACTTTTACGTGCGCAAAGCAGATATCCATAAAATCGTGTTTTCCCCCGAATTCAACAAAGTAATTCTCCACCTCGACGGAAAGCAATACGAATGCATCCTCAAAGATTTTGACTTCCATCCCATCAAAGACGAAGTCATCCACTTTGACCTCCAAGGCCTGCAGCCGGGTGTACCTGTCAAGGTGGAAATACCGGTGGCCTTCGACGGTCCATCAGAAGGCGAGCGCCTCGGTGGCAAACTCATCCAAAACGTCCGCAAGGTCAAGGTGAAGACGATCCCCGAGCGATTGGTCAACGTCTTGAGAGTCGACATACGCCATGTCGGTCTCGGCGAGTCGGTACGCGTCAAGGACCTCAAGGTGGAGGAAGGCATGGAAGTACTGATGAATCCCAATATTCCGCTGGCTACCATCGAGATACCGCGTGCCCTCAAAGCAGCTGCTGCAGCTGAGGCTAAAGCGGCCAAGTAGTACGCCACCCATTTGCGATGTCGAAATCTCCCGAACTGCGGGTAGCACTGATCCAATACGACATCGCCCATAGTGCCCCCCACGTCAATAGGCAAACGATCGAGCGTCTGCTGGCCCAGCTACCCAAAGATACCGACTTGGTCGTGCTTCCCGAAATGTTTACTACGGGCTTTGGGCCGCATGCCGTACGTGATGCCGAGGGCATGGATGGGCCTACGGTGGAGTGGATGAAAGCAATGAGCCGCAGCCACGGCATTTTCCTCATGGGTTCCCTGCCCGTGCGCGAAGGTGCATCGATATACAATCGCCTCATCGGAGTATCGCCGGAGGGACAACTCCACTACATCGACAAGCGCCATCTCTTCAGTTACATGGGAGAAGATAAGGCCTTTGAAGCAGGCCAAATGCGCGGGGTTTGGCACTGGAAAGGGTGGTCGATCATGCCAGCGGTGTGTTACGACCTGCGCTTTCCGGTGTGGTTGCGCAACGACCTGCAATACGACCTCTTAATCGTCGTAGCCAACTGGCCCGTAGCGCGCATCGAGGCATGGAAGACACTGCTCAAAGCAAGGGCCATCGAAAATCAAGCCTATGTCGTCGGCGTCAATCGCATCGGTCGCGACGCCAACGAAGTGGAATACGGCGGATATAGCAGTTTGATTCGCTATGATGGAGCCGTGATGCTACAGGCAGGAGAGGTGGAGACCATCCTCCACTGTCGTATAGATCACCATGCGCTGTATAAGTTTCGCGCCCAATTTCCGTTCTTAGACGATAGAGACGCGTTTACAATACAGCTAAAGGATGCGTGATCACACAGCGTTTCGACGTATATATAAAATGGTAGGGCTCTGGCCCATAGCGTGTGGCATTGCTCTGACGACGGCCCTGTACTCCTGTGCCGTTCTCCCTCAAGCAGCAGAAGACTACACCGTCAACCCCTCCAGAAGTGAGGAAGTAGCCGTCACTAAAAAGAGGAAAGTTCCATCCAAAAAAGCACGACAAACACGGCCTGTTCCGAAGCCTGATCGCGTGGAGCACACGACGCGACGACCATCAACGCCTAAGGCTGCGAAAGAGGACAAGTCGCAGGCAAGGGAAAACGTGGCTTCAGAAAGGAACGCCCAAAAGACCTCCCCCAAAGCGGATCGCCAACGATCGAGGAAGTCGATCCCGGCTACCGAAATGAAAGAGCGCCTCGCCGTCGTAGAATATGCGCGCAAGTACAGGGGGGTGCGCTACCGCTACGGCGGAACCAATCCGTTTGGATTTGATTGCTCGGGATTTACCTCGTATGTCTTTAAAAAGATCGATATCTTTTTGCCGCGCAATACCAGTGCGCAGGCCGACGTAGGAGAAAAAATCCCCTTGCAAGATGTGGCTCCGGGCGACTTGCTCTTCTTTGGCGAAAAGGGTAAAATTACCCATGTAGCCATCGTCACGGCCAATGAGGGCGAGCGCATCATGATGATCCACAGCACCAATTCGAAGGGTGTGGTAGAAGAAGACCTCCTGAGCAGTGAATACTGGATGGAACGCTTTTTGTTTGCACGAAACATCATAGGCAGCTGAGAAAACGATCTTTATGCAAGCTCTTGGACAAAAAAGGCGCGTCATCATCTTGTTTGGCCCACCGGGATCGGGTAAGGGTACCCAAGCCAGTCGATTGGCATCGCATTTCGGATGGGTGCACATCTCGACAGGAGATGTATTTCGC
>JALWKB010000086.1 GCA_026996805.1 Saprospiraceae bacterium | reverse complement strand
TGCCCAAAGAGATTCAATCCCAAGATGAAGAAAAATACGCTCTGCAAAAAGGGATTGTACTTCTCCCATTTCGGCCCTAAAAACGGCTTGACGACGTCTTTTTCAATAAATTCGTAGATCGGCTCCAAGAGCATGTTGATGCCCCGCGGGGCCATGCCCTCCTCGCTCTCGTAACTGCGCGCCATCCGCCGAAAGAGCCAGAACAACAGCGCAGCTACTACAAACATGCCTACGACGTTTTTGCTAATCGAAAAGTCGTAAAATCCCGTGATTCCTCCACCCAAAAGACCCGCATCAAAAGTACTCTTGGGCACTAAGGGATACAACGCACCCTTGTATTGCACGTAGAGCTGCTCCTTACTTGAGCCTTCCACAGTATCCGCCCTGACGACAAAACCCTCGACCTCCACTTTGTCATCGGGAAAATCTTCCCCTACAACACGATACACCGTGCCACCGTACATCACATAACGCCGATAGGCATAGTGGCCGTCAAAGTGATGAGAGACATCGGGACCAAAGACGCTACTCATGCACACCGTCCATCCGTCTTTCGGTGCATACAGGATGCACGGAAGCGGAATGCCTATGGGGCCGATGACGTAGTGATTTTGATTGGCAATGTGATGTACAGCAACCGCCGCTAAGTCGAAATCTCCGTGATGTTCCTCCTTTCCGTGTCCCTCCTCCTCAGCATGCATTGCCTCCGGATGGACATCGTGTAGAGCCCCTTCGTGCTGCCCATACACGACGCTTGCACCCAGCACAAGCAACAGGCTCAAAATCCCTTTCATCCAGCCCGATATCACCGCACTTTGTCTTTTCATGCTCGATGCTAAAACACTCGTTCTGACCTGTCTTCAAAAATTAGCGCAAAGGTAAAGCATTCCTGCCGAACTCCATACCAGGAAATTGTTGATTTTTCATACCTCATACATAAAAAAAGGGGCCCACATCGAGGCCCCCTATTCATGGGATTCTATTGGCTTTTCTTCTGCGACCGAACGCGCGATTATTTGATGCTCTTGATGACCTTCAACAGTTTTTCTTCATCGACATCGAGAGCAAATTCCACCCTTCTACTGCTCTTTGCATCATCCGTAGCTTGGGTATCGCCCTTGCCGGCGGCGGTGAGGCGCTCAGGTTCGACGCCGTTTTTTACCAACTCGCGCACCACGGTTGCAGCACGGGCTACACTCAAATCCCAATTGTCCTTGTACAGATACTTCGTCTTGCGAATGGGATCCTTATCGGTATGACCTAAGACGATGATCTTCAGCTCGGGATGCTTCTTGAAGATCTCCGCCAGCGATTTGACTGTCTTCTTACCCTTCGATGTCAAGTCTGCTCTACCCTTGCGGAAGAGTAAATCTTCACCGACGTTGAGGATGACATTGCCGTTTTTGCCGACAAAGTACAAATCAGAGGCACCCACGCCCGGAAAAGCCTGCACAATCTCCTCTTTGATCTGCTTCATCTGCTTTTCCTTCATGGCTTGCATCTCCTGTGCAGCCTGCGCATCTTTGCGAGCTAACTCCGCTTCCGTCTTGCTCTTACTCAAGGCCGTCTTCAACTCGGCCGTCTCCTTCTGACACGCCGACAGCTCCTCCTTGAGCTGCATGACGCGCTTCTTGTGCGATTCCTTGGCAGATTCGTACTCCGCCTGCAATTTCTTGTATTTCGACGACGAAACACAACCCGTGAGCAATCCGCCAACGAATAAGACCGTTAACACCTTAAGTACACTTCCTTTCATAGTACACTTGATTTTTATACCCTGATTTTTCTCAACCTCTATCAACGCTCAAATTTAGGACAATTACCGTGATAGCACACAATAATTGCCCGATTTTTCTCAATATTTCTCTAAGCGCAAATATCGTACCTTTGTTGGCGACCATTTGACTTTATCGTCCGTGAAATTTTGACAATATCAACAAAGCCTTTTTGTGTATGAAATGGTACTGGCTAATTCTCACCTTGATGGTGCAAGACCCCAGCAGGGGACAAGATGGCCTCCAACGACTCGTCGACCGAGCCGCAATGCACCATACACCCCACAACTACCATCTGTTTTCGACCGTCGAAGAGCGCGACATGTCCCCCCTGCGAGACTTGCGGTCCTATAAGCTGGTCCAAGTGTCGCCCATCGTACACACTCAACTATTTCATACACGACCTCCCTTCATCCACCTCAAAGTACCTACTCCCGATGGACATACCCGCACACTTGCCCTCGTCCGCAAATCTCCCCTTAGCCCCGATTTCTCCGTGGAAGCGAGCGACGGTACTCCCCTCCACACCTCCCAGTCGCTCGGCGTACATTACCGGGGAGTCGTCGCAGGGATTGCCCATTCCTTTGCCGTCATGTCGGTGTACGAAGACGAAGTAGTCGTATTGTTCGCCTCGCCCTTCGATCGCGGCAACATCCACATTGCACGCCTCGAGGGCGGCTTTTCGGCACCTTACATTGCCTTCTCCGACGCCGATATCACCAATCCTCCCACGTGGTACTGCTCCAACGAGGATCTCTACCACCTCCTCGAATCCGAACCACCCGTGCTCTCTCCCTCCACTTCGCAATCTCCACCTCCCTGCCGCGGTGTGCGCGTCCATGCCGTGGCAGACTACAGATTTTACACCAAAGAAGGCCGCAGCACCAATGCCGTCACTAAAAAAGTAGAAGGTATCTTCAACGTCGTCAGCGCACTGTACCAAAACGACGACATCCAGCTCGTCCTCCACAAGCTCACCATCTGGAAATCACCCGATCCCTTCGACGATGATGACAACTTCGTCGTGTTGAAAAACTTCACCAAATATATGAATGGACGCCTCCAAGGCGATATCGCCCATCTGATGAGCCGGCGCGGTGGCGAATTGGGGGGCATTGCTTGGGTCGACCGACTCTGCAAGCGCTTCAACGGTAACCGTGGGCCCGCATCCTACAGCATCATCCAGGGCTCCTACAATCAGCTGCCCATCTACTCATGGACCATTAATGTCGTGGCGCACGAACTCGGACACAACCTCGGCTCCCCCCACACCCACCGCTGCGCCTGGAACGGCAACCGCACCCAAATCGACGACTGCGGAAACGTCGTCTTCTACAACAATAACCGCGTACCCGAAGGTGCGACCTGCTTCGACCCCGACAATCCCATCCTCCCATCCAATGGCGGTACCATCATGAGCTACTGCCATCTCATGCCCAACATACGCGTCAATTTTTCCCTCGGCTTCGGCCCTCAACCTTCCGAGTTAATACGCCAGCGCATCGCTAATGCAAACTGCCTGCCTCAAAGCGGCTTCACCGTCCGTATACTCCCCGACACCCAATTAACCATTTACTACGGCGACACCATCGTCCTCCATGCCGATCCCAACGACGACCAATACACCTATCAATGGTATCGCAACGACCAGCCCATCGAAGGCGCCACTCAACCACAACTTCCCGTCACCCAGCCCGGTGACTACCTGGTAAAAGTAGCCGACGACTGCTACGTGCGAAGCCCCACCGTGCGCGTCAACGCCCGCGAATTTGTGGCCAGCATCAACTTCCCACCCATCCAAGGTGATTTCGGCACATTCGATACCGACCAACAAATCACCCTCCCTTCCGACACCCGCGACACCATCTTCCTCCACATTCCCGATACCCTCTTCGACTTGGACAACATCCTACACGTCAAGACACAATTACTCGTCCATATACGCTATGGCACCCCGGGCAATATCACCCTCCTCGACTTCGATATCATCGGACCGCCACAAAGCGGCATCTTGCTCAAGAAGTACAATCCCACAGCCGACGAACGCCCCACAAAACGCACCTTCCGCACCAAAAAGTACTGGGAAAATATCGACCCACGCGGCACTTGGGCCTTCCCCCTCCATAACAAAAATCAAAATGATGTCTCGCGCAACATGAAAGTGCGCCTGAGCCTTATCATCACTTGGCGCGAAAAGAGCACGCCTTCCGACTCCAACATCATCACCTGCCAAGATCAGTTCCCAATCACCCTCGACGCCGGCATAGAGGCCTCCCAATACCACTGGAACACAGGGGAAAGGTCTCGGACGATTGCCGTGCACCAGCCAGGTATTTACGCAGTAACGGCTACCTACAAACACCTCCGCTCAACCGATAGCATCGAGATCATCGCCCTTTCGAGCACCAACCGCGATAGCGCTTACCTCTGCGAAGGCGATACCCTCTACTATCGCGACACCGCCTTTACCCAACCCGGTCTTTACCGCTGGTCGGAAATTACCCCCCAAGGATGTTCTACCACCCACGAACTCCACATCATCCATCAGCCCGCTCCTAAGATTTCCCTCGACAAAACCCTCTGCTATGGCGAATACTTCATGGGGAAAGTGCGCCACCATAGCGATACCATCATCGTACGAAAGGCTCAACCAGATGGATGCGATAGCATCATCGAATACTACCTCAATGTGCTGCCGCCCCCAGATGTCCAATGGGAGCTCGATACGGGCTGTGCCAACGCTTCCTCTACCTTGTACATCCGCAATCCAAGGCAAGACTACCGATACTACTGGCCGACCATCCAGCGCGAAGACACCGTGTTTTACAGTCACGGCGACAGTGCCCTCCTCATTGTCTACTACGACCAGTGCAGCGACACCGTTTACATCCCCACGCCGCACTATCCCGATTATTCCCCTCAGTGGAGCATCCAACATCCACCCTGCTACGACTCGCTGGGTTGGCTCGACATCGATCCCAATACAGCCCCCTTCCTAACTGAAATCACCTCAAACAGCAACCTACTCGACATCGACGATGCTCCGTGGTCTCTGCCGGCCGACACCTATTACCTCATTGCCAACGACATCAACGGATGCAGCTATTACGACACCATCGTGTTGACCCAACCTGATTCTATCACCGACAATGCTCAGCTCACCCACATCACCGCCGACACCCGCGGCGCCATCGCCCTGCATCCCAGCGGCGGTACGCCACCCTACTCGTACCAGTGGA
>JALWKB010000085.1 GCA_026996805.1 Saprospiraceae bacterium | reverse complement strand
ACCGCACCATCCTCTCGCTCGGCACCGGAATGGACAGCGGCAAGACGACCACCGCAGGTTATTTAGCTCGCGGCCTCATGCTCGCTAATCAAACAGTAGCCTATATCAAACTCACAGGCACCGTCTATACCAAAGACCGATCCTTCGTACGCGATTGCGGCGCCACGTGCGCCGTCGACTTCTCAAGTGTAGGATTCCCCTCGACCTATATGACCAAACCCACCGAACTCCTCAACCTGTACGAAACACTCCTACAAAAAGTAGAAGAAGAAGCACAGCCCGACTTCGTCATCATCGAAATCGCCGACGGACTCCTCCAACGCGAAACAACATTCCTCCTAAAAAACAAAGACTTCCAAAAGACTATCGACCATATCGCCCTCTCTTCCGTCGATAGCATGGGCATCCTCCAGGGTATCCAATGGCTGCGAAAAAATATCAAACGCTATCCCGATTTCCTCTCCGGCCTCTTTACTGCAGCTCCCCTGCTCATCAAAGAGGCAAAACGCCACACCCGTATCCCCATCCTCACCCTCGAAGCCCTCAGCCACCCCTCCGTGCTCGATATACTCAACCGACACAAAGCCAAACACAACGGCCAGCTCACCGCTAAACAAAAAGAACCTCAGTCGACCCGCGTCTGGTAACTGGTCCTGTTCGTAAATTTACCGCCTAAAAACCCGTACTATCGTTTGTACACAAAACAAAAACTCATATGGGACTTCTTCCGCCAACACCCTTACCGCACCGCTCTGTCATTGCTCCTCGGCTTTATCGCCAGCATCCTCCTCATCCTCCTGCCCATAAGCCTCGGCAAATACTTCGACCTGCTCTTTGGCTATCACTCCTATAGAGCACACTTCCTCGATGCCCTCCCTTTTTCTTTTTGGGATACCATCCCTCAATTTATCACCTTTTTCATCACCATCACCCTGCTGTGGCAGGTGACAAACTTCGGATACCGCTACTTAACCGCCGAATTAGGCCTGCTCTTTAGCCATGAGCTGCGAACACTCCTCTTCGAACACCAAATGTTCATCCCCCTGTCCGAGTACGACCAAAAGGGCTACGGCAAATACCTCCTCCGCTACAGCGGTGATTTAGCCGCTATACGCAATTACCTGGTTTCGGGCGTGCTGCGGTTTACTACCGACCTCATGCTGATCACTATGGCGCTCTTCGGCCTCTTCCTGCTCAGCCCCCCCTTGCTGAGCGGCCTCCTCATCGGCCTCGGCGGCATGATCATCATCATCTACTTCCTCAACCGCATCCTCTACGACCGATCCGTCGTCGTGCGCAACCGACGCTCCGGCCTGCTCGCCTACGTCAACCAACGCCTCCAGGCCATGGACACCATCCAAGCCTTCAACCGCTATGTGCCCGAACAAAAGCGATTCGCCGATCGATCCCAAATCGTCTACCAAGCCGGCACCAAATACCAAAAAATCTACCAACTCATCTATACGCTCGTCCCCGTATTGCTCTACCTCACACTCGCCCTCACCCTCTTCGCCTATGCACAGTCCTCCGATACACTCGACCGCCTCCATCAAGGCAACCTCTTAGCCTTTGTACTCCTCTTCCTCACCGTTATGCCCAACGTGCGTCGACTCCTACGCGTCACCACCGTATGGAAAGTCGGACACGTGTCGTTCGAAAAACTCATACGCATACTCCAACTCAGTCAGATCAACCAACTACCCGAAACCCCCTTCACCTATAAAGGCGGCGCCATCACCTTCCAAAACCTCGGCTTTAGCTACAACGGCAAAAAATACGTCATCAAAAACCTCAACGCACAAATACCCCCATATAGCGGCTTTACCTTCATCCACGGACGCACCGGCAGCGGAAAAACCACCCTCATCAAACTCCTCCTCGCACTCTACCACCCCACCGAAGGCCAAATCCTCATCGACGGCCAAAACATCCACCAAGTACACCCCAAATCCCTCCGCAAACACATCACCGTCGTCAGCGAAGAATTCCCCCTCCTCGGTCGTACCGTCTTCGAAGCCATCTCCTACAGCCGCAAAGCCGACAAAAGACCCAAAGCCCAAAGCGTACTCAACTTCCTCCAAGCCGACCTGCCCCCAGACAACCACCTCCACCTCGACGACCGCATCGGCGAACTCGGCGACCGTCTCTCCAAAAGCCAAATCAAAATGCTCCTCTATGCCCGCGCCATGATCAGCAACAAACCCATCTTCCTCATCGAAGACCCCTTCAAAAACCTCCCCACCGCCGTCAAAAACCGCATTCTCCTCTGGCTTAACGAACACCGCAACGAAAAAAACTTCCTCTTCTTCACCTCCAAACAGGGCATCGCCAAACTCCTCCCACAAATCAACCAAACCATCTCCCTGTAAACACCCCTCCCCATCCCTTGAGCTTTACAAAGTATTTTTTACCCAACTTTCGATATTTTATCATATCTTTATGCCAAGTACCAAATTGATTCGTCAACAATTTTATACTTATTTAAAAATTTTAATTAATTTTTTCAACCATGTGCCTATCCCCCCTCTACCTTCGTACAGCATTCCTCTGTCTCCTCCCACTACTCCCCCATGCTACTACCGCAACGCACTACCGCATCGGCCCAGGCCAACCCTATGCCCAGCTCGGCGATATACCCTGGACCACCCTCCAACCCGGCGACACCGTCTCCATCTACTGGCGCAGTACTCCTTACGCTGAAAAAATCTTCCTACGCGTACACGGCACACCCACCAATCCCATCGTCATACGCGGCGTACCCAACGCAGCAGGCCAGCTGCCCATCATCACCGGCGAAAACGCAACCACGCACCCACAGTTTAAAGGATACTTCGACAGCATCTGGAACGAAGACCTCGGCCTCTTCCTCATCGCCCGTGGGCCCAACGACCCCTATTCCTACAACCCCCACCACATCACCTTCGAATACCTCCAACTCACCGGCGTCAAACCATCCAACACCTTTACCAACCAAAACGGCAACCAACGCCACTACAACAGCTTCTCCTCCGCCATCCACGCCCTCATCGTCGACGACCTCATCGTCCGCCACTGTATCATCCACGACAACGCCCAAGCCATCTTCACCAACAGCTACGGCCCCTCCGAAGAAGAAGTCTCCCGCAACACCCTCATCGAGTACAACCGCATCTACAACAACGGCAACGCCAATGCCGACGGCACCGAACACAACATCTACATCCAATCCGCCAACACCACCATCCAATACAACTTCTTCGGAAGCCCTCGGGCCGGATCCTACGGCGCCAACATCAAAGACCGCTCCTCGGGTACCGTCATTCGATACAACTGGATCGAAGGCGCCGCACGCCTCCTCGACCTCGTCGAAACCGAAGGTGCCGAAGACATCCTCATGAACGAACCCGACTACCACGATGTCTACGTCTACGGCAATGTCTTCACCAATTACCTCAAACAAGACCCCTTCGGCGGCAATATGATCCACTTCGGCTTCGATAACTCGCCCGATGTCGCCAAGCGCGGCAACCTCTACTTCTACTTCAACACCGTCTACATCGAAGGCGACGAAACCGACTGGTGGAACACCCGATTGTTTGACGTCACCGACGACAACGACTCCACCACCCAGGAAGGTACCGTGCATATGTACAACAACATCGTCCACAAAGCAGGAACCACCCACCTGCAAATGATGCGCGACGGCGGCACGCTGGTCTATCATGCCAACAATTGGATCGTAGAAGGGTACGAAGACCTCGCCTACGGCGCCACCGCTACCATCGACACCCTCACCCCACCGATGACCGGCACCTCCCCCCATTTCGTCGACATCCCCAGCGAAAACTTTCATCTCGCCAGCAACTCTCCCTGCATCGACTCCGCAAGCCCACTCCCCCAACACCTCCTTCAAAAACACCCCATCGAATACCAATATGTCAAACATGCCAGCCGCGAAGTACGCTTTACCTACGGTGCTGCCAAAGACCTCGGCGCATTCGAACGCGCCGCTCCTCTTCGCACACACCACCCTCCCCTCATCGCCGCACGCCCCCATCCTCACGGAGTACACCTGTCCTGGCTCTACCCTTCCCCACTACCCATCGCCGATCAATCACTCCTGCGCTCCTCAGACCTCCTCCGCTGGGATACCCTTGCCCACCTCCCACCCCAACCACACCTCGGCCCATATCACTACATCGACGACCAACCCCTTCACGGAAGATCATACTACCGCTTAGCTGCCCACCTCAACGATGGCACGACCATCCTCACGTCTATCGCTACATACTACCTCTCCGACCCCGCCATCTCAATTTACCCCAACCCCGCAGTACATCACATTACCATTCGTTCGCCTCAGCCCATTACGGAAGTGCTCCTCATCTCCTCCGACGGGACCGTTATCGAGCAATTTGAGCCTACTCCTACTATCGACATACGTCATTTACCCTCCGGTCTGCATACCCTGCTGATCTCCACCACCACACATTCGACGATCATTTCATTCGTAAAACCGTAAAATCTCCCTTACCATATCCATCTTTTCGTATACCCCCAACACTATACCGCCTCCATTCAAAGGGCACATTTGATACTGCGGTAAAAAACACGCTTCCCCTTCCATCGTTTTACTTGTACACTTCAACTGTCTAAGGACTGCGACGCGATGGACGAGCATTTTTTAAAAGAGCTGTACAGCCAACACAAGCACGCTCGGGTGTTGCCTTCCCCCGACGAAGTCAGCGAATGGCTGCACTGTCTATTGGCATGGTTGTTTCCCGCCTTTTCGTCGAAGCGCTTTGCCCATGAGCTCGAATTTCGGGCTTTCGCCGAGGGATTGAAGAGCAAATTACTCCACCTGTTGATGCAGAGCGACGAAAGTGTCGACAGCGATTACATCCTTAAAGACTTCTTCGACTCCCTGAGGGAAATACGCGCCATGCTACTCGACGATGCCCATGCCATCTATCGCGGCGACCCCGCAGCGCGCAGCGTAGCCGAGGTCATCCACAGTTACCCGGGCTTCTTCGCCAT
>JALWKB010000084.1 GCA_026996805.1 Saprospiraceae bacterium | reverse complement strand
CTCCCATTTAAGTCTTCAAGAAGCCTTGCAGTGGATCGACGAGCTCAAGCCCCGTCGGGCATTCCTCACCCATTTGTCCCATCACTTGGGGCCTCATCGCGATTTACACAGCCAATTGCCCCCCCACGTCGCACCTGCATATGACGGTTTGACCATTGATGTCGAGAGATGAAGCCGCACGATTTTATACCTACACCCCTCACCACACAGCGATCGACCATTTTACACCACAGAGATCTTCATTTAATAATGCACGCCTTCGGCGCGTTTTATTGGTATAAAATGGTTGGCCACATACGGATACGAAAAATCATGCAGTAAGTGTCTTTGCAATTAATCACAACCATAGTAAAACGTCGACGGAAGTGGGCAGCTATCGTCGCTCTTATCGCATGGATGACCTTCCCCATAGTGGGACAGGTATACACATTGAACAATCTATGGACGATGCCCATTCCCTCGGACAATGCGGCGATGAGCTCGCTGGATGACCATACTAATATTACTGTCTACTACAAGAGTCAATGGGTTGACTTCGAAGGGGCCCCTGGTGTGTTTTATTTCAGCTACCAGAGACCGAGCAATTACTGGTTTGGAAGTTATGGAGTCGACATGCGCAGGGAGCAAGCGGGCTTAGATCGCAAAGACCGCTGGAGTGCATGGCTTGCCTTTGAAGTGCCCTTACGACAGGGCAGACTGGCCTTGGCCATTCGCAGTGGGCTGTACCAATGGCGCCTCAGCGGAAGCCAGGTGCGCACGCCTGAAGGATTTTATCAGGGGCTTATCGCCCATGCCGACCCCATCTTGCCCCAGAGTACCTACCAGGTCAATACGGGCTTTGTCAATGTCTCGATGGCCATGCGCTTGGGGGCAGCCGAATGGCGGATGAGCCTCATCCACCTGATGGTCGCCCCATGGCGCGTCCTATCCTATGGTCGATATGCACCGTCAGCTGTTATTACTTCAGCTGTGCGCTACCGCTATGCTTTGCCTTACGGCTTGGTGGTCAACAGCTACGTGCGAGTGGCTGTAGAGCACAATCGATGGCATGCGCAGAGCGGATGGACGGTGAGCGGGGGGCGTTACTATCGCGGCGGATTGGGATTGCTGTGGGTCAAGCCGTTACGCATTAGCGGTCTATTGATAAATGCGGGCTTTCAGATCCAGCCGCAGCTGTATATGGACATCGCCTATACCATACCCATGGGCGAAGTGCGCAGGCTCACACGCTCTGAAGGCTTTGAAATCGCTCTGCAATACAGCATCCTCTCGAGGCGAAAATTGCCCAAACGCCACATTATTATCTACAACCCCATTATGTTCTAAAATTAATGGATATATTTGCATCTTCGATGGGTGTAGGTTGACCCGGTTGAGGAAGTGGGTTGAGAAAAAATTTGGTATTGAATTTGGATTTTCTTGGTTTGTTATAATTAACCGTATAACTTTGCGTTTGTGTTTTATCGCAAAATGGCTTACTGGGTGTTGAAAAATGTACGGCGAATGAACAAGACAACGTGTCAGGCCGGATGGGCTGTGTTGATCGCGGTAATGGTCTTAGCGGGATGTGGCACGCAGCAATCGGGCGAATTGATTGGCGTGCCCAACAGGCCAAAGTGGAAGGGGATACAGCCATATGGCATGGTCTACGTCCCCTCCGGCGTCACGCAAATCGGCCAATCGGATGAAGACATTTTCCACCTGAGGATCAACCGCCCAAAGACCATCTCTATTCAGGGATTCTTTATGGACGACACCGAAATCACCAATAACGAATACCGCCAGTTTGTCTATTGGGTACGCGACTCCATTGCACATACCATACTGGGCGACTTCATCGAAGACGAAGACGGCAATACCTACATCGACTGGGATGTAGAAATCGATTGGGAAGACGAGCTCTTGGATGAAATGTACTATCAGGGCGATATGGCACTGCCCGGCAAGCGCGAGCTCAACGTCGAGCTCTTCGAATACGAATACACCTGGATCGACTGGCAAAAAGCCGCTCGCGACAAGGACGCGCGCCGTACCGAACTCGTCAAACGCGAAAAAGTCAACATCTACCCCGATACCTTAGTGTGGATACGCGACTTTGTGTACAGCTACAACGAACCGCTGACGAGAAATTACTTTTCCCATCCCGCCTATGACGACTATCCCGTCGTAGGTGTCAATTGGAAGCAAGCCAAGGCCTTCTGCCACTGGCGCACCCAACTGTGGAACAAGTACAAAGACGATCCCTTCAATACCGAAGACTTTCGTCTACCCACCGAATTTGAGTGGGAATACGCAGCCCGTGGAGGTCATCTGAGCGCACCATATCCCTGGGGAGGTTACTACCTCCGCAACAAGAAGGGATGCCTGCTGGCTAACTTCAAGCCCGGACGCGGCAATTACCCCGAAGATGGTGGCCTACAGACCGTCAAAGCCGATGCGTATTTCCCCAACGACTACGGACTGTACAATATGGCCGGCAACGTAGCCGAATGGACAGAAAGTGCCTACTTCGACAATGCCTTTAACTATATCCACGATCTCAACCCCAACATCAAATACGACGCAGCAAACGACGACCCCGAAGTCTACAAGCGAAAAGTCATCCGCGGAGGTTCGTGGAAGGATATCGGCTACTACCTACAAACCGGTACGCGCCATTGGGAGTATCAAGACTCCGCAAAGTCCTACATTGGCTTCCGCTGTGTCTTAACCTTTATGGGACGGTCGATCCATGACTTTTAATGTGGCAAAATTTGTCTGCATACATACCCTGTTCGAATTCAATGAGTGTGCAGCGTGCAGGATCGTGCACAAAAGAGGAGTAGTGGCAAATTCGTTTTGAAACACTTAACCAAAAACTTGTATAACAATGGCGTTTTACAAAAGCAAGAAGTTTAAGTACCTCAAGAATTTTCTCATCGGCGTAGGCGCGTCGATCGTGATGCTCGGTGCATTGGGTAAGATCAATGCGTATCCATGGGGTAGCATGGCCATTACCGCGGGTCTCACGACCGAAGCGATTATCTTCTTGATGCTCGGACTTCTACCCCCTGAGGAGACGTATTATTGGGAAAAACTCTACCCTGGGCTCAACGACTACCATGCGCAAATTTCTCCGCTCACCGCTGGGCCGGGGCAGGGACTGGATCCCAATTTCGTCCAAAACAGCCTGCAGGAAATGTTGAAAGAGCTGCAGACCATGTCCCGTAGTCTTGCTTCCCTAAAGGCGCTACAAGAGGTAGACTTTAGCAAGACCAAGGACCATCTCAAAGCCGTAGACGACTTTTACGCCAAGGTCGTTGAGACGATGCAAGTGATCAGCGAAACGGCGGAAGATACCAAACAGTATCGCGAAGCCCTCAGCGCATTAAACCGCAATCTCGCCGCACTCAACTCCGTTTACGGCAATGTATTGTCCGCCTTCCGCAGTGGTCTTGCCAACGTGTAACTGGAACTTTGAAATCAGTAAGCTAAAATAAACTTCAATAGCGATGTCCATCCCGAAGGAACCGCGCCAGATCATGATCAACATCATGTACTTGGTGTTGACCGCCCTACTGGCACTCAACGTATCGGCTGAAATCTTCAACGCCTTTAAGATGATCGATCGCGGCCTCAACAGTGCAGCCAAATCTCTGGACGACAAAAACGCCAAAATGGCCGAGACGATCATCAAAAACGCCGAAGCCAACAAGCGATACGAAAAGTACAAAGAGCGCGTCCCTCTCGCCCAGCAATATTCGAAGGAATTGACCGATTACATCGATTCGATCATCACCTACTTGATCGATCAAACCGGCAACAAAAACGGCGTCATCGACGAAGGTGATAAGCGCTACGACGGAGAGTGGAAGGGTATCCGCGATAAGGATATCACCACGCGCTACCTCGTCGATCAGGGCAAAGGCGAAGAGCTCAAAAGGAAAATCCTCGAATACCGCGAAAAGTTTCTCGCCTTGGCCGACAGCGGAGATGTCGAAAAACTGGAACCAGAAATACCCCTCGTCATCGACGATACTTCTTGGAAAAAATCTCGTACGCGACGCCGCAACTGGGCAGATTTCGTCTTCAACCACATGCCTGTAGGTGCTACCATACCGATTCTAACGAAGTTTAAGACCGACGCCAAAAACGCCGAATCGGCAGTGCTCAGCTATCTCTTCGACAAAGTGGGTGGCGGTAAGCTCGAGCTGGAAAACTTCTTCCCTCTTTCGTCGCCCAAGAAGTCGTATGTGGTGGTCGGCGAGCCGTACGAAACGGAAATCAGCTTGGGAGCTTCCGCCGGCGAATCGTCCAAAGCCAAGATTGAAATCTTTGTCAACGGCCAACAGCTCCCAACGCAAGATGGCGTAGCAAAGTGGCGGGTCATACCCAAAACCGTCGGCGTCAAAAAGTACACGGTCACCATCCGATTGACCAACCCCGTGACCAAAGAGGTCAAGGAGTTCTCTAAGACCTTCGAATACGAGGTAGGACAGCGTTCGGTGAGTATTTCGCTGGATAAAATGAACGTCTTTTACATCGGCGTCGACAATCCCATTACGGTATCCGCATCGGGCGTGTCGACCAATGCCCTGCAGGTCAAAGGCGAAGGCATCACCATCACGCCTGATCCCAATGGCGGAGCAGGTGACTACATCGTCCGCGCAAACAAACCCGGCAAAGCCAAAATCATCCTCACCGCCAACGGCCAACACCTCGGCACGTTCGAGTACCGCGTCAAACGCATACCCGATCCCACGCCCATGTTGGGCAAGTACAAGGGAGGTGTCATCGGCAACGGTACCTTTAAGGCCTTTAATGCTCTGCGCGCAGCGCTGCCGGGCTTTGATTTTGACGCCAAATGTAGGATTGTGGGCTTCCGAATGGTGCGCCTTCCCAAGCGAAAAGATCCGCAAATTGCAGACAACAAGGGAGGTAAGTACGGAAGCGAAGCACTCCGTCTGCGCAACCTCGCCAAGCCGGGAGATAAATTCTTCTTCGAAAACATCAAGGCCAAATGCCCCGGCGACAAGGCGGCACGTACCTTATCACAAATGGTATTTAACATTCGCTAAATTTCCAAAAGATCGAGTCATGAAATTGTCGGCATGGAAAAATCTCGGGATGTTTGCCCTCTTCGCCTTCATTACATCCGTTACTTCCTACGGCCAGATACTCGAGAGCGACGAAGGGCTCAAAGAGGCGGATGAAGAACCCCGCGTCGAATTCGACACTTCCAAGTACGTCGACGGCATCGTCGAGCGTACCATTATCCAAAACACGCGGGTATTGCCGTACGAGCCCGTTCGTGAAGCGGACATCCCTTGGGAAAAACGGGTCTGGCGCATCCTCGACGTGCGCGAAAAGATGAATCTCCCCTTTGTCTATCCCAACCGTCCGTTTTTCCAGATCCTTGCCGAATTGGCCTTGGATGGCAAGATCTTAGTCTTCAAAGACGACAATTTCCGCTCACCCCTCACTCGTGAAGGCATCGAAAAGCTCCTCTACCGCGTCGATACCGTCACACAAATTGACGAAGAGACTTACGAGGAAAGAATCACCATCGTCCACAACGAGATCAACTACGAAGACATCAAGAAGTACCGCATCAAAGAGGTGTGGTTTTTCGACGAAGAGGCCTCGCGCGTGATGGTGCGCATCCTCGGCATAGCACCAATCTTGGACGTATACGATCCCGAGACGGGAGATTTCAAGTACTCCCTTCCGATGTTTTGGGTTTATTTTCCCGAGGCGAGGAAATATCTCGCACACGAGCCCATCTTCGTCGACTATAACGACGTGTCTCCCATGACGTGGCAAGATCTCTTTGAGGGTCGGTATTTTTCGAGCTACATATATAAAATCACCAACCCGCTGGATTTGCGCATCGAAGACTATGTCCGCACTCCCGTCGATGATCCACTGCAGGAGGGCATCGACCGCCTATTGGAGTCGGAGCAGTTTAAAAACTACCTGCTCGACTTTGAGCAGGACTTATGGTCCTATTGATAAGGGAATCGGACGAAAAAACCCTGTAGGGAGCCGTGATCACGGCTCCCTTTTTTATTTTTGTGGATTATGAAATCCGACAGCCAAATACTCTGGCGCATTGTCAAGCTCGCACTCCCCTACCGACGCATTCTGTATGCGGTACTCCTCCTCGCTGTCGTACTCGCCCCTCTGCGGCTGTCATCCCCCTATTTGATCAACATCATCGTCGACCATTACATCCAGCACAGCCCCTATACCATCATTGCATTGCTATCTGCGCTCTTCATTCTCATGCTCCTACTGCAGACCGCAGCAGAATACGGTTTTGTCTTCCTATCGGAAAAGCTCGGTCAAGAGATCATCTTAGCCCTGCGCACGAAGTTGTACAACCGCATCATGGACTTTCGGCTCCAGTACTTTGACCGCACGCCTATTGGCAAGCTCACTACGCGATGTGTCAACGATATCGAGACGCTTGGGGTCGTGTTTACGCGACAAGGCCTTCCGATGATTATTGCGGACATTTTGTCGATCATTGCCATACTCATCTTGATGCTACTACTGAGCGTCAAGATGACTTTGATTTTTTTGTTGACCATGCCCTTGATGATGATTGCCACCTACATCTTCAAGGAAAAGGTCAAGCGATCGTTTCAGCGTGTGCGCCAGCGGCTTGCTGAGATGAATGCCTTTATGCAAGAGCGCATCAGCGGCATTCAGACCGTACACGTATTAGATGCGCAGAAGGCGGAAATGCGCCATTTTGACCGCATCAATGCTGCCTACACCCGGGCGCACCTCGACACTGTGTTGTATTACTCTGTGTTTTTTCCCGTAGTGGATTGGATATCCTCGCTGGCTTTAGCGCTCATGGTATGGTGGGGTGCGGTTGAAGTGTTACACGCAGAGGTGACGATCGGTACCTTGGTAGCCTTTCCCATTTACATTCAGCGCATCTTTCGACCCATACGATTTCTCGCCGATAAATTCAACAACATCCAGATGGCCATGGTGGCGTCGCACCGCGTGTTTCGACTGCTGGATGATCCTACTCTACCCGAAGACGATACTGGCAAGGTCCTACCCGCGGTCGAAGGCGCTATACGCTTGGAGGGACTGTATTTTGGCTATGACCCCAACCATTTTATACTCAAAGACATCCACTTACACATTCCATCGCGCAGCACTTGTGCACTGGTAGGGGCCACAGGGTCGGGCAAGACATCCATTGCCAACATCATTTGCAAGCTCTACGAATACCAAAAGGGGCACGCCTACCTCGACGGCGAAGAAATCCGATCGCTTCAGCGCCACAGCCTCCGCAAGCACACGGGAGTGGTCCTGCAAGATGTGTTTCTCTTTTCCGATACGATTTTAGAAAACATACGTCTGCGGGACCCATCCATCAGTAGGGAGCGCGTCGTTCAGGCGGCGCGTCAGATCGGAGTACACGAGCTCATCTGTCAATTTCCGGATGGATACGATTATATGTTGCAAGAGCGCGGAGCAAACTTAAGTGTGGGGCAGCGTCAATTGATAGCCTTTGTTCGAGTGCTCGTGCTCAATCCACGGATACTTATACTCGACGAACCCACTTCTGCCATCGACGTACTCACGGAAAGGCTCATCCAAAATGCGCTGCCCGTAATCACGAAAGACCGCACGACGATCATCATAGCGCACCGGCTGTCGACTATCCGCAATGCCGATAAGATTGTCGTGATGGAAGACGGCCGCATCGTCGAAGAGGGCAACTTTGAAAGCCTACTTCAAAAGGACGGCTACTTTAAAAATCTCTACCAACGACAATCTCAGCACACCCACATTTGTTAATATTGTGTACGAACAGATAGACTGAACCATGCAAGACAGCCGCGACTATTTCTGGATCTTTATCGTTTTAGCCATAGCACTCCTCATTGCGGTCATTGTAGTGATTGTACGTGGGGTGATCTTCTTACTAAAATGGCTGGCTCCAGTCTTACTCATTGCCGCGCTCATCATACGACACCAAACGGTGCTCAACTTTTTCAAATGGATGGGATACCAATACAGGGAATCGGTCGTCCGTGGCCTGGCCTTGACCATTCTAGCTCTCGTGATGTACCCCTTAGTGGCAGCTCTTTTGTTGGTAGCCGCTATCGCCGATAAAAAGTCCCAAAAGTGGTTGAATCCACCGTTTTACGAGGAAGATACCCGTTATGAGGATACTGATTACATCATCCTCGATATAGATGAGGAATGGCCGAGCGATTCAAAACGGCGGCGCACATTTGAGGACGATTAGACGATGGGCGTCGTAGCTATAGCTTATGGTATATGGGGTATACTTTTTATCAGTTATTGCGCATTGCTCGCCTACATTGCACTGGCTGCGCGCCGCGTGCACAACGGAGATGCCCCTTCTAAACGGGTGCAGGATCTGCCGTCGGCAAGTTTGCTCATCCCTTTTCACAACGAAGCAAAGCACGTCCTCGCGACGGTTGAAAGCTTGAAGAGGCTTCGCATGCCCGTAGCGTGGGAAGTACTTTTTATCGACGATCACTCGACGGATGGCACGAGGGAGTTGCTCCACCGTAAGGCTAAGGGGTTGCCTTATCGCGTCCTGCAGAGTCCTAAGAGAGGCAAGAAGCACGCCTTGCTCCATGGGGTGCGTCACGCGCGCTATGATCTCATCGTTGCTACCGATGCCGATGTGCAATTGGAGCGTGATTGGCTGGTTAAAATCGTGACTTCCCATGTCAAAGAGCAGTGGGTCTTTGGGACAGGTCCTGTTTTTACAGAGAGAACCGGAAGCTGGTTGTGCGACTTCCAGTACCTGGAGTATTTAGGGCTATCGCTGTTGACTGCTGCGGGCATAGCTACGGGGCGTTGGGCCCTTGCCAATGGAGCCAACATGGCATGGAAGCGCTCGCTAATCGATGCGTTAAAGCCCTGGGATGACAATATTGATATTCCCACGGGCGATGACGTGTTTTTGGCACGAGCCGTACAGCGCCATATTCCCGATGGTACGGGCTATTGGTGGCATGCTCCTGTGTATACCCATGCGGTGGAGTCACTCAAGAGCTTGGTCGCTCAGCGTAGTCGCTGGGCATCGAAGTTGCCGCTCGTCTCTACACGCGCTTTTACCATCGTCCTTTTCATCATCGGGGGTATCCATTGGTGCTGTGTATGGCTTCCGATTTATTTTTTCCTTGTAGGGGGTGTACCGATATGGGCAATCGCAGCACTAATACTGAGCAAGGCATTTGCGGATTATGGCTACTTGCGCCATAGCGCTCGATTTTTTCATCAGAGGTGGCCGGGTGCAGCGGTATTTTTTCGCGCGTGGCTTGTCAATGCGCTATTTCACGGTGTGATAAGCCCGATGCTCTACTTCTGGAGTTATGTGCACATCTATCGGACGAGGGTGACATCGCCCTGACGGGTAAAGCGCACGATACATCGTCGGTCGTTTCTGCCACGAGCCCTAATGGCATAGACGTATACTCCTGCCGGGGCAGGTTTTCCACGGAAGGTGCCGTCCCACTTGCGATTGAGGTCAGCGGTTTCAAACACTTTTTCGCCCCAACGGTTGAAAATCACCAAGTGGTATTCCTCGATAAAGGTGTTGAGCGTATCGACGAGTGTCAAGCCAAAATAGTCGTTCAATCCATCACCATTGGGGGTAAAGGCTTTGGGAACAAACACATTGAGCTGAACATCTGGCACGAAAGTGTAAATCCACTTGTACTGCACGGGTTGTTGGCACCACATAAAGTTCAATTCTATGATTGTATCGCGATAGATGGTCAAAGCACGACGGGGATTGTTGGGATCTTGTACGATGAGGGTATCTCCCTGGCAAGTGATGTTTTGGTTTTCCTGGTCTTCGGGGTAGTAAAGGCACACATTTTGAGAACTGATGTTTTCGCCATCAATGGGATTGATGCGCTGCGATGCCTGTAGCGTACCACCCAGTGCATCGGGAAGGGTTAAGCTGGTATCTACGGCTATGGGCAACGCGCTGTTTTCATACGAGCCAAAGTATTCAGAGGCTTCGCAGGGCTGGCCGGCAAAAAATTCGGCGCCTTCTGCTTTGACTAAGTATTGGTAATAGGTCTTATACGCCGTATCGTAATACAGCTGTGTATACAGGATAAAATTTTGGGCCGATGACGTCCCCAATCCGGGGGTGTAGGCATCTACCTGGGGCAGATGTGTAGCGAGCAACAGGGAGTCGGCCAAGTCATCCCAGACGTATTTCTTTGCTATCCGCCCATCTCTGGTCATATGGGTACCCGTCATCAGGATTTGTGTGTCATTGGGCAATTGCGTGTATCCCATATAGCTCACACCTATGCCCACAGCTCCGATCAACACCCCCATCTTAGGGCCTATCCAATCCCACCACTGACCGGAATACAACAGGTCTCCCGAAGGGTTGAGCACGAGCACATGTCCCCTTTGTTGGTAGGTAGCACTATCCCAATAGGCGCCCCACCCTACGCCCACATAGTAGAGCTGGTCAAAGCCCAAGGTGAGGTTGGTCCACTGTCCCAGTACCACGCTGTCCGGCAAGGTGGTATCGACGTACACTTTTGCCCAGTCGACCATATCTCCTTGATCGAGCTTCATAAAAGCGAGTGTATCGTACCCGCCTTTGAAGCCGTAGAGCACGACACGGTCGGTTTCGACTTCATCCAGGCGCAAGGTTTTATACCCTTCGATGAGATAGCGCCGATATTGGAGAACGTTGGGCAGCGCCCCTGCATCATACCGTACCAACAAGTGGTGCATGCTATCCCGATGTCGGATAAGGGCGTAAATGCGGTTATCAGTAGTGACGAGTACATCTTCGATGGTATGACGCGCCGTATCTTCGAAGAGCTTTTCCTCAAAGGCGTCGATCTCTGCGGTTGCGATATGATAACGATACAATACCAGCCGACGCTCCGTTGAGTCGAGGTTTAAACCTATGGCCACCACCCAGATGCTCTGGTCGATGGGCAGGGTGAAAGTGTAGAAATCGTAAAGCCCCACATATTGGGTATCGCGATATAGGTACTGCCACTGGAGCACACCGCAGGAGTCATAGTATTGGAGGCGAAAGCTCAAGGTGTCCTCATTGAGGCCTGTCAACACGGCAATGCCTTGATCGTATGCCTTGGTGAGACGTGCCTCTCGGGCATTGTAGACTTCTTTCCATTCTTTTTTGTATAAAAACTGCGCGTGAGCAGTCGAGAGGAGAGATGCAAAAAAGAAGCACGCGGTAACGCATCGATGGAAGCTCATAAGCGATAGCATTTCATCACTTCAAAATGTACGGCCAAAGTACGAATATCTACAAGGGATTAACGAAGTAGCGCAATCCCATGTTATACGTGGCTTGATAGAGGTCATGAGACGTACTGTAAAAGCGGGTCCATAGCCATTCGATGAGCCAGTGTTTGCCGATGGTCCACTTATAGCCCAAACCGTATTGATTGTAGGTATTGTACACTGCTTCTCTAACGCGTCCATCCCGAATCACGGTAACGTACCACTGCGGTGCTGCGTTGACGAGCGCATACAGGCCGTGACGCTCCCAAGGATACCAGCTCACGATGAGATTGATCGGCGTGGAGAGTTGATAGGCTCCATCAGCAAGGCCAGCGGCAGCTGCTCCAATGTTTTCCATCACAGCTGAGAGTTCGACAAAGAAGTAGACCGATTCCACGATCTCCTCATCGTAATACAAACGCGTGTGGAGGGAAAGCCCGGACCAATCGAGAAATCCCGTCTCTTCGGTACCCTCCAAATCAAATGCCGTTGGGAAATAGAGCGTCTGGTGTAAAATGAGATTGTCGATAAAGCTCCACGGCCGCCATTTCCACTGAATTCCTACGGCCGATAGTCCTGAGCGATAATATCCCTCTGAGTCCGGAGTGCGGAAATAGCCCGAATTGCGCCAATAGAGGGCATGGAATGGGCTGACCGTTGGGGCAGATTCCCGCGCCACGGAGCGCAATTTGAGATCAAGGCCGATATTCCACGACTCCTTCCATCCGTACAGCAATTGGCAATACACGGTATAAAAGCTGTACCGAAATTTGTGCATATCCTCCAGAGTATGCGAAGCCGTGTAGTAATTTTGGAAGATGTGAATTTCGTAGCCGCCGGGGGCATAGAGCCTGGATGGGAAGAATGGGTCAATGAATTGACCTTGTGCAGTAGTGGCCATGCCCAGGATTAACCAGAGCCAAGCAGTGTGCGTAATGTGCGTAGAGCGATGCATAAATACGCGTTGACGATAGAAAGTGGGCTATGATTGAGCCCTTATCCCGTCACGAAGATATCCATATTTTGCACGACGGCACGAGCAAACTCCGAGCATTTTACTTCGGTAGCGCCATCCATGAGTCGAGCAAAGTCGTAGGTGACCACTTTATTGCTAATGGTCTTTTCGAGTGCTTTTTCGACGAGCTCGGCCGCTTCGGTCCATTTCATGTAATCGAGCATCATGACACCTGAGAGGATGAGCGAGCTCGGATTGACCTTGTCGAGCCCTGCATATTTGGGCGCTGTGCCGTGGGTAGCTTCGAACAGTGCTATTCCCGTCTGGTAGTTGATATTGGCGCCCGGGGCGATGCCGATACCACCCACTTGAGCTGCCAGCGCATCGGAGATGTAATCGCCGTTGAGGTTGAGCGTGGCGATAACGTCATAAGCTGCTGGGCGGAGGAGTATTTGCTGGAGGAAGTTGTCGGCGATGACGTCTTTAACGATGAGCTCACCGCCTTGGTGTCGGATGACTTGCCACGGTCCGCCTTCGTAATCGACAGCTCCAAAGGTGCGTCGTACGTAGTCATAGCCCCAATCGCGGAATTTGCCTTCGGTGTATTTCATGATGTTGCCCTTGTGGACAAGGGTGACGCTTTTGCGATTTTTTTCGAGAGCATAGCGCACAGCTGCATCGACCAGGCGCTCCGTACCTTCACGCGAGACGGGCTTGACCCCCAGGGACACGGTATCGGGAAATCGAATGCTCTTCACCCCCATTTCCTCTATGAGGAAGTCGCGCAGGCGCTTGCACTCCTCCGTGCCTGCCATATACTCAATTCCGGCATAGATATCCTCTGTGTTTTCTCGAAAGATGACCATGTCGACCAATTCGGGCTGACATACCGGCGAAGGCACGCCCTCATACCACCGCACGGGACGCACACAGGCAAAGAGGTCCAGCTGCTGGCGCAAAGCCACGTTGAGCGAGCGAATACCCCCTCCTACCGGCGTGGTCAGCGGCCCTTTGATCGCAACCAAATACCTGCGTATGTCATCGACGGTTTGCTGCGGCAACCACTCACCCGTTTGATGGTAGGCCTTCTCCCCTGCAAGCACTTCTTTCCAGACGATGCGTCGCTGTCCATCATAGGCCTTTTCCACCGCTGCATCGAGCACCGTTTTCGTCGCGCGCCAAACATCAGGACCGATGCCATCTCCCTCGATAAAGGGTATGATGGGATGGTCGGGCACATGGAGTTTTCCATCGATCATTTGGATCTTCTCAGCCATAATCCATTAGTTTTCTGAATGTTGTGCATTAAAGAAAAATTTTATGTAAAAAACCCCTATCTTTGTAGTGCCAAAGGTAGGAAAATATGCGTGAAACGCGAAGGAGGGCGAATGCTCCGGTCGGTTGATGGCCTGGAGCGTATAAAATGGTTGACGACGATGCACAATCCTCTACTCGATCCCACGGGCCATGGAATGACTGCCGAAGAGCGCGTCGTGGAGCGTGCGCTTCGCCCTCTGCGCTTAGAGGATTTTGCTGGCCAAGAACGCGTCAAGGAAAACCTACGCGTATTTATCGAGGCTGCCCGCATGCGCGGCGAAGCCTTGGATCACGTACTTCTGCATGGTCCACCGGGTTTGGGGAAGACGACGCTTGCCCACATCATTGCCAACGAGCTCGGCGTGTCGATACGCACCACTTCGGGGCCCGTAATCGAAAAGCCGGGCGACCTGGCCGGACTACTGACCAATTTGCAGGAGGGAGATGTGCTCTTCATTGACGAAATACACCGACTGTCGAATACCATTGAGGAGTACCTCTACTCCGCCATGGAAGACTACCGCATCGACATCATGATTGACAGCGGACCCAATGCGCGCACCATCCAACTCCAAATAGCGCCTTTTACTTTGATCGGAGCCACGACGCGTATGGGGCTGCTCACGCCTCCGATGCGCGCGCGCTTTGGCATCCAATGCCATTTGGATTACTACGATGTCGCCACGCTGATGCACATCGTGCGGCGCAGCGCGCGCCTGCTGGAAATAGCTATCGACGACGAGGGTGCTGAAGAGATAGCCCGACGCAGTCGAGGCACTCCCCGCATCGCCAATGCACTGCTTCGCCGAGTACGCGATTTCGCTCAGGTCAAAGGAGAAGGCTACATCGATCGGGCTATTGCCCACTATGCCTTAGACGCCCTACAGGTCGATGAGCACGGATTAGACGAAATGGACAACCGCATTTTACACACCATCATCAAAAAATTCAACGGCGGGCCCGTGGGCATTCAGACCATTGCTACCGCCGTAGGAGAAGATGCCGGCACGATCGAAGAGGTGCACGAGCCCTTTCTCATCATGGAGGGCTACATACAGCGTACACCTCGCGGACGATTGGCCACCCCCAAGGCCTTCCGCCACCTCGGCATGACTCCAAGGCAAACCGATAGCCCTTCCCTCTTTGATGGCTAATGCCATTGCTCATACGGCTTATATCGAAATCTGAAAGCGCAGCTGATGGTAATAGACCGTCAGTCGTTCGTCCCCTCGTGCGCGAAGTGCGTCAAACACTCCCACGTTGTACATCACACGCATGTACGCATAAGGATACCAATTGAGCGCCAGGGTCCACTCATCGGCCTTTCTGAACTTGCGCATCCCGTTGTATCGCAAGGCGATTTGAAAAGCACCGTATTGCCTTTTCCTCCAGTCTAAGGGTTTGGTAGGACGCACCTTGCCAAAGCCCTTGCGCGCATCGACAAAATTGCGTCGGTCATCGGTGAGCATCACATCGATCTGGGCATAATACATGGCTCCCCGAGAGACTCCATCTGGAGTATACACGCGGATGGGTGTCCACTCCGCCTGTAGGCCCAAGCGTTTGAACAAGAGAAGTTGCTCAAAATTAAAACTCAATGCGCTCTTCAATTCTTGATAGTCCCTCGAGGTGTAAAAATCTATGAAGTAACTCGACGGAGCAGCTGTAAAGGTGATGCGCTGGTTACTCAGATGATGATCCCAATGTATCAAGTGCGTACCAAAGCCCGAATACCAGACAATAGGACGCTCCTCTGATCGATAGGTATAGGCGACCTTCCCTATATACCTCTTCGGACGAATCGAACTCCCTACTCCACTTGTGCTGGTATACAGATAAGCGAGCTGAAGGCTCAGTGCAGGCACAAAAGCCAGACGAGGCACATAATAACCAATACCAAAATTGCGCTTGTGGAAATTACCGACCAAGAAGGGCCCTTCCATGAAGAGCCGATATTTCGAGCTGGTGTTTTGCACCAGGCTGATGGGGTTTAGCTGATTGCCGACGAAAAGGTATCCGCCGATGGTGGGCACCTTCCATCGGAGGTAGAGATCCTTAAAGCGCACGCGCTCCTTGGCCAGCTCCACTTGTACCTTGTAATCCACCTTTGGCGCAACACTTCCCTTCATATAAAATCGAAGGCGCCGTACCCCGATATACGAATGAAATCCCCCCTTGGATGAGCTGCCCGAGTTGTAATCCAACATCAAGCGCCCGCCGAACTTCCACGTCGGATAACTTTGACCATCTGCTTGCTGGGCAAATGCCCCCGACGATACCATCAGCAACGCCATGATACTGAAAATCCATCTTCGTACGTCCATCGCTATTGCCTTTTTTCATCCAATCTATGAAGAAAAATACCTATATTTACTACTTGAATCTGGCGCAAATGTACGAGGGATAATCTGGAAGCAATCAAAAAAATTTTTAATCTTTTCATAAAATTTTGTTAACTTCATCACACAAAGCAACGGCAGGATTTCAGTACTTTGCAGCCGTATTTTTGGTTTCTAATGCACAACAAAATTTAGCGTACTATGGAAAGGAGTAGAATCGCAGCTGTGTTGATCGGACTACTTGTCTTAGGGGCATGCAGCACAAAGTCTCAGAGTACTTCTGCACAGAAGGCGAAAAGTACACAGGCGGCGACTACGAAAGTTCAGGCTCCGTCCGCCACCACTCAAATCGAGGAGATGTCGGCGGAGAAGTTTTACGAGCGCATCAAACAGGGCAATGTCGTCGTCATCGACGTGCGCACGCCACGCGAATACGCAGAGGGACACATTCCCGGAGCCATCAACATCGATTTCTATGCACCCGATTTTGAAAGCAAGATTGCCGCTTTAGACAAGGACAAGGAGTACTTAGTGCACTGTCGGTCAGGTAATCGCAGCAGAAGATCCATGCAAGTCTTCAAAAAGCACGGCTTCAAGAAGATTGGCCACCTGACGCACGGAATCAACGAGTGGTATCAAAAGGGCCTACCCATTGAAAAGGGAAATCAATAGCTGCTGAGGCGCCTATCCTCAACTCTGTAATCGAAGGATTAGTGTAGTACCTTACTCGAAGCGCTCGAGTTGGGAGAAGAAAAAGTCTGCTTCGATGCGGGCGTTTTCGTCGCTATCGGAGCCGTGGATGGCGTTTTGTCCGACGTCAGTGCCGTACTTTGCGCGGATCGTGCCGGGTTCGGCCTTCGCAGGGTCGGTAGCTCCTATGAGCTTGCGAAAGTCTTCTACGGCGTTGTCCTTTTTCAGGATGGCGGCGACGATGGGCCCCGACGACATAAAGGCCACCAATTCGTCAAAAAACGGGCGTTGGCGATGGACGGCGTAAAATTTCTCGGCCTGCGCACGCGTCAATTGCGTGTATTTCATCGCTACAATCTGAAAGCCCGCCTCGCCAATTTGCTGCAAGATAGCGCCTATGTGTCCGGCTTTGACCGCATCGGGTTTGATCATTGTGAGGGTGATATTGCCTGCCATGGGTATAAAATTTTTGACCAGGTATCTGTACAAAAACGGCCGCAAATATAGCGAATCTCACTGTGGTGGGAGATCGGCTTCGAGCGCCTCGTCGTCGTAAAAGCGCAGGTCGATGTTGCGCAATTGCTTGGTGCGGTAGATGATTTGACCGGCGTGATGGCTCATGTGTTCGATCACATGAATAACGATTTCATACCCGCTCATCTCATAGCACTGTACGCGATAGGTCTTCTGTAGCGTCTGGCGATCGAGTGTATCGACGACCTCACGCAATTGTCTTTCGAGTTCGACGAGGCGTTCGATGAGTTCGAGCCTGGTATAGTGTTGCAGCGGAGCGAACTCCCTGCTTCGCTGACGCTCATAGGGCAGACCTCCCAGTGTCTTGAGCATGTATTGCGAGGCATTGCCGATGAGGTGGAGCACCAACACGCCTATGCTGTTACATCGCTCACAGGGCGATGCCCATATTTGCTCGTGCCACAGCTCATTGAGGCAACGGCGTATACGGAGTAGTGATTCGTCAAACACATGCCGGCGAAAGGATTTTTTGAGCGCTTCGACGTCGTCGATCATGCGGGAGGGTCGTTTTGTACTACCATTTCACGCACAAAAATACGATACCCCCCTCTCATGAATCTTCGTCCTACCAAGTTGCCTCGTCAGAAGTCGTAGAGCAAGCGCAGGCGAAGGGTGCCGTCGTGGAGCGCTGCATATCCGGGATCGTCCTCAATGGGAAAGTATCGCGAAAGGGAGGCTTCGACTGCTGCGGAAAACTTGCCAAGGCGCAATAGCCTTAGACCACTTCCCAGTTCGAGCTGTATCAATCGTTGGTATCCATTGCCACAGATCATAAGCTGAAATTGATGTGTGGCCCCTACCGCAGTAAAGAGATAGAGCGCACGGCGGATGTCCAACGACTCACTGCCGAAGCTCGGGCAGTTGCAGCCTTTCGTCCACAATAAAGGATAGGCGTCCAGCCGTAAAAAATACGACCACCTCCAGTTGTACGGTAGGATGGAATAATCATGGACGTACCATCCACTGCGCACCCCGATACTGCCGTACATCGGTAAGCGTCCTAAGGGCATGCCCACAGTCAGCTCTATGGGGACGACATAGTTAAGTGCGGGACTGCGCGTCTCGTACAATGGAGTAGTACGCACAATCGTTCCGCCGATTCCAAAGCCCAATTGTGCGAGCACCGGGCCGGCAAAGACACCCATCAGCAGGAGAATGAAATAACGCGTTTTCATGGCATGCTGGTTTGAAGATAGGCCTGACTATTTGCAACGATCGAATCGATGTATTGTCGTAGCTTGTCGACACCGCGATTTTTGAGTGCAGATATTTGAAATTGTGGGGGAAGTTCTTCCCAATGCTGTTGCATTTTTTCGCGAAAGTTACGAATATTTCGCTGGATATCTTTAGTAGAAGCCTTGTCGATTTTGGTGAAGACAAGGCAAAAAGGCACGCCGTATTCACCCAGACGGTCGACGAAGGCCAAATCGATGGTCTGCGGAGGAATACTTGCATCAATCAGTACAAACACACAGGCGAGCTGTGGCCTGTTCGTCAAGTAATTGAACACCATCTGTAGCCATTGTTGGCGTTGGGTACGCGAGGTTTTGGCGTATCCATACCCCGGCAAATCGACGTAATAACGGTCTTGGCCGAGGGAAAAAAAGTTGATCGTACGCGTCTTCCCCGGTTGGGACGAGGTATGCGCCAAGTTTTTACGGCCGAGCAGTCGATTGATGAGCGTCGACTTGCCGACGTTCGACCGTCCAATGAAGGCAAACTCCGGCAAATTGGTTTGGGGTAGCTCTTCGAGCTTGACATAACTCCCAATGTATCGTGCCGTTTGGGACATACGTATTATAATTTCTGGCAAAGTATTTGCGTTGTTTTTTCAGGCTGTTTTACCATTTTAAACAGGAGAACAAAAGAGATGTTTTTATGCGTACCTCAAGGGGGATCGGCT
>JALWKB010000083.1 GCA_026996805.1 Saprospiraceae bacterium | reverse complement strand
GTGCCGGTGGAAGAGATCTTTTCGCTACAGCCGGGAGAGGCCTTTGTGCTGCGCAATGCCGGTCACGTACTCAGCGATGCCATCGTCGCTTCTTTGGAGTTTGCGGTGGTGCAGCTCCACGTGCGATACATCCTCGTCATGGGGCACTCCAACTGTGGTGCAGTGCAGGGAGCAATACGTACCTCTACAGCTACAGGCGAATCGGCCCTTCCCCTCTTGCTCCGCCGGATTCGTAACTCCCTCGAAGAGCCCTTGTCCAAATGGGACACCGTCGACGAGCGCGCCCTCGAATACCTCATCAAATACCACTCCCTCCAAACTGCTCGAGCCATACCCACGCTAAGCCGCGCCATCGATGAGCTCTGCGAAAAGGGCTATCTCAAAATCCAGCCAGCGTATTACCACATCGACAGCGGCACGGTGGAATTTTACAAGCACCTGCCCCAGCTCGACGAGTCCTCTGGCTAAGCATGCGTATAAAATGTTAGGCCATGCTCGGGCGTTATACAGGGACAAAACCCCAACTCCATGGCCAAGCAAGAGCGATACCTCGAGACAACTAAGGAATTTTACAAGAAAGTGGCTCTCGAGCCCGAGCCGGGGCTGTGTTGCACCACCTCCCCCATCTGGCAGCTGCCCGGCCTTCAGATACCGGCCCGTATGCTGGAAATGAATTACGGCTGCGGCACCACGGTGCATCCGCGCGATTTGGCTAATGAGCCGACAGTCTTGTATGTCGGAGTGGGAGGCGGCATGGAACTGCTGCAGTTTAGCTATTTCAGCCGTCGCAAAGGCGCCGTCATCGGCGTCGATCCCGTCGAAGAAATGCTGCAGGCTGCTAAAGACAACCTCCGCGAAGCCGAAGCGCTCAACCCGTGGTTTGATGCCGACTTTGTCGACCTGCGTCGGGGCGATGCCCTCGACTTACCCGTAGACGATGCATCTGTCGACGTAGCTGCGCAAAACTGCCTGTTCAACATCTTCAAGCACGATGAGCTCGTCAGAGCGCTCCGCGAAATGTACCGCGTGCTCAAACCCCACGGTCGCTTGGTCATGTCCGATCCGATTAGCGAAGATCCCATTCCCGAAACGCTCCGCCGCGATGAGGAGCTCCGCGCCATGTGCTTGTCGGGTGTGCTGCCCCTCCGTGCATACATCGACCTCATCACTTCTGTGGGCTTTGGCACCGTAGAGGTGCGCGCGCGCAGACCCTACCGCATCCTCGACCCGCGTCATTACGATACCCCCCACCGCATCTACATCGAAAGCGTGGAAATCTGCGCCATTAAAGATCCCATGCCCGCCGATGGTCCATGCGTCTTTACAGGGCGTACGGCCATCTATTTCGGCGATGAGGCATTCTTCGACGACGGCAAAGGGCACATCCTCCTGCGCAACCAGCCGCTCGCCGTCTGCGATAAGACTGCCGAAGCCCTCGAACGTCTCCGCCGAGACGACATATTCATCTCACCGTCCACGTATTTCTATGACGGGGGAGGGTGTTGTTGAATAAAGGGATATTTCCTCTATGAAGAAATGGGTAAGGTAAAGGCATATGTATTTTAAAATACAACACTTAAAGACCGAAGCATCTCTATGGTGTTCATGTACCTCAAGTTAAACACAACACATACATTCGGGATTTTGATTTTGTTTTTGCATTTTTCCTGAAATGACTCCTGCGTCACCAAAACACGTAGCCGGGGATCAGCCAAAACATATGCTATCAGAAACGCATCGGCATTATTGGGTTCTAAAAAATCTTTTACTGCGGAGTGCGTATAATCCTTATCACTCGTTTTAACTGCCCATGAAAATACATTTTTATAAGCAGAAATAATTGACCCCTCATAGGTGGATTTAAAAAAATCTTCAGGCAATTCACGGCAGCACCAATAGGTAAGATCGTCCTTTACCCTATACAGTTCATCCCTTACTTTGTCTATACTGCATAAAATTCCCCGGTGTGCTAGCTCGGATATTTTATTCCAGAATATGGGAAAGACATCCATCGGGTACGTACGACGGTATGCTTCAATAAAAAAATTGGCATCAAGGACAAATATTGTGGGAATCAATGCATTAAATATTCATAAAACTTATCAAATGTCTTCCGATTTAAACCGGTCAAGCGATATGCATCGCGATATAGTAAATCACCAGCATCCACTGCCTGACGAATATAGCGTGCGAAATATTCACTAATACGCTTTTTCGCAGTGGCGTAAAAGTCGCCTCCAGAGGACTCTCTTGCCTTTATTCTCCTGTGATCTCGCTTATAGGACTCATAAAAGTCGAAGAATTGCTCTCGTGTCCACAGACCAGTATCAAGGGCACGTCGTGCGATAACGATTGGACCTACCTTAAAGTGGCGAGCGAGCTTTTCAATAATTTCAGGATTGGATCTATTGAGATTCCACACCTTTGTAAAAGACTCCTCCGGCACTAAAAACTCCGCTGCCACCCTGTCACATAACTTTTCTATGGGATTATCTGCAGGTTGTAACTGTCGGAAGTCAAATCCTGCACTGTGACCGAGCCAAATGTGAGCCAACTCATGGGCCAAGGTAAACATTTTGGCAGATAAAAAGTCATTGTTATTGATAAAGAGAAAAGGCACCATTGCATCTACCAGTACAAATCCGCGACATTCTTCAACGGGTATTGGGCGATGGGGATTATTGCCGACCACGCCATTAAAAACCACAACAATGCCATGATTCTCCGCAATTTTCACTAATCCATTCAGCGCCTGATTCCAGTTGTTAAAATGACGAGCCCACTCCATATCCAGTTGAAAAGTCGTGCGCATGTCATGTGCAATGCGCTTTGGATCCGCAGTTGTGTCATACTTTCCTACAAATTCCAATGGACTTGAACCGATTTCCACGAGATATTCCCGCAACCATTCTTGTCGCCGCTTAATCATCATGATTGAATCATAGACATTCGGGCTAATCCATGGGTCTGGATTGGCTTTCCCGGTGCGAAAAAATGGCAACGGCGGTGCCATGGATTCGGGTGGCGCATCGAGCAATAAATAGCCAAAGGGAACATGCACCTTACGGGCAAAATGCTCTAATTGGCGAACCGTCGGCTGTTTTTCACCCGACATCCACGCAAGCACTTCAGGAAAATGAGCAATATCCATCCCCGCTCGTGCAAGCGCCCATTCAATCACTTCTCTCTTAACCTGCACACGTACGGTCATTCTACCTGTCCTAAAAATAAACTGGCAACATATATTTAAGTTTTAACGCCTTAAGTATGTGGCCATTGTATTCGCATTGTTCGTGCTTTGGCTCTTGTTCAGTGTTGACATCCTTCAGCTACATTTTCACTTTAGGCAATTCATCTTTTCTCTTTGTGCAATCATACCTAAAAGCTATTGACTCTTACTTTTTTCTCATTTGCACCATCCAGCAACCTATCGAATCTACTTGTTATCATTAGGATTTTCAACTTCCTATAGCCAAGGACAGGTCAACCTTTTCCTATATGTCCTGTTGAATATTAAAAAATCATGGGTGATCGAGCTACACCACAAAGTGAACATTGGCTCCAGCGCCGAGTAGGCGATATTGTGGCTGACCACTACACCACTGCTTTTGTCTTCAAGAAATACGGCATCGACTTTTGCTGCGGCGGAGGTCGACCCCTCCAGTGGGTATGCCAAAAGCACCACATCGACCCCGACACCCTCATCGCCCAGCTCAAGCAAGCCATGCAAGGCGAAAGCGTCGATGTCGATGCCCTTGCGCAGCTTCCTCTCAGTGAACTCATCGACCACATCGTCCAACACTACCACCAATACATCCGCCAACGCGCCCCCATCATCCAACAATTTGCGGAAAAAGTAGCGCGCGTCTACGGCCATGCACATCCCGAGACCGTCAAACTCCTCGAACTGTGGCAACAGTGGTCTGCACATCTAATGCAACACCTCGAAGAAGAAGAGACACACACCTTCCCCTTTATAAAATCGGCCCTGAAGGCCAAATCCATCGAAGCAGCAAAGCTACTCGAAGATTGGCATGCCATGCACCGACGCATGATCGACCAACATCAAGAAGAAGGCACATACCTCGAGCGCATGCGCAAGCTCACGGATGATTACCGCCCTCCCGACTACGCTTGCCGCACCTTCCGCGTATTGTACCAATCCCTTGCCGATTTTGAAAACCAGCTCCTGGCACATGTCCACTTAGAAAACAACGTCCTCTTCCCGCGCTTTGAGGCCATGCTTCAACGTCTCAGCGCGAGCTAACCTAACGGGACGACCAACACTGAAAATCTCCACCCGCGTATCAGATGACGACATTTCGGGCGTTAATTCTATCGTGTCAAAGCCGTATTGTACTTTGTATCGGTGGAAAATACTGCTGCTGTTCCTCTTGGGAGCTCCATGCTTCAGCTTACATGCCCAGCGCGGGTGGGAAGTAGGTGGAGCCGTAGGTACAGCCCTCTATGTGGGAGACATCGCTCCGACACTGTCGCTCAAGCAGCCGGGATTGAGCACGAGTTGGCATCTGCGCTATAACTGGGACACACGCCTGGTCACGCGACTGCAGGGCGGATACGCGCTCATACGCGGTACCGATGCCATTGCCCAAAACACGTATCGAAGGCTGCGCAACTTGCGCTTCCTCACCCACGTGGTAGACCTCTCCGCAGCCATAGAGCTCAACTTTCTTCCCTTCATACACGGCAGTTATGGAGAGCGATTTGCCCCATTTTTCTTTGTAGGTGGAGCCCTGCTCTATTACGTGCCTACGGCGCCTCACCGTGGCCGTTACGTATCGCTGCGCCCCCTGGGCACAGAAGGACAAGCCAGCGGCAGCGAATACCCACCCATTGCCGGGGCTGCCCTTTTCGGCGGCGGGTTAAAATACAACCTGTCGCGCAGCTGGAGTATCGTCTTCGAAGTACAGGGATTTCGCAGCTTCACCGATTATCTCGACGATGTCAGCGGCACCTATCCCGACAAGGCACTGTTGCGCAGCCAGCGCGGCACCATTGCCGTCGAACTCTCGGATCCCTCCCTCCCTCACGGCGAATATCCCAATATCGGGGCTGCCGGCTACCAGCGCGGAGACAACATCGATTACGATAGCTATTTCACCATCACCGTAGGGAGCCTCTACTATTTCGGAAGAATCGACTGCCCCAAAATTATCTATCCCTAAAGCATAAAATCGCTGACCTCACAGGACCTCTCGGGAAGGGGAAGGCAACCTTGAACACACTTTTTGCGTTGCACCAGATAAAGGACTGTGCAAAAACGGCTTCCCATCTGATCACATCGTATGTCCAACCGCACCATTCGCATATTGCTGTGGCTCTCGGCTTTCGCTATTGCAGGCCTCATCACCCTTCAAGCCTATTGGGTGTACCACAGCTATAAAATCCGCAAATCGCAGTTTCATCAAACGGTCATGATCGCCCTGCGCAAGACCGCCGAAGCCATCGCCAAGTTTAACAACTCCAAGCTGCCCAGCAAAAATCTCATCCAACACCCGGCCAACAACTACTACGTGGTCAACATCAACTCCCCCATCGACCCGACCGTATTGGAATACTACCTCCTCAAAGAGTTTGAGGCCCACCACATCGAACAGCCCTTCGAATATGGCATCTACGACTGTGCCACCAACGAGCTCGTCTACGGCAACTGTTGTAACTTAGACGACAAAGTACTGCCTCCCTCGCACCGCAAGCGACTCGACGTCAAAGATCTCGTCTACTACTTCGTCGTGCGCTTCCCCAAGGTAACCCCCGTCGTACTCAAGGACATGTGGCTTTCGTGGGCCTTTTCGGGCATCGTCATCCTCGTGTCGTTCTTTTTGGCCTATTCCATCTACATTATCTTGCGCCAAAAGCGCTATTCCGAAGTGCAGCGCGATTTTATCAACAACCTCACCCACGAATTTAAAACCCCCATCACCGCCATCTCACTGGCAGCGCAGACCCTCGAAGGCGAGTCTACCATCACATCCGACCCACGCCTCCAGCGCTATGTCCACCTCATCGCCGCCCAGGCCAAGCGTCTACACGACCAGGTCGAAAAAATCCTCGACGCCGCCCGCCTACCCAAAAAGCTCCACCAGCTCAAACCCTCTACCGTCGACATCAATGCCGTCGTCAAAGCCCTCGCCGAAGAGTGGAAACCCCGCATCGAACGCGAACACGGCCAACTACATACCCATCTCTACGCCCAAAACGCCAAAGTCTCCGCCGACGAAGTGCACCTCATCAACATGCTCAACACCCTCATCGACAACGCCGTCAAATACAAAAAAGACGTCCCACACGTCACCATCCTCACCATGGACACGCCCGACGGGCCAAGACTGGTCGTCGAAGACCGCGGCATCGGCATCGACGAAAAAGACCGCAACAAGCTCTTCCAGCGCTTCTACCGCATCTCCACTGGCAACGTCCACAATGTCAAAGGCTTCGGCCTCGGCCTTTACTACGCAGCCCAAATCGCCAAAGCGCACGGCTGGAAGATATCCGTCGTATCACAAAAGGGCAGAGGTTCGCGTTTTATCATTGACTTTCATACCAAACACTGATGCACCGTATCCGTCCATACAGCGCACAAACCTGCCCCTCCATCACGCAGCGTAATGATCTTCGCCCCTCTTTGTATTGGTATAAAATCGTGCATGCAAATCACCGCAAAACACAGACACATCCCATTGAACCCTCGCTCATCCTCCAACATCGAACATTCATCAATCTCTGAGATATGGGGTACCAAATCCTTTTGGTAGAAGACGACGAAGCGCTCTCCTTCATCATCAAAGACCATTTGACGAAAAACAACTACGAAGTCGAACATTACACGGAAGGAAAAAAGGCCTTGGAAGCCTTTAAATCCAAGCACTTCGACTGCTGTATCCTCGACATCATGCTCCCCGAAATGGACGGCTTCGAACTGGCCAAACAAATACGCAACCTCGACGTCGAAGTGCCCATCATCTTCCTCACCGCTCGATCGCTGACAGAAGACCGCATCCACGGCCTCCGAATCGGCGCCGATGACTACATCACCAAGCCCTTTAGCATGGAAGAACTCCTCCTCAAGATAAAGATCTTCCTCCGTCGAAGCCACGTCGTCAGACCCGGCATCCATACCCATATCTACCACATCGGCCAATACACCTTCAACTACCCCAATCTCCAACTCATCCACAATGACCACACCCAAAAGCTCACCCAGCGCCAGGGCGACCTCCTAAAAATGCTCGTCGAATCCAAAGGCAACATCGTCAAGCGCGACGACATCCTCAACACCCTGTGGGGCTCCGCCAACTACTATACCAGCCGAAGCCTCGATGTCTTCATCTCTCGACTCCGCAAACTCCTCCAAGGCGACCCCAAAATCAAAATCGAAAATATCCACAACGTCGGCTATCGCCTCATAGATGAGTGAGCGCTCCACCGTGTGTGTAATATGGTACAATACTTCCTATCCCCAAGCTCTTCCTTCTTCCGAGCTTCAATACTTCTGAAAGGGCAAGGCGACGGGCTCTTCGTCCCGACACTGTAAACGAAGAATGTACGCCCCCTGCGACAGCCCTTCCACCGGTATCCTGTTGGTACCGACCTGCACGACCCGCTGCACCACGCGGTGACCCATCGTGTCGTAAATCACCGCTCGCCCATCAGTACAACCCTCCGCCAATAACAAGACGAGCTCATCGTAAACCACATTGGACAGCAAGCGCATCTTGACCGTATCATCAGCAACGCCTTCGAGCTTCGTAATCACACTCTCACCATTGAGCACCCAATTGTGTGGATCAAACACCACACTGTCGACCACAAAGGACACCGGCACGCGAAAGACCTGGTGATTGTACCGATGATCCAGGCGGACCAACTGACTTTGGCCCGCGCCGTAAAGCCCCAGCTCAAGCGGCATTTCAAAAAAGTCGACCGATGCATGCGAAGCCTCCTGCTCGACACTCACAAAGAGCGTGTCGCCCACCTGCGTATAGCGCACCGTATAACTGGGATATCCCTCACCGTAAAACCAGTCGGCGAAAAACTCGTCAAGACTCGTATCGGCAGCCATCTCCAAATGGCGCTGCAAGTTAGACGTGCGAGCAAAGCTGTCTTTAAAACTGTGGTAATACGAACGCACGCCCGTCCAAAAGGCCGAATCGCCCAACACCCAGCGCAACATATGCAATAGAAATCCACCCTTGCGGTAGGTAAGCCTGCCGTTAAAGATCCGCCATACATCGGTCGTATCGTCGACCCATACAGAGCCCCCCGGTTGGCGGACGATGCTCTGCTCCGCTGCATCTGCCCATTCCTTCAACTTCTCGTCCCCTTCGACCTCTGCAAAGTACAATGCCGTCCAGTAGGTGGCAAAGCCCTCGTTGAGCCATATGTCGCGCCACGAGCCACATGTCACCGCATCGCCAAACCACTGATGAGCGAGCTCGTGGGCAATCAGTCCCGTACTAAATCCCCCCATCGAGCTGATCGTCTGGTGCTCCATGCCACCACCCCAACCAAACTGGGCATGGCCATACTTCTCATCGCGAAAGGGATAGGGAGCCACCCATCGCTCAAAGATATTGATCATGGCCGGTGTAACCGCAAATTGTTCCCTCGCTCGCTCTGCATATCGGGGGTAGACGTAATGCTCTACTCCAAACACCTCGCCACTCGTACTGACTACCGTATCGACCCAATGCTCGTAATCCGTCACCGCCAAGGATACCAGATAGCTCACTATGGGATGACGATGTTTCCAGTGATAGTATACCGTATCCCCGAGCCGGACGGTATCGACAAGTACACCCTGCGTGGCGACCCGATTGGGCTCTACAGTACCGACAATGATATCGATCGAATCGATCTTGTCGACGAGCGAATTCTTACACGGCCACCACTCCGAAGCACCATACGGCTCCGAGAGCGTCCATATCACCGGCACCGAGTCTTTCGATGGGTATTGGTACGTCCGCGCAAAGGCCCCAAACCCCGACTGATCCGGCTCCCCTTCGTAATGCACCTCAAAAGAAAATGTGTCTCTCCCAGCCAGCTCTGCTGGGATATCGATCGCCAATACATCTTCCATGTGTACAAAGGTGAGCGAATCTCCCCCTGAGAGGACGGCGTCGACCTCTAATTTGTCCGAAAGATCCAAAGTCACTCGCTCACGATCATCGCTTGCCCACACACACCGATAGTACACAGCACCGCGTATATAAATTTCCGCCGGGTCGATCCACCATTTCAATCGCGCATAGTGTATGTCGATATTTCCCCCGGAAGTGCTCTGCCGGACATCTTTCAGCCGAAATGACTGCATTTCCATGCGTATCAACGTGTCCAACACATCCATCGACTGTCCATTTAGGGACAGTGCAATGCCCATACACAGGGCCCAAGCTCCAATCCATGCGTAATTCATCGTCTTGCCTTTAGATACAAACTGCCTACAATTTTATACCCATAAAAAATCCAACGATTTCATGCCCTCTGTCGTATAAAATTGTGCGACCATTGGGCATCTTCTCGAGCCACTGACCGTATACTACCTTTCAAGACCGCGCCGTTTTGTGAAAAATTGCAGCTTTGTACATTTGTACGATCCATTGGGGATAAAACCGTTCGAGACATGAAAGCAATGCAGCTGTGGTTTCTATTTGCACTCTTTCTTTGGGGAGCGCCGTCGTGGAGCCAATCGCTATGGCATCAAATACCGCAGGCCGAACAGCGCGGCGTACCCGACGACGGCATCGTGCCGACTGCCGTGTACGAACTCGCGTACCTGAAATACATCCACCGCTTCGGCATCGACGCCGACGAAGAATACACGGCAGAACTCCCCGACCCTGATGGACAACTCCACAGCTTTCGCTTTCGGTTTCGCCCCGTGATGGACGACCCTCAACAGCAAATTAAATACCGCACTTTCACCTATGTGGGATACCGCATCGACCGGCCTACGCATCGCGCTCAATTGAGCTTCGGCCCATGGGGCCTCATCGTCACGGTTTTTACCCCCGAGGGTATCTACGCCATCGAGCCCACCGAAGCGCATGACAAGACCGTGTATCGCCTCTTTACCATGGAAGATGTACACGTCACGCCGTGGCTGTGTGGCACCACTGGACAAGTATCGGCGTCGTCGCCGCCCACAGTAGAATTGCGAGAAGATGTCGAAGATTGGCCGCTCTTAAAATACCGCATCGCCATTTCCTGTACGGGAGAATGGGGGCGAAACCCCAATCTCGGAGGTGGCGACTCCGACAAGGCCCTCTCTAAAATCATGAGCGCCCTCCATGTGATCAACGGCATCTTCGAGCGCGAACACGGCATCACCTTCACCTTAGTGCCCAACAACAAAGCCGTAATCTTTACCAATCCCTCGACAGATCCCTTCCCCGCTGCCACCACCGGCAGCAGCCTCCTGGCCTCCAACACCGCAGTACTCAACCGCCGCATCGGCACCAAAAATTACGACATCGGCCATATCTTTACCATTGGCTGCAAAGATGTAGGAGGCATCGCCTCCCTCTCCAGCGTGTGCTCCGACCAGGGCAAAGGCGCAGGAGTCACCTGTTGGTACACCAACAGCACCAACTACGTGGCTATACAGATATCCTGCCATGAAATCGGACACCAGTTTTCCGCCACCCACACTTTCAACAATTGCAACGGCAACGAAGCTACCGGCTCAGCCTTCGAACCAGGCGGCGGAAGCACCATCATGTCGTACAGCGGCCTGTGCGGACCCCAGAGCTTCGTGCCCAGAGCAGACCCCTATTTCCACAACCACTCGCTCAAACAAATTTACCGCTTTGCTCGTCAGGGAACAGGTAACTCTTGCGCCCAAGCCATCGACACAGGCAACACCAGACCTATAGCTACCATCCCCATCGAAGGGGGCTTTACCATTCCCTACAAAACACCTTTCGAACTGACCGGCATCGGACAAGACGCCGAAGATACCACCCTCCTCTACACCTGGGAACAATACACCACCGGGACCATCTACCCCTTGGGCAACCCCAAAAAAGAAAACGGCAACGTGCCTCTCTTTCGATCCAGACCCCCCAAAGAAAACCCCACAAGGGTATTCCCCCAATTGCGACTCATCCTGTTTTCCAACAACAATTTGCCCATTACCGATAGGACCGAAATCCTCCCCCCCTATTCCTTCGACATGAAGATGGCCTTTACGGTGCGCGACTACCATCCGGGCGCCGGCGCCACCAACTGGGCATACATCGAATTTAAAGTCACCGAAAAGGCGGGCCCCTTCCAGGTCACCTCCCCCAATGCCGATACCACCTGGATAGCAGGCACCTATCAACGCGTCCGCTGGGATGTGGCCAACACCGACCGCCCTCCTGTCAACTGCCAGTACGTCGACATCTACTTCTTCGATCGCAGCCACTACGACCGCCCCATCCTGCTGGCAGAAAAAGTCCGCAATGACGGCGAGGCCTTCGTCCAAGTGCCCGACATGCCGACGCGCCGAGGACGCATCAAGGTCAAAGCCCACAACAGCATCTTCTTCGACGTCTCCAACGAAGACATCACCGTCGTTCGCGATTCGATCCTGCCCTTTTCCTATGCCGTCCTCCCCGACAATATCTTCGCCTGCCTGCCCACGACCGAACAAATCCAGGTGCGTACCACCGGCTCCCCCGACGATACCCTTCAATTTGTCGCAATCACCGGACTTCCGCAGGGTGTAGAGTATGAAATCGTACAAGATAAAATTGCCGCCGGCGATACCTTTTACATCGAGCTCGACTTCCAGCGCATAGCGGCCTCGCTCGATACCCAGATGTTCATCACCCTACAACGCCAAGATACGCTGCTCACTCTCGGTCCCATCGCCGTGCACGCCGTACGCAACTACTACGACAGCCTGCGCCCCCTCTCGCCCGTATCGGTTCGAGATCACTCTACAGGGCCCCTGTTTCAGTGGAAAGCCGACCGCGATGCCGATTCCTACGAATTCCAACTGGCTACCTCTCCTTCCTTTGACGCAGCCTCCATCGTCTACAGCGTCGACAACCTCGATGATACCACCGTGCGCGCACCCACCCTGCTCGACGAAAATAGCCTCTACTTCTGGCGCGTGCGCGGCATCAACCAGTGCGGCAAAGGCCCATGGACACCAACAGCCATCTTCAGCACGCGAGCCCTCGACTGCCGCCAATACCAAAACAACCAATCCGTCTCCGTCACCAGAGGCCAATCGAAGAGCAGCCCCATCGATGTGCCCGACCAAATCCTCATCTCCGATGTCAACCTCCCCCTGATACACCTTCAGTCCGGCACATCCCTCAAAGACGTCCAAATCTCCCTCATCGGCCCTGAAGATACCATGCTCCTTTGGAACCGCCGATGCATCACCTCGACCACCATCAAAGCAGGCTTCGACGACGACGCACCCGAACTGGCCTCCTGCTTCAACCTCGACAGGAGCAAACTCCTCCGACCCATGCAAGACAGCCTCGCCATCTTCAACGGCCAAAAGGGACAGGGCAACTGGCAGCTCCATGTCTCCCTTTCGCGTAACGCCAACCGCACCACACGGCTCTTTAAATGGCAACTCGAACTCTGCGGTGCCGTCGCCCTCCAATCGCCCACCTTGCTGACCAACGATACCATCCTCGTCGGATCCTATGCCACCGCACCCCTCCAAATCGACGCCCAAGCACCCGACCAAGCCTCCACCCTGTACGTCCTCCTGCTCGACACGCCCTCCAACGGCACGGTCGAACGCAACAACACACCGCTGACCATCGGCAGCGCAATACCACTGTCCGATATCCACAACGGCAGTGCCTACTACCGATCCTCTCAGTCAGAAGGCGTCGACTCCTTCCACTTCCTCCTATGGAACGGCAAGGGCAGCTGGATAGGACCATTTACCAAAGCCATCGTCATCGATCCCACCATCGACACGCGCGACGTATCCCACAACGACAAGACCTTCCGACTCAACCCAAACCCCGCACATCAACAACTCCACATCGATTGCATCGCCCCCTGCTCCGAAAGAATTGACCGCCTCGACATCTTTACCCTCCAGGGGCAACGATACAAATCGCTCCACCATATTCGCCTTCCCTATCTACTACGCGTCGACGACATCCCTCCCGGCATCTACTGGTTTGTCCTTCGCACCGCCAACCACTCCGAACGCCATAAAATCGCCATCCAACATGCACCGTAACTACCGTGCCGTTGCGATAACATTGCTCGCCATCGCCGCCCTTGCTACTCCTTCTCAAGGGCAGTCCTACCGGCCTACCTCTCTCTTTCGATTCGTCAACATGGTCCAATCTGCGCGCATCACAGCCATGGGCGGCACATGGATTTCCCATCGCGACGCTGACATCGGCCAGGCCCTCGCCAATCCCGCCCAACTCCAACTCCCCCAATCCGCCTTGCTCTCCTTCCAGCCAGCCTTCCTGCCCGCAAGCACCCAAGGAGGCTCCATCGGATTCGCCTTTCCCCTCCGCCCTTACCTCTACGCCCACCTCAGCGCCCAATACATCAACTACGCCACCATGACCAACACCGACGTCTACGGAAACAAAATCGGCGACATCCAACCCTCCGAACAAGCATGGATACTCGGCGTAGCTTACCAGCCCACCACAAAATGGTCTGCAGGTGCCAACATCAAATGGATACACTCCTCCCTCCAGCCCTATAGCGCCACCGCTCTGCTCGTCGACATAGGCGCCACCTACCAACTCGACGACAGACACACCACCCTCGGCATCACCTGGCGCAACGCAGGGATACTGCTGAAAAAATACCGCAATGCCGACGAACCACTGCCCACCGAACTCCTCATCGGCCTCACCCGCCGATTGAAATACCTCCCCCTCCGCCTCCACCTCACCTACCGACGCCTCACCCGCTTCCAAAGCACCTACAACACCCCCATACGCGAACCCTCCCCACTATTTGGCCCCGCTCCGACCAATGCCACACCATCCCTACTGCGACAATTGGCCCGCCATTTCATATTGGGAGGCGAACTCGCCCTCGGCAAAAGCGAACAACTCCGCATACGCATAGGCTATAACCACCGCCTCCGCGACGACCTGGCACCGCCCTTTTTCTCCCTTACGGGCATGAGCTTCGGCCTCAGCCTCGCACATAAATCCTACCGCATCGATTATGCCTACGCGCGTTACCACGTGCGTGGCAATATCCACCAGCTCGGCCTGTCCTACCAACTTCCACCCCTCAAATCCATCGCCCCAAACTTGGGCAAATTCGTTCCTCCCGCACCCTCTACACCACAATCAACCAAACATCAATGATGCACCCCATGGACGATAACCGTACCAAAAGCCACCGACCATGAACCCACTCGAACCCTACCGACACGCCTTTGAAGAGTACCTCAAGGGCTATGAGTGGATGCAACACCCCACACGCCTCTACGAACCCCTCCAGTACTTCATGTCCATACGCGGCAAACGCATCCGCCCCTCCCTCACCCTACTGGCTTGCGACATGTACAGCGGCGATTACTCCCCCGCCCTGCCCGCATCCATGTCGGTCGAACTGTTTCACAATTTTAGCCTCATCCACGACGACATCATGGACGAAGCTCAATTGCGCAGGGGATACACCACCGTACACGTCAAGTACTCCCCCAATCAAGCCATACTCTCCGGCGATGTGATGCTCATCCTCGCCTACCAACACCTCGAGCACATCCAACCCGCCAACATCTTCCGCAAAATCCTCCAAATCTTTAACCAAACCGCTCGCCAGGTATGCGAAGGCCAACAAATGGACATCGACTTCGAAAACCGCCTCGACGTCCAACGCGACGAATACCTACTCATGATTAAAAACAAAACCGCCGTACTCCTCGGTGCCGCACTCGTCATCGGGGCCCTCATCGGCGGCGCTGACCAACGCGAAATCCAACACCTCTACGAACTCGGCATCGCCCTCGGCATGGCCTTCCAAATACGCGACGACCTGCTCGACGTGTTCGGCCAATCCCAACGCACCGGAAAAGTCACCGCGGGCGATATCGCCCAAAATAAAAAAACACTCCTCTATATCCTCGCCCGTGACCACGCCTCCCCACAAGACAAAAAACAACTCCTCCACTGGTACACCTTGCCCTCCAAAACCCCAGACCAAATCGAAGCCGTACGTCAACTCTTCCGCCAATACCACGTCGACACCCTCTGCGAGTCCCTCCTCCACGACTACTACCACCGCGCCCGCTCCGCAATCGACAAACTCGACATCCACGCCCAATACAAAGCCGTACTCCAAAATACCGCCAAAGCCCTCATAAACAGAGACTTCTAAGTCGAAACCCCAAAGAATAGCGAAAATTTCTTCACCCATTGTAACTTTCTTGGGCATTTTATCGTCATGTTATATATAGCAAAATCCTCGTCTCAAACCCCCGCGCCATGACTAATATCACGCGCCACCTTCGCCAGATTGAGAAGAAGACACCCCCCTTCCTGCGCAACGTCCACCGACCCAACCTCACTCAAGGACATATCGACCCCCGCTTTCGCCCTCCGAAGCGACAAATCACCACAGGACTAATCCCATACAGCGGCCCCTGGACCGACGCCGAACGGCTCCACCTCCTCAAACGCTGCCTCTTCGGCGTCTCCATCGAAGACCTACGACATTTCCAATCCATGACCATGGAGCAAATGATCGACGCCCTCCTCCAAACCAACCCCAACCCACCTCCCCCCATCAACGACTACAACGACGACGATTTCAAAGACCCCGAAATACCCTACGGCCAAACTTGGATCAACTCCAACTACGGTTTTATACTCAACCTACCCCAAAATATCCAGGCCGAAATCTTCGTCCGGCGCTTCTACTCCTTCAAATTTTGGTGGATACGCCAAATCATCGCCAGCCCCCGCACCATCCACGAAAAGCTCACCTTCTTCTGGCACAACCACTTCGCCGTACAGCTCTCCAACATCCTCGTCGGCATCCTCGGCTACCAGTACTACATGACCCTCCGCAACCACGCACTGGGGCACTTCCCCACACTGGTGCGCGCCATCACCCTCGACCCCGCCATGCTCATCTACCTCAACGGCGCCGAAAACGTCAAAGACCAACCCGACGAAAACTACGCACGCGAACTCCAAGAACTCTTCACCATCGGCAAAGGTCCCGACAGCGGCTACACCGAACACGACGTCCGCCAAGCCGCACGCATCCTCACCGGCTGGACCCTCAACCTCGACAACAGAGGCAAAATCATCTCCACTTTCGTCCCCTACAACCACGACACGGGCGACAAACAGTTTTCCGCATTCTACAACCACCAACGCATCGCCGGCCAATGGGATGGCACCCGCGAACTCGACGCACTCATCGAAATGCTCACCTCCCACCCCACCTCAGCCCGCTTCCTCTGCCGCGAACTCTACCGATTCTTCGTCTTCCCCATCATCACCAAAGAGACCGAAAAGCTCGTCATCCAACCCCTCGCCGAACTCTACCGCCGCGAAGGCTATCAAATTCGACCCGTCTTGCGCACCCTCCTCAGCTCCGAACACTTCTTCGACCCCCTCAATCGCGGCGCCATGGTTAAAAATCCCCTCGAACACCTCATGAGCCTCTGGCGCGGCGCCAACATGGCCTTCCCCACCGATAGCACCATCGCCGAACGCGCCGTATGGTCCCAACTCCTCTACTACGGCGGCATCATCACAGGCCTCGAAATCGGCGACCCGCCCTCTGTAGCCGGCTGGCCCGCCTACTACCTCGCCCCACAATACGACCTGACCTGGATCACCACCTCCACCGTCAAAAACCGCACCTTCGTCACCGACTACCTCATGTTCGTCGGCTTCGAAGACAGCAAAGGCAATACCGCCATCTACGCCGATTGGCTCGCCTTCACCCAATCCCTCACCGACGCCGACGACCCCAACGCCCTCATCCACCAAGCCTCCCAACTCTTCCTCGGCCAACCCCTCACCGACGACCAACACCAGTCCCTCAAAAAAATCCTCCTCTCAGGTCAAAAAAACGACAACTACTGGACAGCCGCATGGCTCCACTACCTCCAAAATCCTGACGACCCAACAGCCCGACAGATCGTCCTCAACCGCCTCATCCCCTTCTTCCGCACACTCCTCCACATGGCCGAAGCCTACTTGTGTTGAAGTACTAGGCGTACTATGTATAAAATCGTAGTCCGTATAAAATTTTAAACCACACAACATGAAACGAAGAGAATTTATCCGCTGCACAGGACACGGAGCCTTCCTCACCGGGCTATTTCACAGCATGGGCATTTCACCCTTCGGCAAATCCGTGCTCCAACAACTGCTGGATTCGCTGGACGATACCGACCACGTGCTCGTCATGATCTTCCTCAGCGGCGGCAACGACGGCCTCAACACCGTCGTCCCAATGGAACAGATGTCGGTATTGCACAAACTCCGCCCCCACATCGTCCTCCCCGACCGCGCTCTGCTCCCCCTGCCCAATACCTCCCTCGGCCTACATCCCTCCCTCGACACCCTCCACCAACTCTACAGCGAAGACCGCCTCACCATCGTCCAAAATGTGGGCTATCCCAACCAAGACTTCTCCCACTTCCGATCCTCCGACATCTGGCTCAGCGCCTCCTCCGCCGACGAAATCATCTCCACAGGATGGATGGGCCGAGTACTCCACCAAGAATACCCCAACTACCCCGAAGGCTTCCCCAACGACAAAGCCCCCGATCCCCTCGCCGTCGAAATGGGCTTCCTCAGCAGCTTGACCTTCCAAGGACCCACCACCAATATGGCCGTCTCCATCACCGACCCCGATTCCTTCTACGAAATCATCGAAGATAAAGAAGTCGACATACCCAATACCCCGGCAGGTAACAAACTCGGCTACATCCGCCACGTCATCCACCAGAGCCAACAATACGGCCAGCGCCTCAAAGAGCTCTCCCGCAAAGGCCAAAACAAAGTCCAATACCCCGACGACAACCCCCTTGCACAACAACTCAAAATCATCGCCCGCCTCATCGCCGCAGGCAGCACCTCGCGCATCTACCTCGCCTACCTCGAAGGCTTCGACACCCACGACAAACAAGTCGACCCCTCCGACCACACACAGGGCGAACACGCCACCCTCCTCCGACTACTCGACCAAGCCATCGGCCTCTTCCTCAAAGACCTCGAGCGCAACCGCGTCGACCAGCGCGTGTTGGGCATGACCTTCTCCGAATTCGGACGACGCATCGTCTCCAACGCCAGCGATGGCACCGACCACGGCGCCGCCGCCCCCATGTTCTTCTTCGGTACACCCGTACAGGGCGGCATCATCGGCTCCAACCCCGCCCTCCACCCCGATATGACCGTCGAAGACAACCTGCCCCCACAATTCGACTTCCGACAGGTATACGCCTCCGTCCTCGAACAATGGCTCTGCCTCGAACCCCACCAGGTCGAAAACGTCCTCTTCGGCCGCTTCCAGACACTCCCCATCTGCAAATCCACCGACTGCCTCTCTACCGCCACACGTCGCACCCGCCAACAATCCGGCACCACCCAAGTCCAGATCCATCCCAACCGCACCAGCGATTTCATCCACATCTCCTTCCACGCCTACGGCCAGCCCGTCTTCCTCGACCTCATCGATGCACGCGGCTCCCGCATCCATACACTCCTCGCCAAAACACTGCCCAAAGGCACCCACCAACTCCGCTATGCCATTCACGACCTGCCCGCGGGTATGTACTACATCCGCTGGCGCTCACTCCAATCCGTGCAATCCAAAGCCTTCGTAAAATTGTAATACCTCCTAACCCTCCTTACGCTTGAAATGACATTTCAAACGTATGGGTCTAAAAAATGCCACCTTCAAGTAAAACAGCCGCCCGCTACAGCGCGCAACAGGCATGCGAAAATCTCCCCTTTCCCCCGCATCTAAAAATATGGCCAAAAACCACAGAGCCCACAAACCCAACACAGTGCCCCCCAAAACCAACCCCACACCCCTCCGTGCCCTCTGCGGTTTAAAAAGACTCGT
>JALWKB010000082.1 GCA_026996805.1 Saprospiraceae bacterium | reverse complement strand
TGGTCGGCGGCTCTGCCGATTTGACGCCGTCGAATAAGACCAAACCAGTCGATATGCCTGTCTTCAATGCTGAAAACCGAAAGGGCAGGTATATCCACTTCGGTGTGCGAGAACACGGTATGGGTGCAATCCTCAATGGCATCCAACTTTACGGTGGATTTATTCCCTATGGTGGTACATTCTTGGTGTTTAGCGATTACATGCGACCAGCAATACGGCTTGCTGCACTGATGAAGCTCGGTGTCATCTACGTTTTTACACATGATTCCATAGGTCTTGGCGAAGATGGCCCCACGCATCAGCCCGTAGAACACTTGCCTTCACTGCGGTACATTCCCAATCTCATGGTCATCCGCCCGATGGATGCCAACGAAACTGCTGTGGCCTGGAAGATGGCGCTCCTTCGCCGCGATGGACCCACCGTGTTGGCCCTTACCCGACAAAAACTCCCCGTGCTCAACCGTACTGCCCAAGGCATTGCGCAAGCCGGCCTGCTCGAACACGGGGCCTATGTGCTCGTCGAAGACGACCAACCGCAGGTGCTCCTCATGGCCTCGGGCTCCGAGGTGCACGTAGCATTGAAAGCCAAGGCCCTGCTCAACCAACAAAATGTGCATGTCAGAGTGGTGTCCTTCCCCTGCACGGAGCTCTTCGACCAACAAGATCCCGCATATCGCGAAAGCGTCTTGCCCAACGATATCCCCATTAAAGTGGCCATCGAAGCAGCCTATCCCGATTATTGGTACAAATACGTCGGTCCCGATGGCATTGTCGTCGGCATGGATCGCTTCGGTGCATCGGCACCGGGCTCAGTGCTCTTCGAAAAATTTCGCATCACCCCCCAGCAGGTGTACCAAAAGGTCATGGAAAAACTCCAGGGCTAAAGCGAAAATTCCACCACCGTTACGCCATCTCCTCCCTCAGCTGCAGATGGATGGTAATGGGTACGTATCTGCTCCTTATACGCCCGTAGGACCTCTTCTACCAATCGACGCAATGCCCCCGAACCCTTGCCGTGGATAATGCGCACACTTCGCTTGTCAGACAACAAGACGCGGTCCATGTATGCGCGCAACAGTGCTTCGGCATCCCTTTTACTCAGCCCTCGTAGATCAAGAATGGGGTCCACCTCGCGCACTATGACGTCGTGCTTGGTCGGTTGTGCTTTGGTAGTATGGGATGTCTGTGGCTTCGCCTCAATGCGTTGGATTTCGCTCTTCGGTACCGTAAAGCGCATGCCCCCACCGATGAGCAATACCTTCTCGCCCTGAACGTCTTCCACCTCACCCCGGATACCAGTGGGAACGTGTAGGACGGTGTCACCCCTCTTGACGTTGGAGTCACTTTTGATATTGGCCTTCAAGACCTCGCGCGCTTGCTCAATTTGCTCATCTGCGCGTTGGATTTTTTGATGGATTTCGCTGAGGCGGGTTTGCAATTCCTCAGGGCGAATACCGTCGATTTTCTTTTTGATCAGTTGGTGAATTTGTTGTTTTTCCAGTCGAAGGAGGTATTGCTCCCACTGCTTTTGCTCCATTCGGAGCTTTTTGCGCTCTACGAGCAGTTGATGTTTTAGATCTTCGTATTGCAGACGTAGTATGTCGAGTTGCTTGGCCTTGACATCGAGCTGTCGGCTTTTCAAGTGAATGTCCTGGAGTTTTCTTCGCCATTGGCGGAGAGTTTCTTCGAGTTGTACTTTTTCATCGCCGAGGAAGGACTGTGCTCGTTGGATGATTGCCTTAGGGAGTCCCGAGTGTCGAGCAATTTCAAAGGTATACGATCGACCGGGCACGCCTATGACAAGACGGAACGTGGGTTTGAGCGCTTCTTCGTCGAATGCCATAGAGGCATTAGTCACATTTTGGATGCGTTCGGCCAATAATTTTAGACGTGGGTAATGTGTGGTGACGACTGCCAGAGATTTCTTATCGACCAGAGCTTCCACTAGCGCCTCAGCCAATGCACTTCCCATTTCGGGGTCCGTGCCGGCGCCTATTTCGTCGATAAGTATCAAAGTATCCGTATCGGCATGCCGAAGGATATAACTGAGATGTTGCACATGTGCACTAAAGGTGCTCAATTCGTCATCGATCGACTGATGATTGCCGATTTCTGCGAAGAGTTTTTTGAAAATGCGTATTCTGGAGTGCACATCGACAGGTGGCAAGAGCCCTGCGCGGCACATCAATTGGATGAGGCAAGTGGCTTTGAGCAATACCGTCTTGCCACCGGCATTGGGACCACTGATTAAAATCACCCGACGCTCATCGTCAAGCCGTAAGGAAAAGGGTACGGTAGTCTTGCCTTCACCTTGATTTTTTAAGAATAATAGGGGATGGAGGGCATTTTGCAACTCAAGTGCCCCTGAATCTGCAATCTCGGGGAGGGAAGCACCGAGTGCTTTGGCTAACCGGGCTTTGGCACGCCATATATCCAACTGAATCAAAGTGGCGAAGAGGGGTTGAAGTTTTTCAACCTCCCTCCGCAAAAACGATGAAATTTCCCTCAACAGTCGCCGCACCTCTGCCTTATAGGCCAATTGGAGTTCTCGTAGGGCATTTAGTCCCTCTAAATAAGGCAACGGAGCAATGAAAAGGGTGTTGCCCGACTCTGATTTGTCCACCAACAGTCCCGGGATATTGCGCTTGTAAGCGGGTTTGACTGCTAAGACACGCATGTTTTGGCGATAGGAGTGCTGGATATCCACAAGCCAACCCTTTTGTGCGTATCGCTCGCGAAGCTCATCAAAGAGAGCGTCGTTTTGTTGGGCCTGGACTTCCATTTCACGCGTCAATTGGAGGAGCGTTGGCGATGCATCGGGACGAATGTTGCCCTCTTCATCAATGAGTGCATCAATGCGCGCGGCGATGGGAGCTGCCTCCTTCAGGGAAGCATATTGCGCAGCAAAGGTGCCCTTGCCTGCCCATTCCGTCTTTTCGTATAGGGCATAGGTAGCTTCAGCAGAGCGCGTCAAGTCGTACAATATCCTCAACTGATCCTGTTGAATGACATATCCCTCTATTTGAAGCATTTGCAAGATATCCTCGGGATTGTGTGGGCGGTACCATTCGATATCCAATCCGACGTCCATACCCGCCTTAAAATCCGATACCCTGCGGAGTTCTTCTTCGATGACATTCTTATCTGTATGAAATGGTAGGCACTGCAATTTTTCTGCAGCGTAATGGCTCACGGCAAAGGATTGGAGTTTTTCAATAAGTACATGCCACTCGACATCTCTCAACAGCGTAGAGGGATAGTAGTCTGGAACACTACTCATGACAACCGCATCCATTTTATGGCTTTAATGGTCGTTTATGCCAAAATGTTGTGGAGGGACTCCATCAATACAACCCAAACTAGCATCATTCCATCGACATATCCCGTAAAATACAGCTCGGATTGATGGGGATGGGACCACAGAATCAACCCAATGGTGGACATAGCCGCCAATACCGTAGCTAAAAAAGTGCCGTCCGTGTAGTGCGTCTCTTCCATTGCTATATAGTGCAACGATACCCACAGACACACGGCAAATATCCCTAATGTTTTGATTATTCCACGACCAAAGACATTGGGCAAGGTCTTCAGCCCTGCACGGGCATCCTCTTCCATATCTCGTATGTCAAAGGGTACAGTCAATGCAAAGATAAAGGCAAATCGCTCCCAGCTAATGGGATGGACCACCGCCTCCAAAAGGGGAGTGCCGTGAAGTGCCAATGGTGCCGTTGCTGTGATCCACGTCCAACAGGCGCTGATGAGAAATATCTTGGCAAGTGGAAGGCGACGGACAAATACCGACGGATGAAGGGGGAACAAGTACAGTACAGTAATAATCCCCGCAGGCAAGTACAACGTCGCTCTTTGAATGCCCATTTGGAATATCGCCCATGTCAGTCCTATTAGTGCCAAACACGAGGGATATCTTCTGATCAAAGTCCATGGTTGCTTTAAGCGCACGGATTGATGTAAGGGAGAGGATAACGTCGACCATAGAACGTGGAGTTCTTGCGATCGGTAGGCGATAAATGCTCCCGTAAAAGCTATCAAATACTCAGTACTCCAAAGTGGCTCTTGAATCTGAAGGGCAAATCGGTGGGTTGCATAGACCAGGGCCGCCGCACAGAGGCCAATCCAGAGATGTTGCTCGACGAGCCAATGCCACAGCGCGGTGAAGGTCCTGAGAGCTCTACACGTAGGTAAACTTCTGGCCGTGTTCAATCCTCTTTAGCGTTTCGAAGATGAGTTGGGCCACGTGGTCGATATCACTAATGGCCGCCATCTCCACAGTGGTGTGCATGTACCGCAAGGGCAGGGATATCAATGCCGATGGCACACCGCTATTGGAGTAGGCAAAGGCATCGGTATCAGTACCCGTGCTTCGGGAGCTCACTGATTTTTGAAGCGGTATGTTGGTCGCATCAGCTGCTTCGAAGATGATGGATAGGAGCTTGCGATGGATGGCTGGAGCAATAGTCACTACGGGTCCTTTCCCACATCGCACGTCTCCGTGTACCTTTTTCTTAATGTGTGGCGTAGTGGTGTCGTGGGTGACATCGGTGACGATGGCTACATTGGGTTTGATGCGGTGGGCGATCATCTCCGCACCACGCAATCCGATTTCCTCTTGTACAGAATTGACGATGTAGAGGGTGTACGGAAGCTGTACCTTTTGCTCTTTGAGCATGCGTGCCACCTGTGCGATACAGACGCCTCCCATGCGGTTGTCTAAGGCCCGACCTATGAAGTACTTGTCATTGAGCTTTTCGAGCGAATCGGCAAAGGTGACGACACTGCCCACGTCAATACCCATTTTAAGCACTTCCTCTTTGCTGTCGGCTCCGACGTCGATGAAGAGATTTTCCACACTGGTCGCAGGGGTATTGGTTTTGCCGCGGCGAATGTGTATGGCTGGCCAGCCAAACACCCCGCGCACCTTGCCATTGGGTGTGTGGATGAAGACGCGCTTGGATGGGGCAATTACCTCGTCGGAACCGCCATTTTTTATGACGTGGATAAAACCCTCATCTGTGATGTAGTTGACAAACCAACTGATTTCGTCGGCATGTGCTTCGATCACCACACGGTAATCCGTTCCGGGGTTGATTATCCCATAGACGGTACCGTAACTATCCTGCTCCCACTCGTCGACATATGGCTTGATAAAATCGAGCCATACCCGCTGACCTTCTCGCTCAAAACCCGTCGGAGATGCAGTCTCGAGATACTTGAATGCAAAGGCTTCCAATGTTTTATCCATTCGACCTAAGGTTTTTAATCATCTTTCCCCGGTGCGTGTATTGCACCCTCCAAGTGATTCTGCGCAAAGGCTACCCATACGATGCCCTGTCGCTCGCTCTCCTTATTCATGGGATTTAACGTCGGTTTTTGGGACTGTATAGCCAGTGTAGAAGTTCCTCTCTTTCCGCAGCGCTAAGATAGGAAAGTTTTTCGGCTTCGCGCAATAGAATATCAATATTTGTAAGAGAAAAAGATGGTATTTGTAATTGCTCTAAAGTGTTTTGACCCTCTGTGAGTAAGTAGTTGAATATAGATAAAACACCTATGGGGACAATCTCTGCAGCGCGCAAGATTTCATACGCATTCCGAACAGATCCTCCTGTGGAGATGAGGTCTTCCACAATGAGCGCACTGGATTGCGGAGCCGCTTTGCCTTCGATATGCGACTTCGTACCGTGCGCCTTGGCCTTACTGCGCACGTATAAGAAGGGCTTTCGTAGACGTTGGGCAAGCATCGCTCCTGGAGGAATACCCGCTGTCGCAACTCCTACTACTACATCAAATGGCAAAAATCGCGCTGAGGCATGGGCTAAGGCCTCCACCACCAACGTGCGCACTGGCACATCGCTCCAAATCAAACGATTGTCGGTATAAATGGGAGACACGATACCTGAAGTCCACCGAAAAGGATAACGCAAATCAATCTTGACAGCTCCTATCTGCAACAGGCTGCGTGCAACTATCGTTGAATAATCCAAAGTGGGATTTTGCGCAAATGTACAAAATCTACGTCAAGGATCAACCCATCGTGCTGCTAAGCAGGAGCCAACCATTTAACCGCGAAGCGGATAATAAGCGCTCATGGATACGTCTACCTTTTCGCGGCAATACCAAGCACCTCCACGCCGTAGTCGACAACCTCGAAAAGAGCCCCAAGCCAATGGGATTTGTCCTCGAAGGTAGTGATCCGGAGACTATCCTCCATCATTTTACCCGCACCTTTAGGCCCATCCATGCAGCAGGTGGGGTGGTGCAATACCGCCCTTCCTCCGAAATAGCCCTCATCTACCGCAGAGGATATTGGGACTTGCCCAAGGGAAAAATCGACCCTGACGAGACGGAAGAACAGGCCGCCGTCCGAGAGGTGCGTGAAGAACTCGGCCTGCAGTCCCTACAATTGATACAACCCATCTGTAAGACCTATCACATCTACCGCGACAAGGACCAGCGCATTTTAAAAATCACCCAATGGTACCACATGCAGTCTGCAGAGGCGGAGCTACATCCACAGACTGACGAAGACATCGAGAAGGCCGTCTGGGTAGATCCTCAAATAGCCGTAAGTGATTATCGCCCGATGTATGAAAACATTAAAGAGGTTTTGCGTTTATACATTAAGAAAATGCATCATACATAGTCCAATATCAATGAGCTGTCTTATGAAGGGTATGAAATGGTTCGGCATACGTATGAAATCGTGCATCGTAGGTGGAATGGCTGTGCTTTTGGGATGGGGCATGGCTGACGAAGTGTATGGACAATGTGAGCTGGTCATCCCCGAGCGCAGTCCGCGCTGCACACTTATTCAAAATGTAGGGCTGTCGACGATCACCATCGACTATTCGCGGCCGAGCATGCGCAGTCGCGTGATTTTTGGCAAAGTAGTGCCCTACGATCAAATGTGGGATATCGGAGCCAATGAGGCAACCACGATTGAATTTAGTGACGATGTGCTCGTCAGCGGCGAATTACTCAAAGCGGGAAAGTACGCCCTGTATGCTGTACCGCGCGAAGATGTGTGGGACATCATCTTTTATTCCGACTGGGACCAATTTGGACTTCCCGAGCCGTATCGGATGGATCGTGAAGCCTTGCGCGTAGAAGTCGAGCCCGAAGAGCTGGCCATGACTTTTGAAACCTTGCTCATCAACCTGGATTATCTACGCGACTCTGCCGCTACCCTTCAAATACTGTGGGACGATGTGCTGGTAGAAATCCCACTGATATTTGACACGAAGGCAAAGGTAGTGGAAGGCATCCAACGCATCATGTCAGGGCCTTCGCGGTCGGATTACTATCTGGCGGCAAAGTACTATTACGAAAATCGCGTCGACGACCGACAGGCTCTTGAATGGGTCAATAAGGCCAATCAATTGGGAGAGCGCTATTGGCAGTACTATCTCAAGGCCCTAATCCTCAAGCGAATGGGAGAGCGAAGTGATGCGCTCGCTGCTGCCCACAAAGCCAAAGAGCTCGCCCTCCAGGCTGGAAACATGCGCTATGTGCGACTCAGTGAGCGCGTCATCGAAGCTATTGGTGACGTAGAGGATGAGCGGCAAACTCCGCCAGAGAACAAGTCACCCCAACCCAAAAAAATGCAACAGAGGGAAATCGACGAGCCACCTCGTACACCTCCCATCGAAAAGAGCACACCACGACGAGTTCAAAACCGCGTAGAATTCCGTAACCCGCGATAAGCGTCTACTGATCGGAGCAGTAGACGAGATTGCTTAATTTTGAAGCGTTAAAGATGGAGTTTTGACGCGGAAAGAGCGCATTCGAGGTGGCATTTTATTCTTCATCGCCGCGATGATTATAGCGGCTATTTTACCGCGCGCTTTTATACAGCCTACCAATGCCTTCTCCGGCGGCAGAGAGCTCCCTTTTGCAGACACCAATCCATCTGAGATCTCCAAGCCCCCTCTACCTACATATGTCTATCTGCCACAGGTGTACGATAGCGTGCAGGTCCTTCTTGCACACCTTGCGGCACGAGATTCGACTCATACGACAGACTGGCCGTATAAAATCGAGGATCTCCTCTTTCAGCTCTACCAGCGCGGCATCATAGATGTACCTGATAGCTTAAGGGCATTTTCAAGGATACAACTCGTCAGAGATGGTAGTGTTGTCAAAGAGTACATCGATAGTTTCTATCTATATCGCCATGCAATAGATCTCGTCAAGCTCTGGCTTCAGGCCAATACCATGGCGGATAGGGAGGAAATATCGAAGTGGTGCCGTGCACTTGTACGTCCCAATGTGGTCTTAGATACCGCTTTGAGCAGCGCCTTTCTTCACTATGTACAATCACACGGTAATAAATTGGACCGCGTAAATAGCTCCTTAGGGAATGGATTGTCAGCAGGGCGAGATGCGATCAAGAAGCCAAGCAGCTGGTGGGATCGTCTACGTCAAAACCCATGGGTACGGCTGTTGGGCTATGTGTTTTTGACACTGTCGCTCTTTCTCATTCTGGCGCTGTATATCTATTTCAATTTTCCGCAGATCTATTACGATTGGCGGGAGCTGAGCTTTATATTGCTGTGGTTTGTACTCTTTGGGTATTTGGTCACGGTGGTCGAGCGCGTGCCGCAGATCGACATTTATCTACTCCCGTTTGCAATTGTGCCGATCGTGGTGAAAAATTTTTATGAAACGCGTCTGGCCATAGTGGTGCACGTCCTGTTGATCTTGATGGCGAGTTATTTGACGAGTTTGGGCTACGAATTTACTTATACGGAAATACTCATGGGCTTTATCGCCGTATTGACGCCTTCGGAGACGCGTCATTGGTCGAGCTTTTTCAAGCTCGTCTTTTACGTAACCCTGACAGGTCTGGCGACGCATATAGTACTCTCGATCGTGGGCAGCGAGATTGTAGCGGAAGGTGATCTTCGGCGCGTCTTCAGTTTTATACTTCAAGGAATACTGTTGTTGCTTGCCTATCCGCTGATACCGTTGGTAGAGCGCATTTTTGGATATACATCATCGATTACTTTAGTGGATTTGTACGATTTAAATCACCCTTTAATCAAAGAGTTATCGCTTCGAGCTCCTGGCACTTTACAGCACTCCTTGCAGGTGGGTCATCTAGCGGAGCTGGCAGCTGAGGCCATTGGTGCCAATGCGCTTTTGGTCAAGGTAGGCGCCCTCTATCACGACATTGGCAAGGTGAAAAATCCGGAGTACTTTATCGAAAACCAACAGGAGGGCAATCCTCACGAGGAAGTCGATCCCTTGGAGAGCGCTAAGAAAATCATCGAACACGTCACCGAAGGGGTGCGCATGGCCAAACAAGCGGGACTTCCCAAAATCATCCGCGATTTTATCACCACCCATCACGGTACGACGCTCGTGGAGTATTTTTATCGCAAAGCCTTGGAGCAAAGTCCCGATGACGCTTCGCTGGAAATGGCCTTTCGCTATCCGGGGCCCAAGCCGAGGACGAGAGAGCAGGTGATATTGATGATTGCAGATTCGGCAGAAGCCGCCAGTAGAAGTCTTGACAGGCCCGACGCACAATCGATCGGCAATTTGGTGGATAGCATTTTACAGAAAAAGATGGAAGATGAGCAGTTTTCCGAATCCGAGATCAGCTTTAACGAGCTCTACACGGTGGTAGACGTCATTAAGCGCACATTGACGAACATCTATCACGTCCGCTTGAAGTATCCGGGACAGCCTACAGAAACACCATGAGGTCTGTTCTTATTGGGGCGTGGGGGATTCCTCCTTTATCAGCTTGCCATCTTGGATGGTGATGATGCGATCGCACATATTGGCGAGGTCTCTGCTGTGGGTGACGATGACGAACGTGCGAAAAAAGGTATCTCTCAGTTTGCGTATCCATTTGTGGATTTCTACAGAGGTCGGGATATCGAGGTTGCCCGTGGGTTCGTCGGCTAATACGATGCGTGGGTCGTTGATGAGGGCCCGTACTAAGGCTACGCGCTGTTGTTCGCCACCCGATAATTGAGCGGGGCGATGTTGGATGCGTTCTTCTAAGCCGACGTGTCTCAACAGCTCTGCGGCTCTTTCAAAGGCCGCTTTCTTCGGCATGCCGCCGATGAGGGCAGGTAGGGCGACATTTTCCAATGCTGTGAATTCTGGAAGGAGATGATGAAATTGGAAGACAAAGCCGATGTGCTTATTTCGAAACTCCGCCAACTGGGCCTCCGACCATAGACTGATGTCTTCGCCGTCGTACAACACCTTCCCCTGAGAGGGGCGTTCAAGACTTCCGAGGATGTGCAATAAGGTGCTCTTGCCCGCACCCGATTTGCCCACTATGGCCACGATTTCCCCCTCCGCGATGTCTAAGTCAATCCCCTTGAGGACGTGTACTGCGCCGTAATACTTGTGTATGTCTCGTAGTGATATCATTGGCTGGTCATTTCATACTATCTTTGTCGTATCAGACGTTGAAACAACATCATAAGGCGATGGGTATTTCAAAAGTTTGTACAACAGGCACGATAGCCGATTTGGTCGAACACCATAGAGAGAATATATGGCTCAACGCACGATAAAGAGGTTTTTGCATGAAAATACTCCAGATATGTAAAAAATTTCCCTACCCGGCCAAGGATGGAGAATCGGTGGCCATCCTCAATATAGCTGCAGCCTTAAAGTCAGTGGGTTGTTCTATCGACCTGTTGGCCATGAATACGACCAAGCACTGGGTCGACAACCCCATGGACATTCAAAAGCTCCAATACTACGATCACATCTATGCCGTGCCCGTCGACAATCGCCTCAGCATTGGTGGCGCCTTAAGTGCACTGGTGAAGGGGGATTCCTACCACGTATCGCGCTATCGAAACGAAGATTTCGCGCGCAAGCTCGTCGAAGTGCTCAAGACCCATCACTACGATGTCGTACAGATGGAAACCGTATATCTCTCGCATTACGTCGATTTGGTGCGTGCCCACACCGATGCGCTCATTGTCTTGCGTGCACACAATGTCGAACACGAAATCTGGCAACGCATTACTAAAAACACCCGCTTTGCTCCCAAGCGATGGTACTTGAACTTGCTCACCCAACAGCTAAAAAATTACGAACTCGAACACTTTAACAAGTACGATTTTATCGTAGCCATATCCAATAGGGATATGCATCACATCAAGAGCCTCGGGTACAACAATGGTACCACCTTTACTCCAGTAGGGGTAAAGCGATTGCACTCCGTACGTATCCCAGCCACATCAGCTAATGGGGCAATTGTGCGCGTTGGGTTTATCGGATCACTGGATTGGATGCCCAATTTGGAGGGCATCCACTGGTTTTTAAACCACGTGTGGCCATCGATTTTGAAATCGTACTCCAATGTCGAATTGCACATAGCAGGTCGAAACACCCCTGCCGATATCTTTCAACTACACGGTAAAGATCGAATTACCGTACACGGAGAAGTGCCCGATGCCGAGCAATTTGTACTGAGCTGCGATGTGATGATCGTCCCCTTGTTTAGCGGAAGTGGAATGCGCGTGAAGATAATCGAGAGCATGCTGCTGGGGAGGCCCCTCGTCACGACATCGATCGGATTGGAGGGCATACCGGCACGACACGAAAAAGAAATCCTCATTGCCGATACGCCCAACGATTTTATACGCCAACTCTCCAAACTCATTGAACACCCGAACTTGCGCCTCCAACTCGCCCAACGGGCACAACAACTCCTCAAAGAGGAATACGATTTGCAAAAATTTGCTACCGAACTCGTCCATGCCTACCGCACCCACTTGGCGACCAAGCGCAGGACAAAGGAGACATCGCTCTGACCGATGCGTTTGTGCCGCTTGTGTCGTGCCTTTTCGCTGTGGTCATGTGGCTTGTCGGCACTGGTCTTGTGGACTGCACTCATCCACCCATCAGCTGGGCATGCACAGAGCTGGCAGTCTCCTCCGATAAGCAGCACCAGAGGAGAAGAAACTCGGCGGGATTCCCTTCGCGATACTACTATGGTGGAAATCATCCATGCCGATAAATTGCACTTTGTACAAGAAGGCGACGATGTAGTACAACATCTCGTGGGACATGTCATCATTCGGCATCGAAATGGGTTGATGTACTGTGACTCGGCGCGCATCGTTTCCAATCGGGTGCAAGCAGTGGGCAATGTACGCATGGTGCGCGCCGACTCCATCTACTTATTTGCCGATAGCTTGTACTACGATGGTGACTCCGCCCGTGCCCGACTATTTGGCAATGTGGTCTTGCTCGATCGCGAGCGGCAGCTATTCACCCAGCTCCTCGAATACGATATCAGAGAGGAAATAGCCCACTATACGCAAGGCGCAATATTGAAAGATAGTGCCACTCTTTTGAAGAGCACGCAGGGATGGTATCTGGCCCGTGATAGCCTTACGGTCTTTTCCGATTCGGTAGTGGTGGTCGACACGCAGTTGACCCTACATACGGACTCGTTGGTCTACCACTTCCATCGAAACCGAACCTTCTTCGTGGCCCCTACACGCATCGATATGGATAGTGGTGCCTTACACTGTACGGAGGGGTGGTACGATTTTAACCTCCAACAGGCGGCATTCGTCCAACGACCGTGGTATGTCAAAGATAGCTTTTACGCAACAGCCGATACGATCCAATATTTTAAGATTCCTGCTGTCATCGAGCTTCGGGGTAGCGCATACGTGCGCGACACTCAACAATTGGCCCGAGGAAACTACATCCGCTACGAGTTTGATAGCCAGCTCATCTACATTTTCGGCAATGGAGTGTATCGCGAAGGAGATCGAGAAATTCGTGGCGATACCCTCTTTTACGATCGACAGCATCATGCATATGCCGCTTCGGGGCAGGTCTATGCCGTCGAGGGCCCCTATGCCATTCGAGCTATGCGCATCGAGTACGACCAAGAGACAAAGACCAGCATAGCGCGCCGGGATGTGGTAATCGTCGACACCATACGTCAATACGAAATGCATGGCGATGAAGTACGATTTTATCAGGATTCAGGTTTGTTTATCTGCACGGGTAGTCGCCCTTGGATGAAATGGTACGACGAAGAGGACACGACGTACATCGGTGCCGATACACTGCTGTCTATTCGCGAGGTCATCGAGGGCGATACCTTTTGGCATTTGTACGGATGGTACAACGTAGGGATGTACAGTGCAAGGTTTCAAGGGCGGTGTGACAGTATGCGCTGGAACGGTAGAGATTCCCTGTTGTGGCTGTTTACTCAGCCCGTGTTGTGGAGAGATACTTCGGAATTTAGCGCCGACACGATAGCCTTACACTTCAAGAAGCAAAAACTCGACGTCCTTGAACAGAGACAGCGGGCCTTTATCGCTCAGACCAGTGATTTTATCCTCTTCAATCAGGTCAAAGGACGACGTATAACGACCCATTTTCGGGATGGCCAGCCGTACTATACCGAAGTGAAGGGCAACGGCGAAATGGTGTACTACCTCAAAGATGAAAATGGGAGATACCTTGCGGCGAGCACAGTGCGATGTGGCGCAATGAAAATATATTTTGACGGCGATACTATCGAGACGATACGATTTTACCAACAACCCGTGGGCAAGATGCTCCCCATACGGAGTGCGGAGGCGAGAGCTCTCCGATTGGAGGGCTTTCGATGGCGCTATGCCAAACGACCTAAAGAGCCTTCAGACGTCGTTGACTCCGCCGCCTCGACAAGTGCACCCGTTAATCCGATGGGTAAAACTCCTCGTTGATGAGGAGAATGTAATCGCCGTACGCTGCGTACTCGGGCAGAAAAGTGCTACTCTCACTCGTGACGGTACTGATTACTGCTATGCGTGCCTGGGGCAAGTGCGCTTGGAGGTAATGGGGGATCCCGCAATGCTTTCGGGAGTGGAAATCGCCGTTGAGATGGACAAAACGTCGATTTGGAATTTTGTTTTTTGCAATAAAATAGGCCATTGTTGCATCCTTAAGTACTTGGGCTTCTACGATTTCGATGCCCATGGCGTGTCCCATATCACCGTTGAGCATTTCAGCATAACAGGGTTGCGTCGTATCGTATGCGATGGGTAAGGGGGCCAAATAGGCATAGGCCCAAGCTGGGAGTGAGTCGAGAATGCGGATGCCGTGCTTGGCTACCGCGCCAGCATAACGCCGTGGGACATTGGTCGCGATGAGGCGCGTGTGCTCAGTATCGTAAATCCATTGGACGATGGGTTTATAGGCGCGCGTGTGATTTTTCCATCGCTTAATCTCCTTTTCGAAGTAAAACTCTCCAAAGAGGCCGTCCATGTATTCGTCGATGACCGGTTGGACGTCTGCTTCGAACATTTCCATACCTACATCGACAGCAGAGTCGCGCCGGTAGATGCCTTGTACGACTTGTAGTTGTAGCCAATGGCAGATGGGATTGTCGTGCTCTTCGCCGATAAAGATGATGTCATAGCGCATGAGCGAATCGATAAGGGTTTTTACGTCGATTTCTCGCCCTGTGCGCGTCTCGTAGATGCGGTAGAGAAAACCTTCTTCTTGTGCAACAACACTTGCACCCCAATTGAGGCCTATCAAGCCTATGGTCCAACATTTCATACAGAATAATCCTTTCATGTCTCTTCGATCTTTAAGTGATCCATGCGAAGATGCAAGGAATTTTTCGATTACAGGCCGCTCCAATTGAGATATTTCGTCACGAGGTATTCCTCGATGCCGTATTTGGAGCCCTCTCGTCCAAACCCACTGGCCTTTATACCGCCAAAGGGAGCGTGGGGGGTGGATATCCTGCCTGTGTTAATGCCGACCATGCCGTATTCCAGTGCTTCGGTGACTGTCCATATCCGGCGTGGATTGTTCGTATAGAAGTAAGCGGCAAGGCCGTATTCGGTGTCGTTGGCCATGTGGAGGACTTGAGCGTCGTCATCAAAGGGGATGAGGCTAATAACAGGGCCGAAAATTTCGGTGCGGAAAATGTCCATTTCGGGTTGTACTTCTGCGATGATCGTGGGTGGGTAAAACAGACCACGACTGTGAGGCTCGAAGAGCTGGCAGCTGAGCTCTGCACCGCGCTGTACGGCATCGTCGACCAGATGTTCGACCTTTTCAAAGGCTTTGTCATCGATAAGAGGGCCTACGTCGGGATTCTGTACGCCGGGACCGATTTGAAGTGCTTCAAGTTTTGCCTCTAAGGCCTTTTTAAAATCTGCGGCGATGTGGCGGTGGACGAAGACGCGGTTGACGCAAATACAAGTTTGCCCACTGTTGCGAAATTTGGAAGCGATGAGGCCTTCGACAGCCGAAGGGATATCGGCATCGTCAAAGACGATAAATGGGGCATTGCCTCCGAGTTCGAGGGTGACGGGCTTGGGCACCTTGGCGGCCCATTGCATCAAGAGCCTTCCGGTGGCTGTCGAACCCGTAAAGCTGATCTTTCGAATGCGGGCATCTGAGGCTAGCATTTCACCTATTTGCGGAGGATCGCCAGTGAGCATGTTGATCACGCCGGCTGGAAAACCTACGCGATGGGCGAGTTCCATGACGGCATAGGCCGACAGGGGGGTGCGCTCGTCGGGCTTGATGACGCAAGTGCAGCCGGCAGCTAAGGCAGCCGCCGCTTTGCGCACAAACATAGCTACGGGAAAGTTCCACGGTGTGATGATGCCCACCGGTCCCACCGGCTGTTTGAGCACCAACAATCTCGCACCTTCAAATGGTGTGGGAATGATATCTCCGTAGGTTCGTACAGCCTCTTCTGCGTAAAAGAGCAGATATTGGGCGGCATAGATGATTTCGCCAACCGCTTCGCGTAAGGGCTTGCCTTGCTCGCGCGTGATGATCATGCCGAGATCTTCCTTGTGTTGGAGCATGGCTTCTCCCCATTGGCGGAGCAACTTGCCCCGATCTTTGGCCAGCGTGTTTTTCCAGCTCTGCCAAGAGCGATAGGCAGCCTGAATGGCATCCTCAATGTCGCGCTCGCTGGCATGCGCTATTTCAGCTATCCAAGCTCCCGAAGCCGGATCATACACGGGAATGCGCCGACCGTCCTTGGGAACACGCCATTCCCCATCGATATATAAATTGGTCCGCAAAAGGGAGGAGTCACGCAATGCAATCTTCATCGATACAGTTTTTATTGGGTAAATTTAAAGCGATTTCTGTCCATGAAGCCATACTTCCCAAACCATCGAGAAGAGGAAAGTTGCATGATGTGAAAGTCCGTGCAGCATGCGTTTGGATGTGTAAAATCTTTGCATATGTTTTATTCCTTTAAAGAGTACATACCGGTCGTCCATCCCGATGCATTTGTCCATCCCTTAGCAGTAGTGCGCGGCAATGTGCACATCGGGCGTGATGTCTACGTGGGGCCCGGCGCTGTACTGCGCGGAGATTGGGGCGGTATCGTCGTCGAAGAAGGCGCAAATATTCAAGAAAATGTGGTAATCCACATGTTCCCCGGGGTGATAGTCACCATCGAACGCCACGCCCATATCGGCCACTGCGCCGTCATACACGGAGCGCATATCGGTCAAAATGCACTTATTGGGATGAATGCCGTCATCATGGACAATGCCCATATCGGTGCAGAATCCATTGTCGGAGCGCTCACCTTAGTCAAAAGTGGCATGCAGGTACCTGAGCGCTCCCTTGTCGTCGGCAATCCCGGCAAAATCATCAAAAAAGTCACCGATGAAATGATCCAGTGGAAGAGCGAAGGCACCGCCTTGTATCGCCAACTCCCATCGGAAATGAAAAAACACTGGCATCCGTGCCAACCTCTTACGCAAGCCCCCGATAAGCTCCCACCTCAACAACCCCTCTATCGCACTTGGCAAGAGACGCGCTCCAGAAGTGCAGAGGAATAAGTCTGTTTCCTCATTGACAGGGAAAATTGTATGCATACTTTCACAAAAAACGAATGATGCATTTTGGATATATGTAAAACTTTCATCTTCAGGCAATATAGGAACGATTTTTGCATCTAACCCGGTGACCACTGCTGATTTGAATGGTCGAAGGAGCGCGATAGATGTGCGCTATCAGCAACATATTAAAAAATTTTATAATACATTTGTGCTTGGATTTGATGTAAAAAACAGGTGATATGGCGAAGATTCTGATTGTCGACGACGAAAAGAGCATTCGCAGGACGCTGCGCGAGATTCTGGAGTTTGAGAAGTTTGAAGTCGACGAGGCCGAAGACGGCATGGAATGCATTGTCAAGGTCAAGCGCAATGCCTACGATGTGGTGTTGCTCGACGTGAAGATGCCCAACATGGACGGTATGGAGACCATGGACCGCATCATGGAGATAAAGCCTGAGCTGCCAGTGGTCATGATTTCGGGGCATGGCAATATTGATACGGCGGTAGAGGCGGTCAAGAAGGGCGCCTTTGATTTTATCTGCAAGCCACCAGATTTAAACCGCCTGCTCATTACCTTGCGCAATGCCATGGATCGCGGCGAACTCATCACAGAGACGAAGGCCTTAAAACGAAAGGTCTTTCGGCAGAAAAAGCTCGTCCAGATGATCGGCTCGTCACCTGCGATGACGCAGTTGCGCCGCACGATAGATCGAGTGGCTTCGACCGAGGCACGTGTGCTCATCGTAGGAGAAAACGGCACCGGTAAGGAGCTCGTGGCAAGACAGATACACTTGCAGAGCAATCGCAAAGATCAGCCCTTTGTCGAAGTAAATTGTGCTGCCATACCCTCAGAGCTCATCGAAAGTGAGCTGTTTGGGCATGAAAAGGGTGCCTTTACCTCAGCACATAAGCAGCGACAGGGAAAATTTGAGCTCGCCAATAACGGAACGCTCTTTCTGGACGAAATCGGTGACATGAGCCTTTCGGCACAAGCCAAAGTCTTGCGTGCCCTTCAAGAAAACAAGATCACGCGCGTAGGTGGCGAAAAGTCTATCCCGGTCAATGTCCGTATCATAGCTGCTACCAACAAAGATATTCCGGCGCTCATCCGTCAAGGCAAGTTTCGCGAAGATCTCTACCATCGGCTGGCTGTCATCGTCATACGAGTGCCGAGCTTGCGCGAGCGCTTAGAAGACATACCCGAGTTGGTCAGTTATTTCAATAAAATCATTTGTGAGGAGTACGGTATCGCGGAGCGCAAGTTTACACGCGACGCCATCGAAGCACTCAAGCAACACAGCTGGACGGGAAATATTCGCGAGTTGCGCAACGTAGTCGAACGGCTCATCATACTCGGTGGAAAGACCATCACCAAAAAAGATGTCGTCGAATACGTCTATCCACTTTCGGTATCCCGCAACACGATCGAAACCGTCGCGTAAAGGCCTTTTCAGAGCGTTTAATCGAAGGCGGTCGGCGCATAATTTCGCCATGTCCAACAATACCCAAGCCTACGGCGTTATATCATTTGTCTAAGTACATTAATATTCCCCCAGTATAAAATCGTTGATCTATGCCGACGAACTCAAAAAATAGCGGTAACCATCATCAAAAAGACATCGCCGTTACGAAAAGCCCTGCACGGAAAAAGCAGCGCGATTGGGGGGCCGTCATCAAAGGGGAAAACTCCTGGACACTCTTCAAAGTGATGGCCGAGATGGTCGACGGCTTTGAAGTGCTCAACAAAGTGCGACCGTCGATTTCCATATTTGGCTCCGCTCGATTTAAGCCCGGCGATGTGTACTACGAAAAGGCAGTAGAAATTGCCCAGAGGCTCGTCGATGAGGGGTTCGGCATCATCACGGGAGGTGGTCCGGGTATCATGGAAGCTGCTAACAAAGGTGCTTATCTCTCCGGAGGCGTTTCCATAGGTCTACACATCGACCTACCGCATGAGCAACAAGCCAATCCATATGTCGATCCCGATAAAAACCTCCATTTTCGCTATTTCTTCGTCCGCAAGATGATGTTTGTCAAGTATGCCCAGGGAATAGTCGTCCTTCCGGGCGGTTTTGGTACGATGGACGAACTTTTCGAGGTGTTGACCTTGGTGCAAACCAAAAAGATCACCCCGTTGCCCATCATACTCTTCGGGACGGAGTTTTGGAATGGATTGTTGAGCTGGATCAAGTCCACCATGCTAGAGCAATATAAGACCATCAGCCCGGAAGACATCGATTTGTTGCCCTTGACCGATGATGTCGATTACGTCATCGAGTACATCATCAAATTTTACGAAGGCGAACACCGCCGCTGGCTGCGACCGAATTATCAATTGTAAGCCTCATTGGAGAAATACCCATTGGATGCCGATGCGCAGATGCCAATCGGGATAGGGCATTCCACGTACCAGCTCTACGTATTTCGGTTGTAGGAGGAGATCTCCGACGTTGTCCAAGCGAAAGAAGAGCGTAAATTGTGG
>JALWKB010000081.1 GCA_026996805.1 Saprospiraceae bacterium | reverse complement strand
TGAAGTATCAGCTGTAGAGCTCCTGAGTATTACGGGTTGAGTACGTCTTGAATGGCCTTTTCGAGATCGCGAGGATTGACTGCGGCAATCTTGCCCTCTCGATCGATGATGAAGGCGCGCGGTATACTGCGCACACCGTATACTCGAGCCGGTTCGCTGGCCCATCCCTTCAAATCGCTCACGTGATAGGGCCATACGAGCTTGTCTTTCTTGATGGCGTCGATCCATCGCTTTTGGGCCTGTGCCTTAGCTTGGGGTGTATTGGCTCTCCGATTCCCATCCAGTGAGACGCTGAAGACTGTAAAGCCTTTGTCCTTGTATTTGTGATACAATCGCACGATTTCGGGGTTTTTGCGGCGACAGGGGCGACACCAGCTCGCCCAAAAGTCCAAGAGCACCACTTTTCCCTTGAGGTCCGATAGTCGGTAAATCTTTCCATCGGGACTGGGTAGTTCGATGTCGGGAGCAGGCATGCCCACCTTGATGCGCTCCATGGCCTTCTTTTTCTCCGCCTGTGCTTTGAGCGAAGCCGTATAATTGGCAAATTCCTTTGTAAACGGGATGTCGGGATATTGGGCTTGCAACCTCTCCAGTGCATCTTCGTAGAGATCGATATAATCGGTGCTGGGTCCAAAAAACAAATGAGTGATGGCTGCACTGAGCAGGGCATTTTTGCTTTCCTTAGCCTTCTTTTCGATTTCGTTGGCCCCTATGCGCTTTGCCCTTGCGTCTTTGAGCAGCTGATGAAATTGTTCGGTAGCTGCGCTTCCCTCCACACTGTGGATGGTAATGGCATTGCGGGCCATATTGGTACCCGACGCTATGGGATAGTTGCCGCGCAAATGTACTTTGGATAGCTCTTCGGTTAAAATGACAGGTACTTGGTACCGATCGATCTGTATGAGATAGATGCCGGGACGGAGGGGTTCTTCAAACTCAAAGCGAAAGTGCCCCTTTTCATCCGAGGTAGTCTTTAGAAGCATCGTGGGCAAGCTCCCGGCGTGAAGTTCCAACAGCCGGACCTCCTTGTCTTTCGGGAGATTGTCCAATGTGCCCTCGATGCGGATTCCCGATGCATTGTTGCAGGCTATTCCGAAAAATACAGCGAGGAAACTCAATACTGGGATGGTGAAATATTTCATACGAGATGATTTAGTTAAAGTTGCAAATTTAGCCCTTTTCATCCACATATTGTGGAAAGTTTTAATTTGTATGGGTATAAAATGGTACGCTTACACGGTATGAAATGGTTCAGTTCCCTAACGCATCAGACAGGGCATTGTGGTATATACCCGACCAATGAGTGATGCCTTTTAGTGGGTCGCTATTGAGGGAAATGCTGCCCGAGGTAACGCGTCCCAATAGCGTGAATAGCACTTGTGCTTTTGACAGTTCGCTTTCGACCGACAGTCGGTGTGTTGGGTCTACACTGATGATTACGCGCGTGGGAGCTTCGCCGAAGAGGGCGGCATCGAGGCGAGAGTCGTATGGGACGACGACTTCGAAGCCCAGCTGCCGGGGCAAGGCGCTTTCGATGAGAGCGACCAGTAGCCCACCCTCGGCAATATCGTGTGCCGACTGTATGCGATGCTGCCGGATGAGTCTGCGCAACGTGTGCTGGAGCTTGAGCTCTTCTTCTATGTCGAAGGGGGGACAGGGGCTGTATTCGACTCTGCGATAGTGGTGTAGATAAACGCTGCAGCCGATGACTCGGCAGGAGCTGCCGAGCAGGTAGATGAGATCACCCGGCTGTCGGAAGGCCAGGGATGTGGCGTAGTCAATGTCTTCGACGATGCCGATCATGCCGATAGTAGGTGTGGGGTAGATCGGTATGGTTTGGCCTTGGATTTCCGACTGGTTGTAAAAGCTGACATTTCCTCCGGTGACGGGTGTTTGAAATGCGCGACAGGCATCGCCCATGCCGCGCACGGCATGTACGAATTGGTAGTACACTTCGGGATTGTAGGGATTGCCAAAGTTGAGGCAGTTGGTTATAGCCAGGGGGGTGCCACCGCTGCAGCTAATATTGCGCGCTGCTTCGGCCACTGCCATCATTGCCCCGCGGTACGGATCGGCAAATACAAAGCTCGCATTACAATCGGTCGTCACAGCTAAGGCTCGACGCGTACCCTTGATGCGTACGAGAGCGGCATCGTAATGATCGGGAGGGTACACCGTGTTGGTGCGTACCATGAAGTCGTACTGTTCTGTGATCCATCGCTTTGATGCGATGGTTGGATGGCTGAGGAGCTGCTCTAGTACTACTTCGACCTCTTCGGTACCTCCGACATCGGGGATGTCGCGTTCCGAAAAAGACTCAATGGCATCCATATAGCGCGGCCTCTGGTAAGGGCGATCGTATACGGGCGCACCCCCTCCTACGACGAGGGCATCGGCGGGTATTTCGGCTACGCGTTGTCCGCGGTGATCGATTTTGAGCATGCCGGAATCGTCCGTATATCCGATCTTTGCCCAGAGGAGATTCCACTTGTCGAAGATGCGCAGTACTTCCTCTTCGCGATTAGGGTCGAGCACAAACATCATGCGCTCTTGGCTTTCGGAGAGGAGTATTTCCCAGGCTTCCATGGACTGTTGGCGCAGTGGTACTGCATCCAGATTGAGATGCATGCCTGTTGCGGCTTTGGCGCTCATTTCGGAGGCACAACAGGTGATACCTGCGGCTCCCATATCTTGGATGCCGACGACAGCCCCGGTGCGGATGGCTTCCAGCGTGGCCTCGAGGAGCAATTTTTCCATGAAGGGATCACCGATTTGGACGGACGGCAAATCTTCATGGGAGTCTTCGTCGAGGTCGGCACTGGCAAATGTCGCTCCGTGGATACCGTCTTTGCCCGTAGCTGCGCCGACGATGTACACGACATTGCCCGGCCCTCCAGCAGTGGCTGAGGCGGTTTTGTCCTTTTCGACGATGCCCACCGACATGGCGTTGACCAAGATGTTGTAGTTGTAACAGGGATGAAAGTATGTTTCGCCTGCCACGGTGGGTACGCCGAGGCAGTTGCCGTAATCGCCGATGCCCTTGACTACTCCGCGCACGAGTCGCTTCATGATGGGAAAGTCCAAATCACCGAAGCGCAGCGAATCGAGCGCTGCTATGGGGCGCGCCCCCATCGAAAATATGTCGCGATGAATACCTCCAACCCCCGTTGCCGCACCGTGATAGGGCTCTATATACGACGGATGATTGTGGGATTCGATCTTAAAGGCGCAGGCCAAATTGTCACCGATGTCTACAAGGCCCGCATTTTCAGCACCCGCCTCTACTAAGAGGGCAGGGCCCGAACGGGGCAAGGTGCGCAAGTACTTGATGGAATTTTTGTACGAGCAATGCTCCGACCACATGACGGAAAACATGCTCAACTCCACAAAATTGGGCTGGCGGCCGATCAAGGTGACGATGCGCTCGTACTCCTCTTCGGTCAGGCCCAATTGTACGGCGATAGACACATCTGCCGGGCTGTCCTGCTGCATCTGATGCCAAATTTGTGGCGAAGATACGCAATCCTCTAACCACGTGAGGTGATGCTATGCATCAAGCTAATTTACGCAGCTCTTCTACGACTTTTGGTACACCGGTCGACGCCTTTTCTGCGAGGATGTGTAGATTCTGGCGGTTTTGCAATTCATAGGAAATCACCGGTCGGGGGTCGATGTAGTAGATGGGACTCTCGCGGGGCACAAAGCCAATGAGACCTGCAGCCGGATACACCTGCAGTGAAGTACCTACGATGATGGCAATATCGGCACCTTCAAACAACGGCACTGCCTCTTCGAAGGCATCGACGGGCTCGCCAAACCATACGACATGCGGGCGCAGCTGGGCACCGTCATCTGCCACGTCACCCCAATGGAGATCCTTCTTCCACTCGTATACCAGTGACGGATCGCGCTCGGAGCGCACTTTGAGCAATTCGCCGTGGAGGTGTAAGACCCTACTGCTTCCTGCGCGTTCGTGCAGGTCATCGATGTTTTGGGTGACGATGTGGACGTTGTGCACCTTCTCCAGCTCGGCAAGGGCATAGTGTGCGGGATTGGGCTGAGTGTGGAGGAGTTTTTTTCTTCGCTCGTTATAAAATTGTAGGACGAGCTGCGGATTGCGTCGCCATGCCTCGGGCGTGGCTACATCTCGTATGTCGTACTCCTCCCACAATCCGTCGGAATCGCGAAAGGTGCGCAATCCACTTTCGGCGCTGATCCCCGCCCCCGTAAAGACGACGATATTTTTTTGGGCCATTTTTGTCAAAAATTTTACACAGTAATAACGCCACACTTGTACCTTTGTACATATAAAATGCATGCGCATCAGGAGTAGGACCCCGAAAATCCCCACGGCATATGCAATATCGAAGGGTATCGCTGTCGCAGACGCTTTTTATACACGCCCAAGGCAAGGAGCTCGAACGCCAAAACCGCAAAGTGTACAAATTCGGCTTTGGCCAGTCGCCTTTTGCACCGCCCCAATACGTCTTGGAAGCACTGCGCGATAATATCCACCACAAGGAATACAGCTTAGTGCAGGGCGATGAAACCCTGCGCTACTATGCCGCACGATTTCATGCACAGATACACGGCATTCCCGCCACCCCAGAACACACCCTCATCGGTCCGGGGTCGAAGATGTTGCTCTACACCATATTGATGGCCTATCCCCCAAGTGATGTACTAATCAGTGCGCCCTCCTGGGTGAGTTACGGGCCGCAGGCGAAGATGGCTGGTCATCACGTCATACGCATCCCCACTGGCTTTGGCCTGCGATGGCGCATCACCCCTCGGCAGCTGCTGCGGGCGATGAGCAAAAAGATTCATCCCCACAGCATTTTAATCATCAACTATCCAGGCAATCCCGATGGCTTGAGCTATAGTGAAAAAGAGCTCAGCGAACTAGCTGAAATTGCGCGTCGACATCGAATGCTGGTCATCTCGGATGAGATCTACGCCTTGTTGACCTTTGAGGGGGTACATCACTCCTTTGCCCGGTTTTATCCCGAACGGACCATTGTCACCACGGGATTGTCGAAATGGTGTGGAGCTGGCGGCTGGCGCCTTGGTGTGGCCTTTTTATATCCCTCGATTAGCCGTAAATTTAAAGACTCGATCCTCGGAGTGGCTTCGGAGA
>JALWKB010000080.1 GCA_026996805.1 Saprospiraceae bacterium | reverse complement strand
AAAGGCCTGGCGCAAGAGGTTGAGCTTACTCTCGTGTTGGCCGAAAAACTCCAATGGGTCGACGCCCAGTATGTTGAGTACTATCTCGCTTTTAGGCAAGGATTCCTGTCGTTTTTTTGTGAATAAAAACTCTGCCTCAACGCTGGCTATCTACGATTTTATACCTCCTCTTTAGAAGGATGTATCGACATTATTGTAACATTGTGCGTTAAAAATTGTTGACCTAACAAGGGCATATATCGACCTACATGGCAGTAGTGACATTGACAACAGATTTTGGGCTGCGCGATTACTACGTCGGAGCCCTCAAAGGTGAAATCATCAGCGAAAATCCCGGCATCCAGCTGGTGGATATCAGCCATCTCATCACGCCCTTTGATATCGTAGAGGCTGCTTATACACTTCGCAATATCATCTCCGCATATCCAAGGGGCAGTTTCCATGTGGTGTATGTCAAAAACCACATGCCTGAGCAGACCTTTCTCTTCTTCGAGTATCAATATCAGTACTACATCCTTCCCAACAACGGTATCCATTCGTTGATTTTCGGCGACTTGGAGGCGGAAATTCGGACTATTCCACCGCGCGAAGACCGCACACCCTTTCAGAGTATTGCGCGCTTGATTCGAGACATCCGACTCGGTGCAGATGTGAGGGAACTCTACCCCGTTGCCGAGGGTGTGGTCAGCAAGATACCCCTACAGCCCATCGTCCATCGCGACCAGATTCGAGCCGCCATCATCCACATCGACCGCTATGGCAATGCCGTGATCAATCTCCAACGATCCCTCTTCGAAAGGGTACGCAAGAATCGCCCGTTTAAAATCTTTTTCAAAAACACCAATCCCATCACGCGCATTGCCAAGAGCTATGCCGACGGCAATATCGGTGAGCCCATCGCCTTGTTTAACATGCAGGGCTATCTGGTCATCGCCACCATCATGGGCAATGCCGCCGAAGAGCTCGACCTAAAAAAAGATGAATCCATTCAAATCGTCTTCGGGTGATCGTGCGCATCGTACATATGTTTTTTCGCCCCCATGCGCTGGAGCAACTCATGCCCCTCATCCATCGCCAACTGCGCAATGTGGTGTCCCATCCCGGCTGTTTAGCAGTCAAGCTCTTTCGCGATACATCCGATCCCGACCACCTCTGTACCTTTAGTATTTGGGAAGACCAGGAAGCGCTGGATGACTACCGCCAATCCGACCATTTCGTCGAAGTGTGGAGCACACTGAAGAGCCATTTTGCAAAGCCTCCGCAGGCGTATTCGTTCAAAGACCGCACGCCATGAGTGCAGCTCCTACACCGTGGGAGTCTTATCCCATCTGGCATGCAGACTACGATGCCTTGCACCATCTCCTCGAAGGCTATGCGAAGGTGATGGTGTTGACCGACGAGCTCGTCGCCCGACATGTGCTCAACGATTTCATACAACACGCAAAATTAAAAGAGGTACCCATCGTCACCCTTCCCCCTGGCGAAAGCCATAAAGATCTCGATCACTGTCGCCACATCTGGGATGCCATGTTGCGCCACGGGATGGATCGGCAAAGCCTGCTGATCAACTTAGGCGGTGGCGTGATTACCGATATCGGTGGTTTTTGTGCAAGTGTGTACAAAAGAGGCATTGATTTCATACATGTGCCGACGACCTTGCTGGCTATGGTCGATGCAGCGATCGGTAGTAAGACGGGTATTGATTGGCGGGGGTATAAAAACCAAATCGGTACGTATTGCCCACCCGTGGCGGTCTTCATCGACCTGCGGTGGCTGGATACACTGCCGTCGAGTGAAGTGAAAAACGGCGTGGCGGAAATGCTTAAGATAGCACTTGTGGCCGACGCAGAGCTGTGGTCTCAGTTGCAGGACATCGAGGAGGTGCGGGATTTTTGTCGGTGGGACTATATCGAAAGAGCTATCGAGCAAAAGCGTGCCATAGTACGGCGTGATGCGCGCGACCGCGGCGTGCGACAGATTCTCAATTTTGGCCATACAGTGGGTCATGCATTGGAGTCGTGGTATTTGCATCGGTCGCAGCACATTGCCCATGGTCATGCGGTGGCTATCGGCATGTACTACGAGAGCAGGCTCTCTGTGGCAAAAGTGGGTCTGTCAAGTCGAGCATGCGATGAAATCGCAGGTGTTTTGCGTCGATTTTTTGAAATACCTGCCTTTTCGAAGGATGAGGCCAGAGAGCTGTGGCGCAATATGCTCTTCGACAAAAAGACGCTTCGCAATACCGTGTACGGTGTGGGGCTTCGGTCGATCGGCCGAGCTGAGTGGGGCGTGCCCTTCTTGGAGGATGAAATCGTGACATTGTTGAGCGGAGCTGGAAAATAAAAAAGCCCTTTGCGAGAGCAAAGGGCTTTGATGATGGCGTTGTGCTTCTGGGGTATATTAGTCGACTTCTTCGTATTCCACATCGGCTACTTCGTCGCCGGCATTGCCTTTGCCACCTGCTTCGCTTGTGCTTCCCGTGGTAGCGCCGCTCTGTTGAGCTTGTTGTTGGGTGGCTTGATACATCTCTTGTGATGCGGCCTGCCATGCACTGTTGAGTCGCTGCATTGCGCTATCGATTTTATCCATGTCTTCGGCCTTGTGGGCTTCTTTGAGCTCTTCGATAGCGGCTTCGATTTCCTTTTTCTTCTCTTCGGGTAGCTTGTCGCCAAACTCCTTGAGCTGTTTTTCGCTCTGGAAGATGAGCGCATCGGCGGCGTTGAGCTTTTCTACACGCTCTTTTTTCTTGCGGTCTTCTTCGGCATGGAGTTCTGCTTCGCGTTTCATGCGTTCGATTTCCTCTTTCGTGAGTCCCGTAGAGGCTTCGATGCGTATGCTTTGCTCCTTGCCGGTGGCCTTGTCCTTAGCCGAGACGTGGAGTATTCCGCTGGCGTCGATGTCGAAGGTCACTTCGATTTGCGGTACCCCTCGCGGTGCAGGTGGGATGCCCTCTAAGATAAATCGACCCACCGTGCGGTTGTCTTTCGCCATCGGACGCTCACCCTGTAGGATGTGAATTTCCACCGAAGGCTGATTGTCTGTAGCCGTGGTGTAAATCTTGGTTTTTTTGACAGGGATGGTGGTATTGGCTTCGATGATTTTGTCAAACACTCCGCCGAGCGTCTCAATACCGAGCGATAGCGGTGTGACGTCGAGCAGGAGTACATCTTTTACATCACCTGCGAGCACACCGCCTTGAATGGCTGCACCGATGGCGACCACTTCGTCGGGGTTGACGCCCTTGTGCGGTTTTTTGCCAAAGAAGTCTTCGACCAGCTTTTGCACTTTGGGTACGCGCGTGGATCCACCCACCAAGATGACCTCATCGATGTCGCTGGCAGATAGGCCGGCTGCTTTGAGCGCTTCTTTCATCGGAGGGATGGTCTTCTTGACCAAGTCGTCAATGAGCGCTTCAAATTTGGCGCGCGTGAGCTTTTTGACTAAGTGCTTCGGCACACCGTCTACAGCCGTGATGTAGGGCAGGTTGATTTCCGTCTCTTGAGTGGACGACAGCTCGATCTTTGCCTTTTCGGCGGCCTCTTTCAGGCGTTGGAGTGCGATGGGATCTTTGCGCAGATCGATACCTTGCTCGGCCTTAAACTCCTCAGCGAGCCAATCGATGATGGCTTGGTCGAAGTCGTCACCACCGAGGTGGGTATCTCCACTGGTCGATTTGACCTCAAAGACACCATCGCCGAGTTCGAGTATGGAGATGTCGAACGTACCGCCTCCCAGGTCGTATACGGCGATCTTTTCGTCTTTGCCCGCTTTGTCGAGGCCATAGGCCAAAGAAGCTGCAGTTGGCTCGTTGATAATGCGCTTAACTTCCAGACCTGCGATGATTCCAGCTTCGCGCGTCGCCTGACGCTGTGAGTCGTTGAAGTATGCAGGTACCGTGATGACGGCTTCTTTCACTTCTTGTCCGAGGTATTCTTCGGCCGTGCGCTTCATCTTCTGCAGGATCATGGCCGATATTTCCTGCGGCGTGTATTCCTTGTTGCGCACTTTTACGCGCACGGTGTTGTTGGGGCCTTTGACGACCTTGTACGGTACGCGCTTGATTTCGTCTTGCACTTCGTCCCATCGTCGCCCCATGAATCGCTTGATGGAAAAGATAGTATTTTCCGGGTTGGTGATGGCCTGGCGCTTGGCGGGATCACCTACTTTGATCTCTCCATTTTCCAAAAATGCCACAACCGATGGCGTGGTGCGTTTGCCCTCTTCATTGGGTATGACTACGGGATCTTTTCCCTCTATGACTGCTACGACTGAGTTGGTCGTTCCTAAGTCAATTCCTATGATTTTGCCCATAAGCGTATACGTTTTTTAAGGTTGATGAAATCTTTACACTTCTCACTCCTCAATATGGGTACCAATCCAGGTTTTTCTACAAAATCATGACAAATATTCCCAAATGTCTGACATCCTGTCTACATGTGACAGTGTGAAGGGGTAGCATGTCTGTCAATCCGTAGGCTAAGGGTATAAAAAAAGCCTCCCGGGAAGGAGGCTCAAGTTGTAGTGGACCCTATTGAGAAGGGGTTTGTGCTGCAAAGATACGATGTTTTTTTGAATGCACAAAGGTTTTTGAAAAAAAATTTAAATGTCTGGATCCGGAGGACAATTGGGGTTGCGCGAACGTTCGGAAGATGGATAGGGATAGAAGTTTCGATTTCTTTCGGAATTGTAATCGATTTGTCGAGGCGGGTCTGGTCGGCCGAAGCGTCGGCTGTCTTCGAGCGCCATGCCTGTGAGGTAGAGTTCGAGCCTGCGGTTTTTATAGATTTCGTTGAGCAGAGCTTGAACATCGCCGTTGGAGCTGTAGGTATCCGGCAAGTTGGCTGCCAGCCCTTGTGCCAGAGGGTCATCTTCGGGTTTTTTATTGCGCACGCGATTGAGGGCTGCTTCAGCGGCATCGATATTGCCCAATCGTGCCTGAGCCTCGGCCTCGATGAGCACCATTTCATACGGATTATAAAAAGGTATGGAGGCATCTAAGGTGGTGAAGAAGGGACATATCAGGCTGTCGATGGGGAGCCCAACCAGGCTTACTTTGGGTATAGAGACGAAGTAAAATGCCAGGCGCCCGTCATTGGGATCGGGGGCCAGTTCGTCGGGCAGGCCGGCATTGTCGCGTGGGGCGAGCTCGACGAGGTCTTCCACAAAGCGCACGTAGACGGGATTTTTGTTTTCGCCGTCGTAGGAGAAGAAATAGGCTTTGGTACGATCTAC
>JALWKB010000079.1 GCA_026996805.1 Saprospiraceae bacterium | reverse complement strand
AACACCGCCATCACCTCCTCACGCCCGTGCAGCACATCCGCCTCCGAAAACTCCACTCCACTCATCCGCACATACAACCACCCGCTGTCCTCACGCACTTCCATCCTCCAGCGTCCATCCTCCCCCACCTCAGGTCCAAACGGATACACCACACTGTACGTCCGCTGTCCGTACAGCATACCATACAGCATACACAGCATTACAACCAACCACCATGTTCTACCCATCTCTACAATTTTAGTCTTCATCGATCTTTATCTTTTGCAGTCACTACCTTCATCTGTCTCCACCAATACCTATCAGCTTGCGGCGGTACACTCCACGCCCGTCTCTTATCTCCAATATCATCACTCCCCCTCCGATCGAAAGCCTGCCGCTTCCCACCTCACCCCTGCGCACCTCACGACCGTACAGATCATACAACCTATATCGAGCCCGCGGAGATACGCCCTCCACCTGCACCTCGCCACGGTGCACCGTCGGATATACCCGTATACCGCCTCCTGCTACATCCTCCACTCCCGTGACAAACCACTCTCTGTCGCACCGCACGTCCATAAACCGATACAACACCGAATCCACCGAATAACACCGCAGTCCAACCACCTCATCTCCATCCTCTTCATTACGACCGCCAAACCGCAGTCGCGGCCCTCCCGTCCGACTACCTATCCCCTGCAACACCTCCACCCGATACGTCGGCAGTGCTTCGCTGCGCACGTACTGCACGTAATGACTGACCCCCTTGATAAACACCTTCCTAAACGAGTCTACATACACCACCAAGCTGCTATCCACCCAGGTGCTGTCTTCCCCCACGTATTCGATGTAGTAAAAGCTGTCGTTTAGGAAATCGTAGTTGAGCTCCCAAGCCTGCTTCGTCTCATCCCAAAAGTATATCTTGCTGTATGTGTAGTCCACCCACATGTACTGGCGCGAATCCTCCGTGCTCGATTCAATGACAAAGGCCTTGCGCCCATGCCACTGCACCGTGTCTATGATCTCGTAGTCCCGATAGCCCACGTGATGGGTCTTGGGGTTGACCGTCTCATAGGTCCATACCGTGCCCATCTTGTGGTAGGGATAGATGCGCAAGGGGTGGATGCGGATGTAATTTTCACACGGATGCCCCTCAAGGCAGCCGTTGCTATCGACCATTAGATACCAAGCTCTAAGTACTTCTGCCCGCATTTCAAGATCAGGCTTAAATTTCAAGGGATTACACATTCCTGCTGCCAATATTCGTCCGTCCTCTAATACGGAAATCTTATCGATAGTGGTAAACTGATATCTCCCATATTTGTGTCTGGGGATTAAATCATTGGACACACGATAAAACCTCAACCACTTAAATTGTCGACTGTACTTATCTATTCGACCAATAAAACCTGTATATCCACCATCGGATATATCCTTTCCACGCCAAAAATCTTTATAATACTCATCCCATAATTCCACTATCCCCGCAACTATGACATCCCCATTTTGCAGCTCTACAATATTCGAAACATAATACTCAGCAATCGTAAAACTATCATGCTTATACATTCCCGTATTTTTGAGATAATTGGACAAGCATGTATACCAATCTATTTCAAAGGTGTCTCTATCTGAATGTACTGAAATAATATTGTTTGTATTAAGATAATACCCTTTATGATATACACTACACGGTTTAAACTCTTCATAAATATTGTTATCCATATAATGTAAAATATAATCTCCATTAGACAACACCCTTAAGCTAACACCTACCCCAGCTCTTATATATTTTGAATACAAAGCCCCATAATAAAACGCATTTTTTTTATAAACCCTAACAACATTCCCTTCTTTAGTTATTTCATAAATCAGTATCCCATCATGATCTACACCCATAATAAAAGCAAGGAGCCCTTTTGGAGTAATTTGAAGATCATTAACAAATATACCTGAACGCAAAGAAGCATCTTCAGATATATCATTTAAATAAAACTTCTTTAACCACTTAACACTTCTCTCTGAAATGCTATATTTTATAATAGCACCATAAGCTCGACTCTTTCTTCTCTCCTCGCCCTCATGCCCTCTTGATACAATATAAAAATTATTTTCATCCTTAATAGCTCCAATATATTGTAAATTTTTAACTTCTGGCCGTATGACAAAGGAGTCAAGTATTACGTTCAAATTACGATCGAATACAAAGACCTTTACATATGAGCTATATTCTCGATTTGAATCCACAAATGCTCTTACCCCAAAGAAATACACGCTGTCTTCTTCTATGAGTAAATTGTCGTCAGGCAACATCCACTCTGTCGATATTCTTCTCATTTTGAGAACTCTTCCGGTGGTATCCATTAACACAATATGTGGCCTCATTTCCCAATAATACCCATTTGAATTATAGGCACTATAAATACTCGAATAAATTCTGCCATTATCGTACTCCATGTCATAGAGATAATTCCACAACCCCTCGGGATTTGCTTCCACATCGTAAAGAATGCTAAAGGTCCGCCCCTGCCCATACATGCCCACTACTAACACAATCATCCCCAAAACGACGAGCATCCCTTTTTTCCAATCGACTGGCCACATCATCACCGATATAAGTTTGGATGGGGCGCACGGTTGCATTGCCGTGCGCCCCATTAGTTTTTTAATTTAATCTATCGATATCAACGAAGCAATACACCTCTCTCAATGTACCTCCACCCCGTATTTTTTTCCTCTACTTCAATCAAATACAGACCTACATTCCAATCTTTTGTGTCAATCGAGAGTCTTGCATCATCAGTTATCATTCTCTCATAATATATTTCACCATATACATTACGTATGGTAATAGTGCACTGTGTACAATTTTCGATGCGCACCTGCAAATTATTATTGAATGGATTTGGTAAAACATCAACTACCCTCTCACGGACTTGCATGGATGAACGTCGAGCTTTTCGCAATTCACTAATCAAATTGCTTGGAGTTCTTAAAAGCTCACCTGTCAATGCAAAGTACAACGCCTTTGCATAAGCCGCTCGTGAATGATCCTTCATGGCTACATTCAATACTCGATTTAAATCGCTCTGTGAAGGCTGGTAAAATCGCCCATAGCGGCAGAAATTAAGATAAATGTCTTGTATGCTGAGCAAATCGGCCATCGACTGACTATTAGGCACAATGGTCTGCAAGTATGCTTGCGCTGCATTTAAATCACCTTGTAATATATAGCTACTGTATATTAGAAACTTGACATAGTCTGAAGTATCCCCCGTAAATAAGGCCCGCATTGCATTGTAGTCACCCATTTTGACATAAAGCTCTGCAATATACATCTTATATCTTACAATAGCGGTTTTGTATACATGCTCTTGTATTATTCTTGTCTGTTCATCAAGACTTGGGTCATTCCGCACTGCCTTGAGCTCCTGTTCAAGCTCTTGCATTTGCAGTAATAATGTTTGTACATCCTCTCCATTTGGGAAATATTTTGATAAACCAAGTTCTGAAGTGGTAGTGTCTGAACTTTGGTATTCATTACACTGACAATGATTAGGGATAGTTTCTCCTCCACAACCAACTCTCACAACTTTCACTTCATCTGGTGAATAAATTAAATCACGACAATCAGTCAAAAAATCATAAGGTTCATAATAATATACCTCCTCCCAAAATATACCTACAAAATCTTCCGCTACACCCAAATGACCCCTATGTGTAAAACAGTTATTTGCCGCACAGCCCTTGTCGTTATGGATTATGGGCGCAACAGTACCATGAACATATACATCTTTTGCACCAGAAAAAGGTTCAATATTAAAACAATTTTCATAAAAATTAAAACCATCATTATAACCCTCCAATTGCATACCATGAAAACCTGTAAAACTGTTATGGCATACAGTTATTTTATTATATATAGGATCTCCACCAGCATTTTGTGTAAAAATACATATTCCGCAATCAAAATTATTTTCACATGCTTTGTATTTAGTCTCACCTTCGGTATATATGCCTTCCCAAGAACAGTTGAAGTCATTAGATTCGATTTTTGTCTCATCAATAGTCGATCCAAACTCAAGGTAGCCTGTAAGGCCATTAAAGGTATTATCTTTGATTACACTACTAGTCGCTACTGTTGGATAATACAAATAAATATCAATATCACCTGAATTAAAAACATTGTTTTTTATCTCAAACTCACCATTAATTGTGACAATCCCATAATGGGAGATATCATTAAAGGTATTGTTGAGCACCTTGACGCCCTGGCAGTTCCAGTTGGTAAGGCCCCATTTTCCCCCGTTTTGCACACAATTGATCACGTAGCTGCCGTTTGGTTGAGGCGTCCAGGCCATCAGTTCCGCTATGCGGCGCGTGTCATTAAACACCGAGTTGTCGGCGTGTAGTATCCCATTGCCGTAGTTCGTCGCGTTGGGCCACGGCTCCGGCGCAAACATCGACACCGCAGCCTCACTCGTGTGCTCTACCACTGAGCCGTTCGTGATCTTTACGTCAAAGTCCGAATTCCCTCCATAGACCTTTATACCCCTCCACGAGGCCACATCGCAATGCTGTAACACGGTGAGCACTCCTCCATCTACTATGAGCCTGGCATTCGGACGCACAATGATGCGGGAATCCGTGTTTAACTCTACCGTGCACTTTACGACCAGATTCACACCATCCATCACGACGATATTGCCCGTCGCCACTACCCGGTCTTCCCATACCTCATCTTGCGTCACCACAATATCCGCAGGCTGATAGCCACAGTCGACCTCAGCAAAGGAATAATTCCCGTTGTACAAATTCGTATAGATGTGTCGCCACTGACACGGCGATAGCGCACACTGACAATCAACTTCATTCATCATATTATATGACCCACTATTCCACCTCCCCGCTTCTGCACTTGCATCAATGTCTATTCCTACACATGTACCATACGACGAATACGAATGAGATAGACCCAATACATGACCAAGTTCATGTAAAAACAACCTCGCATACCTATATGCTAATGACTTATTTTGCTTGCGATTTTCACTCTGCCAGCCCCACATCTTCACCCAATTGCAATCCAATCCTATTCCACAAGCCTCTCCTGAGGCTACTTCCCTGCCTTTGTGCCTATAGTAGCTAAATGACAACACATTCAACACTCCATCCACCGGTTGATAGTCTTCTTCCTTCTCCCAAAAATACACACCCGTTTCGTAATCCGGCTCAATCTGCACGCGTATGCGCGAATCTCCAAGGTAATCTTCCACTTGTACGGGATTATCATGTAAGGATCCCAATATCAAATTTGCATGATCAATCATCGCAATAGCTTGCGTCGTCCCGTTCATTACATCCCAGTCATTGACGTCCCCATCGTAAAAATTATTCGGCCCAATAAAATGTATCGCCACTTTCACCACAAACGTCGGCAAGGATCCCTTCAAATCGTCCTCGTCGAAAGCGCGTATCTTCCCATCACACGTCACCGGATTGTAAGGCTGTGTGCTGCCGTCCGGGGTGTTACACTCAACCTGCCCCAATAGCGCGTCGCCTATTATCAATAGGCCGGATAGTACAAAGGCTACTCTAACGCTCGGTAAACGCTCGGTAAACGCTCGGTAAACGCTCGGTAAACGCTCGGTAAACGCTCGGTAAACGCTCGGTAAACGCTCGGTAAACGCTCGGTAAACGCTCGGTAAACGCTCATGCTAAGTGTTCTAGTTCTCATGATTCAAAAATTTTAGGGTTAATGATTTATTTCTTCCTACTCATCAGCATTGCTCACCATTTCAACCTCACGCTACAAAGATACAAACTTTTTCAAATACACAAACCAATTTTGAAAATTTTTTTTCAACCACCGCATTAATCATCTTCCCCCCATTTTCCCCATGATCCGCATAATTTTTTACTCAAATCAGCGATTTCAGTGCATTTTTTATCTACTTTTCGCCCAATGGCCTAAATTTCAATGCAGTACAGGGGTCGCTAATTTTTTTCTCCCACCTGAAATGTACGCTCCTTGTACGTCTTCAGCACAGGGGGAGTGTGCTTTCATTGACTCCGTTCATCTTGTACTTCGCTCAAAAACGCTTCGGGCACCGTGATCAACTGTGGAAGGTGTACCGTCAGCCAAATGCTTCGATTCGAAGCACGACCTTACCCCCTCCTTTGTGGATACCAAATAATGCATTCCATGCGTTGTTGCAATATCGTGCGTCTGTCGCGGTACATAACGCTTCACTGGATGATAGAGGGGCCTTTCTGTATTCGATGCTTGTTTATACTCCTTCTACATATTGTTTGTGTCAATTGGGCCTATAGCCAGCATCCACATGGGGAGGATTTTGCGATGGACTGTCGGCTCTGTCACCATACGGAGAGTTGGACGATTACGCCATCGTACTGGCAAGAGCGCAGCTTAGCTTACTTGCGTGCATTGCGCAAGGGCGAAGACACCGACAGCATGTTCCTCCATCAGGTGACGGGCTTTGATCTAACGGGTCAGCACCGCGAGATCGACTGCAGGGCCTGTCATGCATCTCTGGTGTTTGCCGATGAGCGGGGCAAGGAGTGCATCGACTGCCACCGCGATGTCCATCAGATGACCACTGTAGCAGACTGTGCCGCTTGTCACGACACGCGCTCTTGGCTGATCGACGATGTCACCACTTTACACGAGCGCGCAGGGTTTGCCCTTACCGGGGTCCATGCCGTCGAAGATTGCGCGGCATGCCATCAATCACAGACCCATTTGCGCTTCGATCCCATAGGCAACGAGTGCATTGCCTGTCATCGGCAAGACTATCTCGCCACCACATCGCCCAACCACGTCGAGCTGCAGTACTCCACCAACTGCATGGACTGCCATAACATCGAAACCCCGGGATGGACCATCGACGGGAGCAACCACTTCTTCTTCCCGCTCACAGGGGCTCACGACATACCAGACTGTACCCAATGCCACCAAGTACCCAATTTTTCCGACATCTCGAGTGCCTGCATGAGCTGTCACGATGACGAGCGCAAAGACCTCGACGAGATCAATCACTTAGCGCGCAACTTTCCCACCGACTGCGCCCTCTGTCACAGCATAGAGCCCGGATGGCCCACCCGCAAATACCGCGCGCACGACGGCGATTACTTCCCCATCTTCCGCGGCGAACACAAGGGCGAGTGGTCTTCCTGTCACGACTGCCATATCGACCGCGATGATTTCAAAGTCTTCAGCTGTATCGATTGCCACGAACACAGCGATCCCGACGACTTAGCCGACGAACACGACGACGTAAAAAACTACCGATACGAAAGTCGCGCTTGTCTGGAGTGTCATCCAGACCCCGATTAAATCCACAACCCACCATATGTACACAGGCGAAGGTGAAAAAGCAATGTACTTCATTAAATCGTGGATGCTCGTATTCCTCATCCTCGGCCTGTGCTCCGCACTGTATGCACAGCACCGTGGAGATGTGCAGTACGCTACTGTGACGCATATCACCTCAAAGCACGTCTACGTACGCCTTTCCGCACCCTCGACCATCCAAACGGGGGACACGCTCTGGAAGGCATCTACTCCCTGTTTGGTCGTACTCCGATCTTCGAGCATGTCGTGTCTCACGCGCGCCACAGGGTCTTGTCAGCTGCAGGTGGGGGATACCGTTTACTATTTTATACCTTTCTTCCAACCGATGGCTCCCTCTTCCCCTCCAAGGCGCGATAGTAACGCACTCAGCACTGAGCACCTGTCGTCACAAGAGGAGCACTTTGCTCCAAAGCGGCGGCGAGCGTTTTCGCTGTCTATGCGGCACAGCTTAACCGACGATGCACAGTACAGCACGCTCGCTGATGCGTGGCGACACATGTACAGCTATCGCCTCGCTCTTGCCGTAGAGCACCCCCTACACTTACCCATGGGCCTCGATGTGCAGCTCTACTACCGGCATCCACGGGGGTATTCCTCGGATTTGAGAGCTCTACGCATCCATCACCTCGCGCTGCATTATAATCCTTGGGCTTCGACGTCTATTTACCTTGGGCGCAATTTGCGCATCTGGCAGGGAGATGCCGGTCCCATCGACGGCATCGCAGTCGAAGAGCGTCATGGGCAGTGGACCTTTGGTCTTACGGCGGGATTTCACGCCTCGCCGTTGGATTTTGGTTGGAGCAGTCAGCACCACAGCTACGGCGCATACTTCAAACACCAGTGGCGCAGCCACAACATCGCGTCGACGACTTCCATCGGTTGGATGGACACGCGCTACGGCGGTCAGCTGGATCGAAGGTATTTCTCCTTCACGCACCATTTTATACCCTCAAAGACTTGGAGAATCCGCCTCAGGGGAACCATAGATGCTCCTCAGTCTCACAACGGCACGCGCATCGATCGTCCCTACTTCACCAATGCTCAGTTCGACATCCGCTACCGTCCATTTCGGTGGCTGAGGGCGTCGGTAGGTGCTTTTCGCCGTACAAGGCCCCTCTACCTCTATTCGTATGAAGACCTGTTGGATGATTTTGTCGAGCGCCATACGTCTGTGCAGGGTCTGTACGCGCGCACGAACGCATCGTGGCCCTTCCTGCGCCTTGCGCTGGGGTACTCCCATCGCACGCATCGCGAGGGGACGGCAACGCGTTACTCTGCGCACATTGCCATACCTCGAGTGCCATGGCTGCATGGCCGCTTGAGTTATACCTTCACCGACAGCTATTCTGCCTATCTGCGCATGCGCGGCCATACGGTCAACTATCGGCAGCCGCTCTTTCGTTCACGGTGGTCCTGGCAGCTCTACTTTCGCAGTGTTGACTACCGCTTTCGGCGCTTAGTCTACACCCACCGCTCGTGGGTCGTCGGCACGGGTTGGTCGATCCCGCTGTACGCCCTCGGCGAGCTCACTTGTTACGTCGAAGGGACGCAACATACCACCTACCGCCAATTCCGGTATTATCTTCGCCTGACGAAACGCATACGGATACAGCGTTGATGGCCTGCAGCAACAACCGTTTTTTATTTTTGTTACCGTATAAAACAGTAAATTTTATAAGTATGAAATCGTACTACTACCTTGTTTTTATAACACTTCTCACGATCGCATGCAACAGTCGCCCCAAGGTCGTCGAAGCGGTGGACAATGCAGGGGCGAAGGCGCCAACGGGATTTCAACCATCCAATTCCGTCATTCTTTCGCAAGGTAGCGCTCCAAAGGCGAGTGCGGTGAGCGGAGACATCCATCAGGTGACAGTCGAGGAAGTGTTGCCTACCGATCGCTATGTCTATTTGCGTGTCCGCGAGGGAAAGAAGGACTATTGGATCGCCACGCGCAAGCAAGAGGTGGAAAAGGGCAAGCGCTACTTTTTCAAAGGCGGACTCCTCAAGCTCGGCTTCCACAGCACGGAGTACAACCGCACATTCGACACGCTCTATCTCGTATCGACCATTGTACCGGCTGATCATCCGATGACGATGGCGGGAGCTCCCTCCGAAGGTGCACAGACGTCGCGCCAGCCGAAAAAGGCAGCCACAGAGGGTGCAGCCGCCGCCATCGCACCCCCTACATCGCCCATTCGCATCAAAGGCTCTACAGCTATTGTCGACATCGTCAACAATCCCAAACAATACGCCGACACCGAAGTGCAAATATCCGGTGTAGTGACCAAGGTCAACCCCAACATCATGGGCCGCAATTGGATCCACCTCAACGACGGTACGATGAAAAACTTCGACCTGGTCGTCACGTCAAAAGACTTCGCTCCCCCAGGCCACATAGCCACCTTTAAAGGCATCGTCAAGCTCGACCGCGACTTTGGAGCAGGGTATTACTACAAGATCCTCGTCGAAGACGCAAGCCTGGTCAACCTACAACATTAAAACGAAGAGTTTTATCCCGACGAAATTGTTTTAAAAAAGTCCAGGTATCAAGAGCACCTCTTTTTATACATTTGCCTATAAATTGTAATGCCATGGACCATGCCCATCAATACGAGATTGCTCTCGTAGCCCACGATGGTAAAAAGCCCGAAATGGTGCGCTTCATCATGCAGTACCACCACTTGCTCAAGCGCAAAAACATTCGGCTGATTGCCACGGGCAACACCGGGCGATACATCAAAGAGAGCGGCCTGGAAGTGCAATGTGTCAAGTCCGGACCCTACGGAGGGGATGCGCAAATTGCGGCGCGCGTCGTCGAAGGCAAGACCCACATGGTCATCTTCTTTCGCGACCCCTTGGACAAGCACCCCCACGAACCGGACATCTTCATGCTCATGCGGCTGTGCGATGTACACGACGTCCCACTGGCCACCAATCCGGCTACGGCCCGACTGCTCTTCGAAAGTGTACTAAAGCTCAGCCGCAACAAGTCTCGGCCGTAATCCATCCTTCTTTCCTCCAAAGGAGTAGCTCCCTCGTCCATCCTTACATATGAAAAAATTTCCATGCATCGTTACAATAGCGACAAACCCATGAACGATGACCCTGCGTTTTCAGTCCCTCTGGTGGCTCCTGCTGTCGATGCCACATTTTTTTTCTCTCCATGCCCAACCATTTCACACCAAAGCGCGTATAGAAGACAGGGCTTTTGATCAGGTGGTGCGGAAATACCTCGATTTTTCCGTCCCCGTGATCGACGTAGACAGCTTGTATCGCTTTATTGACAGCGACGTGAAAGACATCTACATACTCGACGCGCGCGCAAGGGACGAATACGAAGTCAGCCGCATTCCCCACGCGCAGTACATTGGTTATCCCCGCATAGACAAAGCCGTTTTGGACCACATACCCAAAGACAGCAAAGTCATCGTCTACTGCTCCATCGGCTATCGCAGCGAAAAAATCGGCGAGCAACTGCGCCAAATGGGCTATCGACGCGTATACAACCTCTACGGCAGCATCTTCGAATGGATCAATAGAGGCTATCCCGTCGTCGACCTCCGCGGTGACACCGTGCACCGCGTGCACACCTACAACCGCAAATGGAGTCGATGGGTATTCAATCCTGCGTATGAAAAGGTCTACTGATACTGTTTGGCACGATTTTTTGCACTTTAAACCTCCCCTCCACAATTCGACCATTCGTTACATAAAATGGTGCGTTGGTCGAAAAAGTGCTACAACTCGTACAATTTTGGAAGAATATGTGCACGACACATATCTAACTTAGCTTCGTTATCAACCTGTACTTAGTCTTGATCTAAGGAGCAAATCCGGTGGAAGCGCCGGATTTGCTTTATTTTATCTCCGTGTGTATCACGCGCCGTCCGAGAAAATACCCTTCCAAGACATCTCCTATCTGGACGGGCCCTACCCCTGGAGGGGTGCCCGTAAAGAGCATGTCTCCTATGTGCAAGGTAAAATACTGCGACACATAGCTAATAAGCGCCGGGATATCCCACAGCATGTCGGATAATTGAGCCTGCTGGACGACTGTATCGTTTTTGCGGAGCTCGAAATGCCACTGGTCGGGAGGCAGCTGGATTTCTTCGATCGGTATCCATCGGCCTATTGCTGCAGAGTGATCCCAGCCTTTGGCGATTTCCCACGGCAGCCCCTTGCTCTTGAGTACACGCTGTAGATCCCGCGCCGTAAAATCAATGCCCACCGTCACGGCATCGTAATAGCGATGCGCAAAACGCGGATCGATGCACTTGCCAAGCCTTGAGATGCGCAATACGAGCTCGCCTTCGTAGTGCAGCTCTTCCGTAAAGTCCGGATAGTACAGCGGCCGATCTTTTATGAGCAAGGCCGTCGATGGCTTGAGGAAAACCACGGGCCGATCGGGTACTTCGTTGCCCAACTCGCGGGCGTGTTTGGCGTAATTGCGTCCGATACAGATGATTTTCATAGAGCTGGATGGTATTTAACGCACTCCTAAAAACGCAGATATACCGCCTTTCGGGAATAGCCCAAAACCCATGCCATGATCACTATATGGGATTGCTTTTGCAACCTCCCTATTTTAATGCAAGGCTATGCGAGATAAAGATGTGTATAAACACCTGTACGGAATTTTTGCCATAAAATACCGCTGCAAAGCCGACCCCGCAGCTTTGACAAACCGATATTTAGCCATCCAAACCCCCAATACATCCACGTTTGATACTATTAGACAATACAATTTTACACCATTGGTCGACACAGCGTGCAATGCAGTCTAACCGCGTACTCTATATTAAATTAAGTAACCGTGCTCTCTGGACACGAAAAACAAAAATGCTCCAATGGCGAAAGGTAATCCCATATGGCATTGTATAAGCCCTAAACACATCTGCATCGAATGCTGCGCTTCACCGAAGCGCAGCGAACCGAGAGATACCGCAACCTGTGCAGTGAAAACATCGCAACCCACCTGCTGGCACAGGGATTAAAAAATCTTAAAACCCCTGGTGTACTTGCCATCCGCACGCAATAGGAATTGCATTGCTATTAGCTACGAATACCCTTTGCTATCACCTTGCTCTTTCTGAATGGAAAAAACAACGCTAATTTCCACTTGCAATAGGGCAAAATTTAGATGCTCTACTTTGATTATAATTTTTTTTATTACCTTTGCCCGTAAATCGAACTCTCACTAATCGGGAAAAGTATACATGAGCTGATTAACAAACTAAAAAACCATCAGATATGAAAACTATGAATTCGCTTTTCACCCCCCCCCCCACAAAACTAAGGTTAATGGTACAATACGCAAACTTGTAGTTTTTTCCTTGTTTGCGCTACTTGCATTGTGGCAATGCCAAAAACACCCCAATGTCAACGGCAAAGAACAGTTCGTGCAGGTATCACCTTCACAGGAAAAACTAAAAATAGATCAACTTTTATCAGAAACAGTGCGGCACTATGGCATCAAATCAGGTACAACAGCTTCCTCCAACCCATGCTTCGACAATACATCCAAAGACACTTGCCTGTTCGTAGAGCAAAAGGATACAATAATCGATATTGGATGTGACTCCTGTAAAGCAAAGGTCACTTATGATTTATGGGTATGCTTTAGCGACGCAAATAATGTAATTGTGGCGTATGTCGTGTTTGACAATTTTCACGCTGTGCCCCACGATGACGGGGGATGTGATTCACTCCTTTTAGCGTGGAAAACACTTGCAGATAATGGTGACACTGCTACTTTAAAAGGTGAAATGATTAAGTTCAGAAAAAAGGCACGTGATGCAGTGGAGTGGATGGAAATGGAAAGGTATGTTACTACTTTTAAAACGGTATTTGATTGTAACAACAAAGACTATTTTGCATATACTGAATTCTATGAAAAGACATGTGTTAAATGGTGTGTAAGGTTTATTTCCTTCCCTTTTAATGGGGGGTCTTTAGAATCTAATTGGTGGTACTCTATACCATGTGGTTCTTTGTGTTGTCGAAAAACCACACAATACTGCTGGGATGACAACCAGCAAAAGGTAGTGAAAAAGGAATCTGTTGTGGAACCAGTTGGTGGCAATTGCACAGAGACAAGCGCAAAGTGTAAGAGTGGATACATAGAGTTTCCATGCTTTGGGCTTTGCAATGTGTATTATTTTTAAGCATTACTGCGATCGCCTTAAGAGATATGGCTTACTGTATTAAATCGAAAAAAGCATGAAAAGAGTCCTGCTTATCTGGTGGATGGCCTCCTCCCTTCAGCTTAGCGCTCAGATCGAAGAGCACGCCATCCGTTTTGTGGACTACACTCCGAAGTGGGTGCACATTGTCGTCGACTCATCCTATATTGGTGTGCCGGGGTACAACGGCGTACATCATATTTACAGCTCCATTTACCAGACCATTATCACGGATGATGCCATTTATAAGACCTATATCAACCACAAGGAAAGATGGCAGGGCGGATTGGTTGAAAAAGTGGATCTCGCCACGGGAAAGACCCTTTGGTCGGCCCCCTTTGATCTACGCACCTCGGACGAGCGCGAACTGCCCCAGGAGCAATATCTCGATGAGGAGGGCAATGTCGTGGTGTTGGGATTCCGCGCGACCCAAACACCAATATTTCATTTATGGACGGAAGGAACTTTCATGCGACGGGCCTACGACGGCACCACCGGGGTGCTCATTGACCATCGCTACGGTGATAAAAGGGACAGCACCGTAGCACGAATAACTTGGGTGCCCAAATGGCCTGCCGTACGAATATTCCCGGTATATGCGAATAATTATTTATATATCTTTAATGATGGAAGTGTAAAGTTTGATTACACCCTAATGGAAGAAGAAGGCACCACCGTACGCGATACGACTTATATAGCGCCAGAAGCAATATATTCAAGAGCTTCGAGCAGTAATATTATCCGCATTCACCCGGACACGTTTCTTGTACTGTTTCACAATATCAAATTCGACAGTGGCCGCCTTATAAAAGACTCCTTTTTGTTGCAGGCGCATTATTACGACGCCGGGTGGAATCGCGTCCGCACCGTTGATCTCAAGGATAAAGTAGCGCCGGCCCTGAAGTTTTTGCTCCATTCAAAAGACGGAGATATCTACAATGTTTTACGCGTTGATGGCAATTCTCCAACCGATAACAGCAACCTGCTCTTTGATAGCCAGTGGAATCTCATCGGAAAAATCCCGTGGATATCCAGTTTTAATACATCCCGCACGCGGTTTACCCGACTGAAGACAGAACAGGCTTATCTATACGTGGTCACAACGAAGAATCCATCCCGGATGATGTTTTACAAGGCGGACTTCCAGGGAAATATTACCCATTTACGCATCTTGGAGATGCTGACGCCCATTGTAAGGCTGGAAAGCGTACACGCGCTGGACGATGGCGACATCATCCTCGTATGTCGCGTCTTTCACGAGGTCAGCAAAGACTCCCAAAACCCTGACTTTCGGCAAATTAATCTCATACGCATCGACGGAAGGGACCTCGACTTGACGACCACTACATCGGATAAACCGTCGATAAGATCCGCAGCGTACCAAATTCTGGAAAATCCCATACGCCATCGAGTGATACGCCTGTCGTTCCATACGCCCTTTACCGGTCGGGTAATCCTTTCAGACATCCGAGGGAAAAAGGTTTGCACCTATTTCCTCGACGGCGTCAAAGATGCCACGCTCAATGTCGGGAGCTTAACGGGAGGTATTTACATTATTCGACCCCTTGCGGAATCCACACAGTATGAGGCAAAGAAAATCGTGATTCCTCCGCGGTGATGAGGAGCTCGAGCACCATGCGCTTGGATAAGGGCGTTCAGTGCCGTTGAGGCACTGGGTAAGGGCGGCATTAGGATATCTCAATGCGGAAATGCATATCCAGCGCCTGGACGGAATGGGTCAGGCTTCCGGATGAAATGTAATCCACGCCCGTGAGGGCATATGCGCGCACATTCCCCAGGTGGATACCTCCGGATGCCTCTGTTTCGAAGCGTCCGTCGACGAGTTGGATGGCTTGCCGCAATGCCGGCGGGTCGAAATTGTCGAACAAAATGCGATCGACCCCACCGCATTGTAGTACTTCTTCCAGCTCATTGAAGTTGCGCACTTCGATAGTGATGGGAAGCTGCGATCCCGTGCGCGTCCTATGGCGATGTACCGCTTCGATGGCTCGTCGGATACCACCACAGAGGTCGATGTGGTTGTTTTTGATAAAATAGCGGTCGTACAGACCCATGCGGTAGTTTTGTCCTCCGCCGATGCGTACGGCCCACTTGGCCAATGTGCGATGCATGGGCAATACTTTCCGCGTATCGAGCAAGACAGCTTCCGTATCGCGTATGGCATCGACCATGCGACGTACGTTGGTGGCGATGCCACTCATGTACTGCACGACGTTGAGCATGGTCCGCTCCCCTGTCAGGAGTGTTTGGGCACGACTACGGACGCCCATGATCACCGTGCCCGAGCTTATTGCATCACCGTCGCGTACACGTGGTTCGACGATGGCGCTTGCATCGATCGTCTTCCAGAACTGTTCGGCAAAAGCGACACCTGCCACCACGCCTTCCTCCTTTGCAATCCACCAGCCTCTGGCATGCAAAGACGGTGGAATAATGGCTTCTGTCGTCACGTCTCCCGTGCCGACATCTTCGCGCAGAGCTGCGCGGATATAGTGATCTACGATTTCATACTTCGCATCCATTGCGTCTCTTCAGCTTTGTGCGTCGACTGCGAAGGTACGACCACTGCGCCATAAGACACCTGAGATACCAGATGCCTATTGGGATTATCCCCATAAAATACTTAGTCATTGCACAAAGCACGTGCGCCTCCCTTCGACCATCATGTAGAAATGCTGTAACTTTACCCATCGATTTAAATCATCGAAGGTCATGTCGAAAGTAGAAGTCGTACTTCCCAAATTGGGTGAGAGCATTATTGAGGCGACCATATTGAAGTGGCTTAAAAAGCCGGGCGACAAGGTGGAAGCCGATGAGACCTTGCTCGAAATTGCCACCGACAAGGTCGATTCCGAGGTGCCAGCACCCGTGTCGGGCACCTTGGTAGAAACGCGGTACAAAGAGGGCGATGTGGTACCCGTGGGGGCGGTCATTGCCATCATAGAGAGCGAGGTAGCCGAGGAAGAAACGCCCATCTCCGAAACACCCGTAGCCACCTCACCCGAAGTAAGCCCAACACCGACACAAGCAGAAGTCGTCGAGCAACCCACTGTTGCCACCACCGCAGAAGGGGGCAAGATACCCAAGCGCGGTCCCAGTGGGCGATTTTATTCACCCCTGGTGCGCAATATCGCCACCAAAGAGGGTATCTCGCTGGAAGAGCTTGAGCGCATCACCGGCACCGGCAAGGGGGGCAGGGTCACCAAAAAAGATATCTTGCAGTACCTCGAACAAAAGAAACAAGCTGTACAGACCCCACCGACCAAAGTCGAACCCACACCTTCCGCACCATCTCCAACACCGCAGGCGCAGCCCTCCGTTCAAGCAACGCCTGCAGACCAAGAGCTTGCCACAGTCCAGTCGTACAACGGCGATGTGGAAATCATCGAAATGGACCGTATGCGCCAGCTCATCGCCAAGCACATGTCAGAATCCTGGCATACCATTCCCCGGGTGACTTCCTTCGTAGAGGTCGACGTCACAAAAATCTGGAAGTGGCGACAAGCGATCAAAGATCAATTCCAGAAGAAGTACGGTGTGAAGTTGACCTTTACACCTATCTTCTTCCAAGCCACGGCCCAGGCGCTGCGTGATTTCCCGCGCATCAACTCGTCGATCGATGGCAACAAGATCATTATCCACAAGCGCATACACATCGGCATGGCCACGGCCTTGCCCGATGGCAATCTCATCGTACCCGTCATCAAAGATGCCGACCAGCTCAATCTCGTCGGCCTTGCCCACCGCGTCAACGACCTCGCCACTAAGGCCCGTGCAGGCAAGCTCCAGCCCGACGACATCCAAGGCGGCACCTTCACCATCACCAACGTGGGATCGTACGGGGACCTCTGCGGCACACCTATCATCAATCCGCCGCAAACCGCCATCTTAGGTACGGGATTGATCCGCAAAGTACCCGCCGTCATCGAAACTCCCGAAGGAGATACCATCGGCATACGGTATAAAATGTTCCTCTGCCTGTCGTACGACCATCGCGTCATCGACGGCTACCTCGGCGGCTCGTTCGCCAACAGGGTAAAACATTACCTCGAACATTTCAATACTGACCAAGCAGTTTAAATGCATGCACCGCCATTCCACCGTGCTGCGCCTTGCCATCGGCATGATGAGCCTCTACCTGCTCAATAGCTGTGCCTCCCAAGATCCCTTTTTGCGCAAGGCCCGCTCGACGAGCCATTCCAACCCGGCACAAGCCCTGCGCAATTACAGCATTGCCATACGCCATGATCCTAAAAACACGCGTACAGCCGAAGAAGGATCCGCAGTAGCATTGCGCTACGGTAGACCCGACAGCGTCGTGCAATGGCTCTTGATAGATGCTGAGGGCAACAAAGGCCTCTCTGACAGAGCGCTGTTGTATCTGGCAGATGCCTATTTGATCAACTCCAAACCACAAAAGGCCATTCCCCTCTTAAAACAACTTCTGCGCAAGGAAAAGCTCGCCGATTCATTGCGCTTAAAAGCCGAGCAACTGCTCATCTGGTCCGAAAATGCCCTTTGGGCCTTGGAGGCTCCTCCCGTCGCCTTGATTCAACCACTCGACAGTCCCGCCAACAGCCCCTTTGACGAGTGGGGCAGCATCCTCTCACCGTACACCCTGCGCTGGTACTTCACGCGAGCCCGTCCGCCACAAGCCCTACGCCACCACCCCCACCCCCCCAAGCGTCAATACGCCATTCTCTACAGTGAAGGCCACAACAATCACCAAAAGCCCGTCGTCCAACCGCTCACACCGTATTTCGACTACCAACCGCAATGGCTTGCCCTCCTCGACATCGCCGCCGACGGCACCGTACTGTGGTACTATAAAGGACACACCCCGCGTCAGGGGGCTATCTATCGCCTGCCCTACGACCAACTGCAGGACTCCGTGCACAGCACCATGGGCACACATCCGCCGGGATTTCATGCCCAAAAAGGCCTCAGCGTAATCGGTGACTCGCTCATAATCTACGCCTCCGACATACCGGGAGGCTACGGCGGATACGATCTCTATATGATGCGAAAGCAAGGGGATCAGTGGTCGAAGCCCATTAATTTAGGCCCTCCTATCAACACGCCTATGGATGAGATCACCCCGTACTATCACGCCAAAAGCGGACAGCTGTACTTCTCCTCCAACCGGCGGGAAAGCTACGGCCATCTGGATGTATTTCGAGTCGACTTTGACGCTCGACAATCCTCCTGGGGACCCGTCCAACACCTGGCCATGCCCGTCAACAGCACTGCCGACGACCTGTATTTCCGCCTCTACGACGACGGACTCACCGCCTCCCTCACCTCCAACCGCCCCTCTGCATTCGGCGGCTTAGACCTCTATAAAATCCTCTTCAACGAACCCCAATTCGCCGTTGAGCAGCCCCCCATCATACCGCTCTTCGTGGCACGAGCTGCCCCGACCGATTCCTTGCCCATGCCACAAGGTGATAAACCCTCCGCAACTCAAAATACCTTGTCCCTCGTACCCGTCCCTCTAAAAAGCACGAACATCGTCAGCGACAGCCCCTTTGTTGCACAGCTGAATACCTTAATCATTCTCTTACAACGATATCCCCATACGCGCATCTATGTCCGCAGCTATGTCTACAGCCAAGACGACGAGGTCGACAACCAACGACGATCATTCCAAATCGCCGAGCGCATTCGCGAGTATTTAAACGAGCGCGGTATTCCTGACAGCAGTATCATCACACAGGGATTCGGAAGTCGTCATCTCTATAAGGACAAACCACCCACCCAGAGCTCAACAGAGCCAGACACTGCAGTAGCACTTATCGAGTGGTATCTCTATCCACCACCGACGGAGGTTGCGATGTCGCACGACAATGGGGCGACACCCATTGATCAAATGTCGCAGCCTTACTTCAAGATTGCCCTGCCGCCGCATACCCAAGACGCCCATCTTGCCAGGCTCGTTCACGCTTCCAATTACGGACTCATCGAACGCATCGGCAACACTCCAAAACCCGATGCCCTCATCGGTATGTTTCACTCATACGAATCGGCGCGATCGTGGCTGAAAAAACTGCAATCCCTGTATCCAAAATACCCTTCCCGATGGAAAATTTTCCCTTACTTTAAGGGAAGGCGTTTGACACAGCATGAAATCGTGCTCCTCAAAGAGCAATTCCCAGAATTAAATGTGTACTTTACACGCCACTTAAGAGCAAGGTGATGAATTACTACCAGTTTCT
>JALWKB010000078.1 GCA_026996805.1 Saprospiraceae bacterium | reverse complement strand
ATCGAGCGGTGGACCGTTGGCGACACGGCCTTCGTCTCCGACGACATGGTCGCCTTCTGGCTGCTGCGCCAATACCGAAGGCTCGACGACAGCACGTGGCACGCACTACCTCCGTGGTGGATCGCCTCCAATCGCGAAGGCCTCTTCATCAACGAGGGCAATCTGCTCTTCCAAAAGCTCGCCTTTCCCGTACGCAAAGACCGAAGCTGGGAGGGCAACGCCGCCATCTATCGCAACGAGACCTATTACGTGCGCAACCAGGCGCTCGAGCTGGCCTTTGCCGGCTGGAAATACCGATACTTGACCAACCCGCGCACCGATACCGTGGGCTCCACCGCATACGATAGCGTCGTACACGTCCAGGAAGCCGACCCCGAAGAGATCGCCGGCGTCGACGGGCCCCTCTATCGCTGGGCACAATCCAAATATGCCAAACACATCGGCCTGGTGTGGAAGCGGTGGATCATCCTCGACGACGAAGACTTCGACACCAGCGACGCGCCCATCTTCGAGCGCGCCGACGAAGGCTTTATCCTCGAAATGCATCTGATCCAATACTTCATACCGTGAAGAGCCATCTACCCCTGGCAGAGATCGGCTACATCCAGAAGGCCATCGGTCGACGCGGCGAACTCAAAGTGCGCTTCGAGCCCGAATTTGTCCCGCTCATCCCATCGCTCCGCTTCGTCTTTGTCGAAATACACGGCTTGGCCGTTCCCTTTCGCGTCGAGTGGATACACCCCCATGGCGACGATTACCGACTCAAGCTCAAATCCATCGACACCCCCGAAGCAGCCCATCCCTTCGGCAACACGCCCCTATGGGTCGAAGAAGCCCTCGCCCCCAAAGCGCTCCACACGGGATGGCGCCCAGAAAAATTCCTTCCCGGCTACGCCCTCTGCGACCCCAACGGCCAGACGCTCGGCTACATCCAAAAAGTAGAGCAATACCCCCAACAACTCATGCTCTTCGTCGAAGACCTGCGCGGAGAAGTCTTTCTCGTCCCCTTCGTCGACGAATGGATCGTCCAGCTCGACCGCGATGCCCACCGCCTGTGCATGCGCCTGCCCGAAGGCCTCGTCCCCCAATCGTGAAAAACACCAGCCACTATCGCACCCCGTACGCATTTCGGCCTACTTTTGCAGTATGAAATGGTTCGACTGGCTCGAGGGTATAAAATCGTGGATCGCCAATCACTCCACAAGCCCTGCAGACAAAGGAGATGCTATGAAATACCTCATCACAGGTCTCGGCAATCCCGGAAGTGCATACACCGACACGCGCCACAACATCGGATTTCTCGTCGTCGACCACTTTGCACACACCCACCAATGCATATGGCACGAAGAGCGCTACGGTGAAATGGCAGCCTGTACCTATCGAGGTAGAAAACTCTGGCTGCTCAAGCCCCATACCTACATGAACCGCAGCGGCTTAGCCGTACAACACTGGCTGCACAAGCTCCGCATCCCCCCCGAACGCCTCCTCGTCATCTCCGACGACGTCCAGTTGCCCTTCGGACAGCTGCGCCTCAAACCCGCTGGAGGCGACGGCGGACACAACGGCCTCAAACACATCATCGCCACGCTGGGCACCAAAGCATTCCCCCGCCTGCGCATCGGCATCGGCCCCAAAAAGCCCTTTATGACCCTATCCGACTTTGTGCTCGGCAGCTGGGACGAGGAGGAACGCAAAGCCCTCCCCGACATCGTCAAACGCGCCTCAATGGCCGTCGAGTGGTTTGTTTTCCAAGGCCTCGACCACGCTATGAAACAGGTCAATACCACTAAAGCCTGATGCCCCCTCCCCCTGACGCACGATTTCATGCAAAAATCATCTTTTGACAGGTCAAAGGATACTCCTGACGATAATCATCTTTTTCGATGACATCCATCATTGATCCTGCTTCGTGCTGCAAATACCTTTGCTGCTGGTATGCCCTATAGGGCATTGTGGGGGATTGCGACCAGGAGGGGATGTTGGGGATGAATCCAGGTAGAATAAAACTCTTTGCGGTATGAATATCTTTCCAGAAGCTGTAAGTACGTATGCCCATGAAATGGACAAACTCTTCTGGTTGATCACCCTCTTTGCGGGATTGGGGTTTTTCATTACCATCGGTATATTGATTTACGCCCTCATACGCTTTCGCTATTCGCCGCAGCGTAAGCCCATGACCTTTCGCGGCAATACGTTTAGGGAATTTCGCTGGGTTGCCTTGGGTATGGCGCTCCTCGCCTTTGCCGATTTCTACGTATTGTACGACGAACACGACACTTGGGACAAAATGATGCAGACCGTCCCGGAGGAAAAAGACCTGCACATCGCCATCACTGGCCGCCAGTGGAACTGGATCTTCACCTATCCCGGGCCCGATGGTAAGCTCTATACTGCTGACGATGTCATCATCAACGAGCCCAACAGCACCATACACGTGCCCATCCACAAAAACGTCGTCTTCGACATCCGCTCCGTCGATGTCATCCACAGCGTGTTTCTCAAAGAGGCGCGCTTTAAGTACGACGCCATCCCGGGGCGCACCATCACCAAATGGGTACAATTTCATCGCCCCGGCAAATATGAGATCATCTGCGCCGAACTCTGTGGTGTACTCCACTCCAAGATGCGCAATTTCATCATGGTAGAATCGGAAGAAGTCTTCCAGCAGTGGCTTGACGAACTCTACGCTGGCACAAACGAATAAAATCTACGTCTATGGCAACACATACACAGAGCTTCTGGACGAAGTACATTTTTTCCCAAGATCACAAGGTCATCGGTGCCCAGTACCTCATCGTGGGACTGATCATGGCCGCAGTGGCGGGTTTTTTCGCCTATGTGTTCCGCTATCATCTGGCTTATCCCGATGCGGAGATACCGCTGTGGGGCACGCTCGACCCGCGCACGTACAACATGCTCGTCACCACCCACGGTGCATTGATGATCTTCTGGGTGGCCATGCCCATTCTAGTCGCTGCCATAGGCAATTACCTCATTCCGACGATGCTCGGCACCGACGATATGGCCTTTCCGTTCCTCAATATGCTGTCGTTTTGGGTCTTTTTCCTCAGTGCAGTGGTGGTTGTGGCCTCGCTCTTCGTGCCGGGAGGTGGCTTCGACGGCGGATGGACGCTCTACCCTCCTCTATCGGTCGACGCCTATCTCAACACCAATCCCGACTTCTGGAAAGCGCTGTTTTCGGGAGGTAGTTTGGTCATCCTCGCCTTGGCACTCGAGTTTGCCTCCATGCTCATGGGAGGCATCAACTTCATGGTCACCACGATCAACAAGCGCGCTCGCGGCATGAGCTTTTCGCGCATGCCCATCTTGGTGTGGTTTATGAACTTTAGCGTCGTCACCTTTATGTTTTCCGTCGGGCCGGTCATCGCAGGTGCCCTGATGCTCTTGCTCGACAGAGTGGCAGGCACGGGCTTTTACGATGCCTATCGCGGAGGGGATCCCATCCTCTTCCAGCATCTGTTTTGGTTTTTCGGTCATCCCGAAGTATATGTGCTGCTCTTCCCCACCTTGGGTGTGATCGGCGAAATCATCCCGACCTTTTCGCGCAAGCCCCTCTTTGGCTACAAGTTTATCATCTGGGCTTCGATCGTAGCCATCGTCTTGTCAATGGTCGTTTGGGCGCACCACCAGTTTGTGGCGGGCATCAATCCCTACATGGCAGTCTTCTTCAGCGTCGGCACTATTTTGATCTCCATCCCCTTTGCGGGTATTATACTGTCGTATGTCGCTACGATCTTTGGCGGCAATATCCGCCTGGAACTACCCATGTGGTGGGCCGTCGGCTTTTTGGCCACCTTCCTCATCGGAGGATTGACAGGGCTGTATCTGGGATCAAACACCTTTGATATATATGCACACGATACCTCCTTCGTCGTGGCGCATTTCCATTACACGCTCTTCCCCATCACCTTCTTCGGTTTCTTTGCAGCCTTCTATTACTGGTTTCCCAAATTCACGGGAAGGATGTACAACGACTTCCTCGGCAAGCTGCACTTCTGGGGTACGTTTATCTTCTTTCAGCTCTTTGCGCTTCCCATTTTCTTCCTTGGGCTCAACGGCCAACCCCGCCGCATGTCTGATTACACGGCTTTTGAGACACTCATGCAAGATTGGCACATCCAATTCCGCGAAATAGCGACCATCTCGGCCATCCTGTTGATACTGACACAATTTATCTGGCTGTACAACTTCATCGTCAGCCTGTGGAAGGGCAAGCGCGTGAGCTCCGACAACCCCTGGCAGGCCAATACCCTCGAATGGCAAGCGCCTTCTCCTCCCCCACACGGCAATTTCGAAGTGTATCCCGAGGTGTACCGCGATCCCTACACCTTCGGCGTCGTTCAGGTCAACGGCAAGCAGAAAGATTTTATACCCCAAAACGAAAAATTGCCCTCGTGATCGAGCCATTCACTTATCAAAACGCATAGCCTATGCAATCGACAACCGTATCTCTACGACGCGTTCCTCAGGGACGATTGGCAATGTGGCTACTCATCGCCGGCGAACTCATCATCTTCGGCAGCGCCATCGTCGTGTACCTGCTCCTGCGACTGCGCTACCCCGAATGGGGCGCCGAAGCAGCCAAAACCCATCTCAGCCTCGGAGCATTCAACACGCTCGTGCTCCTGGTGAGTAGCTATTTCGCCGCTAAAGCCCACGAAGCCTCCCTCAAAAAACTCAAAGACCAAGTACTGCGCTACCTGTCCCTAACCGTACTATGCGGACTCATCTTTATGGGTGTAAAATCGTACGAGTACGCGGAAAAAATCACCCACGGCTATACCTTCACCAGTCCCAAACTGGTCGAGGCGGGACAAGGTGCCGCTGCGCTCTTCTGGTCGTTCTACTACTTCCTGACCGGATTACACGCCCTCCACGTACTCGTCGGACTGATCGCCATTGGATTTATCATGTATTACGTCAAAAACAACAAGCACTTCCACCGTGTCGAGCTCGTCGCACTGTACTGGCACATGGTCGACCTCATCTGGATATTCCTCTTTCCACTACTCTATATCATGCAGTAAAAAACAGACGATTATGGAGGCAAAAAATCCCTACGTCAAACCCGGCTTAGAACACGAAGTGGTCGTGCCCCCTGCTGACGATTACCACGGCCATCCAAACTACCAATACGTCATCATTGTGTTGATCGCACTGCTTGCTATCAGCCTGTTGAGCGACTTTGTGACGTCGATCATCCTGCTCGGCTTGCTGGTCTTTGGCACGGCATTGGTCAAATCGATATTGGTCATCCGCAATTTCATGCACTGGAAATACGAGCCGCTCTTCATATGGATCATCAC
>JALWKB010000077.1 GCA_026996805.1 Saprospiraceae bacterium | reverse complement strand
GGCGCAATCTTCGCGGGGGGCGCTTGCACTTTACCACCTCGTACGAGGAGGCCATTCCTCAAGCCGACATTGTCTTTTTGGCCTTGCCCACGCCTTCGGATGGCGATGGCTCGGCGGATTTGAAGTACGTATTGCAGGCTGCCGAAACTCTGGGGCCGCTCCTTCGGGGGTATACGGTCGTGGTCAACAAGAGCACGGTACCTGTGGGTACAGCGGAGAAAGTCCGTCAGGTGCTTTCGAAATACGTAGACGAGACGCAATTCGATGTGGTGTCGAATCCCGAATTTTTACGCGAAGGTGTGGCGGTCAACGATTTCATGCGGCCGGATCGCGTAGTGATTGGCACGCGCTCGGAGCGGGCTCGTCAATTGATGAAGAAGCTGTATGCGCCTTTTGTCCGTCAGGGCAATCCGATACTGTTCATGGACGAGCGGAGTGCGGAGATGACCAAGTACGCTGCCAATGCCTATCTTGCTACGCGCATCAGTTTTATGAATGAAATCGCCAATCTCTGCGAGCGGCTTGGAGCCAATGTCGATTGGGTGCGTCGCGGCATGGGTAGCGACAGTCGCATTGGGAAGCGGTTTTTATTTCCCGGCGTCGGTTTTGGTGGCAGTTGCTTTCCGAAAGATGTACGGGCACTGCGTCACATGGCCAGAGAGGTGGGTTACGATTTTAAAATCATCGATGCCGTCATTGACGTCAATGCCCGGCAGAAGTCGCTGCTCGGCCAGAAGATAAAGGCCTTTTTCGGTGGGGCTTTGGCGGGCAGGAAGATTGCTATCTGGGGATTGTCGTTTAAGCCCGAGACCGATGATATCCGCGAGGCGCCTTCCCTTGAGCTCATCGACTTTCTCCTCAGCGAAGGCGCGCAGGTGCATGTCTACGATCCCGAAGCGATGGCCAATGTGGAGAAAGTATACGGAGATGCGCTCCACTACGGATCGGATATGTATGAAATCTTACGCGACGCGGAGGCTCTTGCCATCGTGACGGAGTGGCAGGTATTTCGGACGCCTGATTTTAACCGCATGCTAGAACTCATGCGCACGCCGGCCATCTTTGACGGGCGCAATATTTACGACGTGGACGAAATAAAGAAGATGCGCTTTCACTACGAGAGCATCGGTAGGGTGCCGGTGCGGAGAGATACTTCACCGAAAAGTGTGGATGATGAGTGAGCCTCGTAGGATACCGATGGTCGACTTAGTCAGTCAGTACGAGCGATTGAGGCCCGACATCGATGCTGCCATTGCGGAGGTGTTGGAGAGTGCGCGCTTTATTGGAGGGCCGGTGGTAGAGCGATTCGAACGGGCCTTGGCCGAGTATCTCGGCGTGGCGCATGTTGTATCGTGTGCCAATGGTACGGATGCGTTGCAGCTGGCCTTGATGGCTTTGGATTTGCAGCCCGGCGATGAGGTGATTGTGCCGGCGTTTACCTATGTGGCTACGGCAGAGGTCATTGCCCTATTGCGCTTGCGGCCCGTGATGGTCGATGTCGATGAGCGCACGTTCAACCTCACGGGTGCAATTGTCGAAGCTGCGATTACCGATCGGACCAAAGCGGTGGTGCCCGTACATCTCTTTGGGCAGGGCGCGGAGATGGATGCCATCGTGGAAGTTGCAGACCGTCACGGGCTGTACGTGGTTGAGGACAATGCACAGGCTATTGGTGCCCGCTATGTCGATCGAGATGGGCAGAGGAGGTCGCTGGGGGCTTTTGGCAATATAGGTACGACGTCTTTTTTTCCGTCGAAAAACCTCGGATGTTACGGCGATGGCGGAGCGTTGTATACCGATGATGCAACGCTGGCCGAAAAGCTACGCATGTTGCGCAATCACGGCCAGAAGAAGCGCTATTACCATGAAATCGTGGGTGTCAACAGCCGTCTGGATGCCATACAGGCAGCTGTGCTCCATGTGAAGTTGGCACACTTAGACGATTTTATCGCACGTCGACGCCGCGTGGCCGATGCGTACGATGCGGCATTTAGGGATATCGATGGCCTGGTCATTCCTTGGAGGGATCCGCGCAGTGATCATGTATTTCACCAGTACACATTGCGTGTGATGGATGGCCAGCGCGATGCACTTCGCGCGCATCTGGAGCGCCTCGGCATATCGACCAACATTTACTATCCCGTGCCGCTCTATCGGCAGAAGGCCTTTGAGGGATGGACGGATGTCGACTATTTGCCCATAACGGAGCGACTCTGTGAAGAGGTACTGTCCTTGCCCATTCACACGGAAATGGATGACGACACACTGGAATACGTCGTCGATGGAGTGCGGAGTTTTTTTCGTGTACGCAGTTGATCACTGCGTGGAAAAATGGGCAAGTGGGACTATTGGTGGGGGTGATTTTTGTGCGTTATAGCACACAATGGTGAGCGATTTTATTGACAAGCATAATCGAATAAGTGGAAATCTCTACCTTTGCACGGGGATACACCCTTGCAGAGGGAAAAAACGTTTTTTGAGTTAAAACAGTCGATGATGAAGAAGAATTTTGCACTTATTGGGGCAGCCGGTTTTGTGGCGCCGCGGCACATGAAGGCCATTAAGGAAACGGGGAACACCTTGTTGGCGGCGGTGGATCCCTTTGATTCGGTGGGCATTATTGACAGTTATTTTCCTGAAGCGGACTTTTTCACCGAGTTTGAGCGATTTGATCGCCATATTGAGAAGCTAAAGCGCTATCGAGGAATTCGGTTGGACTATGTCAGTGTGTGTTCGCCAAACTACCTGCACGATGCGCACATACGGTTTGGCTTGCGCAATGGTGCCGATGTCATTTGTGAAAAGCCTGTCGTGCTCAATCCGTGGAATCTAGACCTGTTGCGCGATGTAGAGCGAGAGACGGGGCGTAAGGTATACAGCATCTTGCAATTGCGCCTGCATCCCAACGTCATTGCCCTAAAGAAGAAGGTCGACGAGGGGCCCAAGGACAAGATTTACGACATTGATCTGTGTTATATCACCAGTCGCGGCAAATGGTTTTACATCAGCTGGAAGGGGGATGTGACCAAGTCGGGTGGCATTGCCACAGACATCGGTATTCACTTTCACGACATGCTCGGATGGATCTTTGGCAAGGTGAAGAAGCTCGTCGTGCACATACACACCCATGATCGCGTCGCTGGGTACATGGAGTTGGAGCGGGCGCGCGTGCGTTGGTTTATGAGTATCAACTACAACACCCTGCCACGGGAGGTGCGAGAGAAGGGTATGCGCACGTATCGGTCGTTGATGATTGAGTCGGAGGAGTTTGAATTTAGCGGGGGCTTTACGGATTTGCACACGGACAACTATCGGTTGATATTGGAGGGGAAGGGATACGGCCTGGACGATGTCCAACAGTCGATAGATATTACGTATCGCATTCGCAATACCAAGCCTTTAGGGTTGAAAGGCGATTATCATCCCTTTGCGCGGCTGCCGCTGGAGGAGCATCCCTTTACCAAGCCCTTGTATTCGATATACACTTGATCGATGAAGGAATTTGCCTTGATTGGAGCGGCGGGATATGTGGCACCGCGACATATGCGTGCCATTAAGGAGACGGGCAATGCATTGGTAGCGGCGATGGATCCCTTTGATTCGGTGGGCATCATAGATAGCTATTTTCCCGAGGCGGATTTTTTTACGGAGTTTGAGCGCTTTGATCGGCACCTGGAAAAGCGTCGGAGGCATTTTGGCAAGGCGGTGGATTACCTCAGCATTTGTTCGCCCAATTACCTGCACGATGCCCACATACGCTTTGGTTTGCGCATTGGGGCCGATGTCATCTGCGAAAAGCCCGTCGTACTCAATCCTTGGAATTTGGAGCTGCTCGAAGAGATCGAAAGGGAAAGCGGGCACAAGGTCTTTACTATTCTACAGCTGCGCCTGCATCCTAGTGTGATAGCACTCAAAGAGATGGTCGAGCGGGCGCCCAAAGACAAAGTCTTTGACGTAGAGCTCACTTACATCACCAGTCGTGGCAAGTGGTATTACATCAGTTGGAAGGGTGATGTGACCAAATCGGGAGGTATAGCGACCAATATTGGCGTACACTTTTACGACATGCTCGGGTGGGTGTTTGGTCGAGTACGCCACAATGTCGTGCACGTGCACACGCACGATCGCGCTGCGGGGTATTTGGAATTTGATCGGGCGCGCGTGCGCTGGTTTTTGAGCATCAATTACGAGACCTTGCCAAAGGAAATCCGCGAACAGGGGCTGCGCACTTATCGCTCCCTGAAAATAGGCGAAGAGGAATTTGAATTTAGCAAGGGGTTTACTGATCTGCACGTTCAGAGTTATGAAAAGATACTCCGAGGCGAGGGTTTTACCCTTCAAGACAATCGGCAAGCTATCGACATCATCCATACCATCCGTACGACAGATCCGGTCGGCTTAAAGGGTGATTATCATCCCTTTGCGCGGTTGCCTCAAAGCCCTCATCCTTTCATGCGCTGAGAGAGCGTATATGCCCTACCCCGCGAGCGGCTGGTGTTTTTTTCACTATGGTGCACCTTTCGCGGGTATGAAATTGTTATGGATATGAAAACATGAAAAATGCACACCTTCGATGGCGAAAAATGGACAACACCTACAGAGGGAGGTGTCCCATCTCAAAGGGAAAATACACCAACTCTCCGAACGCCTCCAAGCACTCGAAGCGCAAAATGAGGAATTGCACAACATCATCCTCCGACTACAAGATAGCTATCAAAGGCTCATTGACAAAGTAGAGGACATCCAAAAGGGTGTAATGGAAGGATACTTTCCCGAGAATTTCGTCAAGGCATCGTTTTTGGAAAGGCTCTTTCAAGCGTCGGATTTTGTAGTGAAGGAGCCGTTTAATGTCCCACCGGCGCCGAAAAATTTTATCATCACGGCCAAGCTCATTGGAAGGTGGATCAACAATCTCTCCGTACAAGACCTCCTTTCGGTGTTTAAACGCGCTGTATGTGGTGGCGACACGCATTTTGAGTTTAGCATGGCTGCTTACACACCTGGGGCGATCAGTGCAGTCAACCAGCTCTTGGTATACCTGGATAGGATCGGCCTCATAAAATGGTACGACTACAACAAGAAATATCGAATCTTGCGCGGCGAGGTTGAAAAAGAGCATCACGAGGGCATCAATTTCGTTACGGGCAAATGGCTCGAAATCTGGATGTACGAATATTTTTATCCCAAATTGAAGGAGCTCTACCCCATGAAGCAAATTCGGTTGTTTCGAAACGTGCGCATCCAACATCGCAGTAGTGGCAAAGAATACGAGTTGGACGGAGTGCTGTGGCTGGATGGGGATATTTACTGGTTGGAATACACCACGGGCGATTATACCAAGGATCTGAAAAAGATGCA
>JALWKB010000076.1 GCA_026996805.1 Saprospiraceae bacterium | reverse complement strand
GCAGATCCCCTTTATGAAATTGTTCGGCACGCTCGGCAAGCTGACGCCAGAAGACCAGATTGTGCCACTCCGTAATCGAATCCCACTGCTCACCACGGCGAAAGTTGTATGTCGTCGCCATGCGCACCCGCGCTACCTTTACCCCTGTATCGAGCATGCGCACCTCGGGATCCCCGCCTAAATATCCAACTAAAATCACTCGATTTACCATCTCTCTAATCGCTTTTATGAGCCTATATCATGACAAAGATACGCCTTTCGAGACAATGGTGCATCTGCCATTTCCACTTCCATCCATTGACCCCTCTGTGCAGAGCACCATCTAACAGGTTTTTAATAATTAAAACGGCTTGATGGTGAAATAGTATATTTACCCTTTGAAATATGATGCAATCATGGAGTGGACGGATATTCTGTGGCAGTTGAGTCGGGCCATCTTTGGCATGGCGGTATTGGTGGGTATTACCTACCTGTTTAGCTTGCACAAAAAGCACATCGATTGGCATCTGGTGTGGAAGGGCTTAGTCTTACAGCTCGTCTTGGCCTTTTTGATGTTGAAGGTGCCCTTTATCAGCGAATTTTTTAATTGGGTGGTCAAAGTATTTGTGTGGATGATTGACTCGACGGTCGATGCAGCGCGCTTCATGTTTGGAGATCTGGCCAATGCCGCTGTCAGCGAAAAGTTTCGCGGTACGGGCATTCAGATCACCTTCGGTTTTGCCTTTTTCGTGTTGCCGACCATTTTGTTTTTTGCGGCCTTTTCGCAGGTACTGTACTACTACGGGGTACTGCAGCGCGTGGTAGAGCTTTTTGCGCGATTCATGCGGCGGTTTATGCGCATGACGGGTGCGGAGAGCTTGGCCGTTGCTGCCAACGTGTTTATCGGACAGACAGAGGCGCCTCTCGTCGTCAAGCCCTACCTCGAAAAGATGAGCCGCTCGGAAATCATGCTGCTCATGACCGGAGGCATGGCCACGATTGCAGGAGGGGTCTTTGGGGCATATATGAGCATGTTGGGCGGCACCGATCCCGAGCAACTGCGCCTGTTTGGCAAACACCTCCTCACCGCCTCCATCATCTCTGCCCCCGCTGCCGTCGTCGCAGCCAAGATCATCCTACCCGAAACAGAAAAAGACGTTTTGCGCGAGCAGGATGCGCGTATACCGCGCGATATTGCTGGCTCAAATTTTCTGGATGCGCTCACACGGGGCACCACCGACGGACTCCGCCTTGCCGTCAACGTCGGCGCCATGATCATCACCTTCATGGCCTTAGTCTACCTGTCCAACCGCATCCTACACTTCATCGGTGATGTCACTCCCATCAACAACTGGATCGCTCAGGCTACCAACGGCACTTTCGACGAGCTATCTTTACAATCGATCTTCGGCTTACTGTTCGCCCCCATCGCCTGGCTCATCGGCGTCAGCGGTGCCGACCTGCTCTACGCCGGCCAAATGCTCGGCGAAAAAATGGTACTCAATGAGTTTTTTGCCTATTACACCCTCGGTGAGCTCAAACATCAAGGTATCTTGGACTCGCACACCATCATCATCATGACCTATGCGCTGTGCGGATTCGCCAACTTTGGCAGTATTGGCATTCAGATCGGTGGCATAGGAGCCATCGCCCCCGGCCAACGCCAAAACCTCGCCCGACTCGGCTTTTTAGCAATGATTGGAGGTACCCTTGCCTGTCTGTACACCGCAACCATTGCGGGCATGCTCCATCTTTTGTGAGTCGTACCCCAACGCGCACGATTTTATACCCCTGCGTACGATTTTATACCGGATACATGACAACATGCATAGAACACAGCTCTTCGTATCTTGGCCGTCAAAACCGTTACGCGCTTGTACCGCTGGCTCATTCGACCGCTGTTGTTTTTACTGCCTGCTGAAACGGCACACCACTTCACTGCAGAGCTGCTGCGGTTGCTCTTGTACATACCCGGCTTTCGCTCGATACTGAAAAAGTGCTGTGCCCCACCGCCATGTCGTGTGAGCTGTATGGGCTTGACCTTTGAAAATCCCGTTGGGCTTGCTGCGGGTTTTGACAAAAACGGTCGCTATGTGCGCGTGGCCGAAGCTCTTGGCTTTGGCTTTATCGAAGTGGGTACGGTCACTCCACAGCCGCAACGGGGCAATCCGCGTCCGCGACTGTTTCGCCTCGTCCGCGACCGCGCACTCATCAATCGCATGGGCTTTAACAATCATGGAGTACATGCGATGAAGCGCCATCTGCCGCGCACCCGCCGCATCATCGTCGGTATCAACATCGGCAAAAACAAGGACACCCCCAACGAAGAGGCGTGGCGCGATTATCTCTACTGCTTCGAACAGCTCCAAGAACTGGCCGACTTCTTCGTCGTCAATGTCAGCTCACCCAATACGCCCGGGCTCCGCGCTCTGCAAAGCGCACACGCCCTCGAGCGCATCCTCCACCCCCTCCAACGCGCCAACCAGCAGCGCTCGAAGCCTCTGCCCATACTCGTCAAGCTGGCCCCAGAGGTCGATCCCGATACTTTGGAAGCCCTCGTACAGTGCTGCCGACGCTACGGCATCGCAGGCATCATCGCCACCAATACGACGATCGACCGACCGACTCTGCAGACACCCGCGCATATCGTCCAGGCCATCGGCAACGGAGGTCTGAGCGGTGCACCCCTACACCAAAAGAGCGTACACATCGCCCAACAGCTCGGCCGCATGCTGCCTCCTTCGATGGCGATGATCGGCGTAGGTGGCATCCTCTCGGGCGGTGATGCCCTCGACTTTCGCAGAGCAGGGGCATGCCTCGTCGAAATCTTCACGGGCTTTGTCTACCGCGGCCCTGCTCTCCTCCGCGAAATCACCCTACAGTGGTGCCGCGCTCCAAAGGAACCTCCACCCCGCTAATGCAGGGCACCGACTCCGACTATAGCTCACGCATTGAAAGGCGTGCAACGCCCTTTAAGCCACCACCCGTTTCTACTGCATGGCTTCGGCGTAGCGCCGTTCGACTTCGTCCCAGTTGATGACGTTGAAGAAAGCCTCTACGTAGGCGGGGCGTCGGTTTTGATACCGCAGGTAATACGCATGCTCCCACACGTCCAGTCCCAGGATCGGCATGCCGCGGCACTCGACGAAGGGCATGAGCGGATTGTCCTGGTTGGCCGTAGAGCAGACTTCAAGGCCCTTGGCATCGTTGACGATGAGCCAGGCCCAGCCCGAACCAAATCGACTCTTGGCCGCATTGGAAAAGGCTTCTTTAAAGGCCTCAAAGGAGCCAAAGGCTGTGTCGATGGCCTCTGCCAAGGCTCCCTTTGGCGTTCCCCCACCGTTGGGAGACATGATTGTCCAGAAGAGATTGTGGTTGTAGTAACCGCCTCCGTTGTTGCGCACCGGCGCGTTGGATGGCTCCAACGAGCCGAGTATCTCTTCGATGCTCTTCGAAGCAAGCTCTGTCCCTTCGATGGCACTGTTGAGCTTGTTGGTATAGCCCGCGTGATGCTTGGTATGGTGGATTAGCATCGTACAGGTGTCGATATAGGGCTCCAGTGCATCGTAGCTGTACGGTAGTTCTGGTAATTTAAACGCCATAGTTGCACAATTTTACTTGTACAACATCGCTCCACCTAAAATTGTTTATCGTCTGCAACTTGTCACCCAGACTTGACAGAGGTGAGGCAATTCCCTTGGGGCTTGCCGCAGGCCTTGCGTATCTGTTTGAGCAAGGTGGCCAAATCGATGTGTTCGACGGTTTCAAGGCGCAAATTGCTGCTAAATTCCATCAGGTAATCATCCTGGCAATGACCGAGGCGCTGTGCAACGCGATAGGGCACCTCATCGCAATAGGTAACCAACGAATACTTGGAATGAAAGTCATCGAACTCCTGTTCTAAGGCGAGCTCCAGCTTGCGCTTGATGATAAAAGTGGTATCCTTGACGTACTTGCGCATTTCGTAGTAATTTTCCTCCGCCATGTCGGCAATCGCATCGGCGTCGGGCTTGCGCAAGCGCTCAAAATCCATAAACAACCTCCCCCAATCGCCGTCAAAGTCCTCACCCATCATGTCGTCTAAGATGCGCACATCTTCAAAGGCTGCGTTCATGCCCTGCCCGTAAAAGGGCACCACCGCATGGGCCGCATCGCCGATGAGCAAAGTCTTCCCATAGGTCTGCCACGGATAGCATTTGATGGTCGACATCGTGCCGGTGGGATTGCGAAAAAAGTCGCCTTCTAAGTCTTCGATGTGCATGACGACATCGGAAAATTCACGCTCAAAGAAGCGCCGCACCACCTCAGGCGTCTGTAACGTAGCAAAGCTCACCTCTCCTCCCTCCATCGGCAAGAAGAGTGTGACCGTAAAGCTGCCATCCGCGTTGGGCAGTGCGATGAGCATGTATTCGCCTTTGGGCCAAATGTGTAAGGCATTGGCATAGATGCGATGGCTGCCATCCTCTGCTGGTGGGATGCGCAACTCCTTATACCCGTGGTCGATAAACTTCTGCATGTAGTTAAACCGTAGAGTGCTGCTGTGTCGGAGCATACTGCGGCGCAGTACCGAACCAGCACCATCGGCTCCAATGACCACTTCCGCCTCTATTTGCCGCTCTTGCCCGTCTTTGGTGTAGTGCACCACGGCATCTTGAAGATCCACATGGGTACAAGTCGCCTGAAAAAGTATGTCGACCCGACCCGTGCGTTCGGCAGCATCGAGGAGCAAGGCGTTGAGATCACCGCGCTTGACGGAGTAATTACAGAGATTTTTGCGCCCGCTGTAGAGCTGGAGATCCGTATTGCCCTTGTCGTCGTGTACCATCCTGCCATAGACAGGTATCGTCGTCTGGAGGACGGCATCGGTGATGCCGATTTTGTCGAGAGCTCGTATGCCGCGATTGGAGAGCGCCAGGTTAATTGATCTGCCGGCCGAGATATCGGTGGTGCGAAGGTCCGGTCGCTTTTCCAAGAGCATGACGTCATAGCCGCGCTGTCCCAGCACCGTTGCCATAAGTGCACCGCTCAACCCCGCACCGATCACCACCACGGGCCTTTGAGGCCTGTACGCACTTGCCATATACACCACATTTGCTGTGGGACAAACTTAAGGAAAAAATTACGCCACCAGCAGGTCGAAGGGGCAATTTTATGTCATTCTCCCTACCTTCGCCCCTGAATGTTCTAAACACTTGCTCTATGGCACATCGCGTCGTAATGGAACACGTCTCGGGACTTCACTTCGAAGTAGAAACGCTCGGCGGCAAGATTTCCCTCGATGGAGACGAAAAATTCGGAGGTCGCGGTATGGGCGTTCGTCCCAAACCCCTCATGCTCACCGCACTCGGCGGATGCATGGGCATGGATATCGCCTCCTTGATGC
>JALWKB010000075.1 GCA_026996805.1 Saprospiraceae bacterium | reverse complement strand
ACCGAAAATGGCGTCTACCTCGAAGGCGATGGTCGTCATATCAAAGCCGGCGATACCTTTAAAAAAGGCGATAGCTATACCCTCCACAAGCACAACGGCGAATGGGTGCGCCTCAAATACCGCAACGAAAAAGGCGAAGTCAAACTCCAGCAATTCGGCCCACAGGCCTTCGGCCAGCTGTTTTTCACCATTACGGGATTCCACGGATTCCACGTCTTTAGTGGCGTCGTGCTGCTGATCATCATCCTCATCAACGTCATCAGCGGCGTATACGTCGAACGTCGTAACGGCTATGAAATGGTCGAAAAAGTCGGCCTCTACTGGCACTTCGTCGACCTGGTTTGGGTATTCGTCTTCTTGTGCTTCTACCTTCTCTAAATCAAAAATTGAAAGATTATGACAACACTTACTGCAAAAGAAGCTAATAAAATCGCGCTCGGCGGATTTGTCATTCTTGGAGTCGTCACACTCGTCGAAGTCTTTATCGCCCTAATCGGAAAAGGCTACCTCATCAAAGACTTTCATCTCTCCACCTGGGTCATGTACTCCGCAATGATTGCCCTGAGCTTGTACAAAGCCTATTACATCATTATGTACTTCATGCACCTCAAGTTTGAGGACCTTTCGCTACGCTATGCGCTGGGCTTTCCCATCATTATCGTCATCTGGGCAATCATCGCCTTCCTCGTCGATGGTCGATGGTACTACGAGCGAAAAATGAGCGATAAAGCAGGCTTTGAAATCATCCTGCCCGAAGACAAACCCAACACAACGGAGTCGACAATTCCCCTCAATGGACATAAGGGGAATGACTCGCACAATTCAAAAGAAAATGCACACCATTAGCGGTATAATCAAGTCTACCTAAGCCCTCATGACGCTATCAAAAGAATGAATGAAGTGGCATCGCATTGAAATAAAAGGCGTTGCACTCGCTGTATTGATCCTCTTTCCCATCATTTCGGTGTTGTTTGTCTATTTTGGACTGCGCTATCGACAGGCCGTCCGCGGGCACCTACAGCCCAAAGGTCCCATTGTACAATTTTATCCCAATCTGTGGAAGCAAGTATATGATGCTTCCATGAACCCTAAGGGATACTACCACATTTGGGCATTTCAAAACTCCCAACGCGACTCCCTGCTCATCGCTACGGTACATCAAATGGTCGGCACCTTCCACAGCCATCCCCATGTGCAAATCATTCATTGGACGAATGATACCAGTCACTGCATGGACCTTGCTCCTCCTTACAGCTGTATGACAACCGCGGATGGAAGTGTTTTTGACCAACCCTCCCTGATGCTCATCGACACCTCAGCGCAGCTTGTGTCGACTTACACGCTTATCGATAGTGCAGCGATGCTACGGGTGCTTCGAGATTTGGCCGTATTTATCCCTCCTGAAAAATAAAATTCTCAGACCTATGGACTCCAGGCAAAAGGCACTGTTGTTTTGGGATCGCATAGCGGTCATCATCAGTGTGGCTATCTATTTCCTACTGGGATTGATGCGTCGGATGAAATTTGACGTCGATTGGGATACCTCAATATTGCCGGCATTCAACGCAGCTGTCAACACTGGGGTAGCTCTGTTGCTCGTTGCCTCGCGTTGGGCCATTGCTCGCCGCTATGTCGAATGGCACAAACGCGGCATGATCGCTGCCTTGCTCCTCTCACTGGTCTTCTTGGCATCCTATGTGGTGTACCATTTTACCACCCCAGAGACCCCCTATTGTAAGGATGATTGGACGCGCGGCGTGTACTATTTCATACTCACAAGCCATATTCTCTTAGCAGGATTGAGCCTGCCCTTTATACTGCTGACCTTTAATCGGGCGCGTCTCGGACTCTACGACCGCCATAAGACCATGGCGCGAAAGGTCTTTCCCATCTGGCTGTACGTGGCGGTGACTGGCCCCATCGTCTATTGGATGTTAAAACCTTGCTACGCACATTGACGTTATCTTTTTAGGTATGAAATCGTGCAGCTTTCGCCATATTTTACTCATCGTCGTGAGCCTCTCTGCGTCGTCCTTGCTCAGCGCACAGTGTCCCATGTGTCGCTTGGCGGCGGAAAAAAATCTCGAGCTCGGCGGTACAATGGGTTTGGGTCTCAACACAGGCATATTGTTTTTGCTGGCCATGCCGTATGCGCTGGTGCTCTTTTTCGCCTTTCTGTTGTGGCGCAAAAACCGCCGAAGAGGTTCGTCGTCCGTTCGCCCACCCATCAATGAAGCGTGACGAAAGACCCATGCTGCAACAAGTCTTAGACTTTCTCCGCGCACTCAAGGCCAATAACCATCGCGAGTGGTTTGAGGCCCATCGGTCAACGTATGAACAAGCGCGATTGGAATTTGAAGATCTCGTCGATACACTCGTATGGCACATCGCCCAAAGGGATGCCGACATCTGCCCGCTACCCGCACGCGAATACATCTATCGCATCTACCGCGATATGCGTTTCGTGCGCGACGGCAAGCCCTATAAAGAACACTTCGGTGCCTTCATCGCTACAGAGGGCCGCCGCAGCCACAGTGCGGGCTATTACATCCACATCGAGGCCGACAACAGCTTTGTCGCTGTAGGTACACCACCCATACCGTCCCTGCTCAAACCCATCCGACATCACATCGTTCGACATGCGGATCAATGGCTCGATGTACTCAACCATGTGCGTTTGCGCTCCTTCTTTCCCAAGGGCATCGATACCGCACGCTATCGACGTGTTCCCAGAGATGTGCCCAGTGACTTTCCCCATCCAGAGCTCGTCACGTATCGACACTATGCCATGACGCATTTTATCAGCGATGAGTTGCTGCAATCGCAGGAGTTGGTCGCACACGTTCTTGAAGTGCTCCATGCGAGCATGCCCTTTGTGCGTCTACTGCGGCAGGCCCTTGCACACGAGGCATAGGATGAAATAGCACAGCTATAAACCGCCTTGGGGTTTGATCATGGGGAGCGCATCTTCGACACTGTGGACGGGGAGCTTACACACTTTGTCGACGCAGACGAAGATGGTATTTTTCCCATCGATCCACTTGTCCTTTAGGAGGGAGAGTTCGTCCTCTCTTTCGTGGCTACCGAGAAATACGGCATGGGGAATGTAGTTGCGCATGAGCACATCGCGCAGTGCGTCGGCTTTAGGTCCCGTAATCACGATTTCATACGGATGCCAAACTTGATCTGCATAGACCCAGAGCCAGCCAGTAAAGTACATCGGATAAGCCGTCTGTGCGATATCGGGGACGATTCGGTGGAGCATTTTTTGCGCTCTTCGTCGGTATTGTGTGCTATCCAGCATCGTCCCGAGGCGGTACAGCACCTCCGCCATGACCGAATTGGAAGAGGGAATGACATTGTCCTCCAACTCTTTTTTGCGGGTGAAGAGTGCGTCGGACAGGTCGGAGGTGTAATAAAACAGTACATCATTGGGGTCTACAAAGTGGTCATAGACGTATTGTACCAATACGTGTGCATCGTGGAGGTATTGCTTGTTGAAGGTGATTTCGTACAGGTGGAGGAGGGCTTGTGCGAGGTTGGCGTAGTCGTCTAAAAAGGCCTCGATGCCGGCATGGCCGTCTTTATAGTTGCGGTAGAGCCGACCGCCCTCGCGCCACATATGCTTTTTGAGAAAAGCATAGAGCTGCTCAGCAGCTTCGCGATATTGAGTGTTGGAAGTGGCTCGAAACATGGCGACGAAGGCATCGAGCATCAAGGCATTCCATGAAGTGAGTATCTTGTCATCTGTGGCGGGACGGGTGCGTGCTCGACGCGCCTCAAACAACCGCTGTCGGGCTTGCTCCAACACCTCTCGTATATGGGATGGGGTGGAGTGGTACTTTTCTGCAAGGGATTGTAAGTCTGTAGCAATGTAGAGCACATTTTTGCCCGCTTCCCAATTGCCCTCTTTGGTGATGCCGTAGTAGTCGCAGACGATGTGCAGAGTGTCGCCCTCGCCAAAGAGCTCCTTTACTTCGTCGTAGGTCCACACGTAAAAACGCCCCTCTTCCCCTTCAGAATCGGCATCGAGGGAGGAGTAATAAGCGCCTTCGGGGGAGCGGAGCTCGCGCTGGACAAATTCGACGCTTCGCTCCGCGATGTCGAGAAAAAAACTGTCGCCGCTGATGCGATAGGCATCGGCATAGACCGAGATGAGCTGGGCATTGTCGTAAAGCATTTTTTCGAAATGGGGCACGTGCCAGCGCTCGTCGACCGAGTAGCGCGCAAAGCCGCCACCGACTTGATCAAAAATACCTCCCTGTGCCATTTTGCGGAGCGTCACCTGCCAGGCTTTTTCCGCCATGGGATCATTGCTATGGTAGCTGTAACGCATCAGATAGCGCAGGTTGATGGGCATGGGAAACTTCGGCTGTCCTGCCCGACCGCCTAAATGCATGTCCATGGAGCTCCAGATCCTTTGCGTCGCCTGCTGTAAAAAGTCTGCGCTCCATTCCGAAGGCTCTGCATCCAACACATCCTCAGGAACGATGTCCATACTTCGGATGTGTTGGGTCAGATTGTCGGCGTATTGGATGAGCTCCTGGGGGTTGTCGCGCCACTTGTCGGCGAAGTGCTGTAAAATGCGCATCCACTGGTCTTTGGGAAAGTACGTACCTGCCCAGATCGGACGGCCGTCGGGTAGCGCAAAGGCGTTGAGTGGCCAGCCACATCCACGACGTGATACCAGCTGACAGGCCGTCATGTATACATCGTCTACATCGGGTCGCTCTTCTCGGTCGACCTTGATCGACACGAAATGCTCGTTCATCAAAGCCGCTACTGCGGTGTCTTCAAAACTCTCGCGCTCCATGACATGACACCAGTGACACGCCGCATACCCAATCGATATGATCAGTAGCTTGTTTTCGCGCTGAGCTTTTTCGAGCGCCTCCTTCCCCCAGGGATACCAGTCGACTGGATTGTGGGCGTGTTGGAGCAGGTAAGGACTCTTCTCGTGGATGAGATGATTGGTGTATTTGTGTTTGGCCGTATCCGATTTTTCCCCTTTCATGAACTGACACGATGAGATATATACGAAGTGCAACGCGATAACTAACGCCAAAGCTTTGGACATGTACGATTCGGTCTTTGTCCAAAGATACGCTTTTTTGAGTGATGCGATGTGTACGTAGTGTTATTGTCTGAAAAGAATCATATACGCGAGCGCTATAGCTGACTGGTTTATTTCAATTATGTTGATTGAGTGTTATTAGAGCTATCTATAAAAATATCCTTTATCTATTTTTATACAACAAAAGTGCTCGCCGATTGAATCGGTGAGCACTTTGTCCAGTTTGATCTATTATCTCTCTAATCTGTACGTGGAATAGAATGAAAGACTTAGGGTCGTGTCAGTATGATTTTATGCACTGAGTACGATCCATCATCAGAAATCAAACGTACAAAGTATATACCACCTATTGGAAAGTTGGTTAGTTTCTCTTGCAATTTAGCAAAAAACTGGTTGGATTGCATGTTTTGGTCGAACGATAGGAGAAGCTTGCCGTTGATGTCATACAGCTCTGCTTTTACGATTAGGGTAGGAATATCTTGCATATCCGGCATAAGTGGAAGGAGGTTGTATGTTTCCTCAGAATTGCTATCATCAGATATGCCAATCAAATTATCTGGGGTGCAGGGGCCGAGGATTTGATACCAATTGTTGACCGCACAACCGGGGGAAGAACAATCACAGGAAATACAATTGGTACATACATCCAAAGCTGATACATCGTCTATCTTAATATATTCACACCTTTCTACCGCTGCATTACAACACCCAGCGGGCAATGTAACTCTTACGTATATTTCCTCTAAGCCCGTTCTTCCATCATGCATTACAGTTATGACTTCACACTCGCATGGACCCATTGTAATGGTTCGATTGACGGTCTCATTTCCAACGCATGGTATGGATAGATCTGCGGGCTGGGTGTAATGGATCTCGTATTGATAATCCACACACGTACATGGAGTTTTGACCACTAACTGAGCACCGCCACAGTGCTCATCTACATATACGAGGCCTATTGCAGGAATTTCGTCTGGAGGGTCGTAGGGGTTGCAATCACTATGTGTACATGCAGCTACAAATTGCTTGTACGTGGTACAGGTATACATCAGGTTGTCATAGCGAGCTACTACTGCGATTTCATAATTAGACCGAAAGCAGGTCTTGTAACAAAAGTATTCATCAAAGGAAACTTCACAGACCTCTGAAGAACCGTTGTAGACGACCCAATAGTAATCATCTAATCTACCACCGCTGGCGGGAACAAACTCAAAACAGGTGTAACAGGTGTTTGTCTCGTGGATAATAATGTCCTGCGTGGAACAATCGGGTTGTGCACTTGACGGGTGAGGTAAGATGTAACTTATCGCACACAAAAAGGTGACAATCAGAGGGTTACGAAAACGGGGGGGGGCAAATAACCGACAGAAAGTTTGGAAAAGCTCTCATGGTTCCTTAGTTTTGCGGTTAGTAAAATATAATTGCAATGGCTAAGTTAAATGCATTTCATCCATATGTCCAAATATTTTCGGGATTTTTTTTTCTGTGTATATGTTTTTTCCCGGATCGTGCTTTTCCTCAAAGGGGGGCTGTGTATAATGTACGCATTAGTGGAGTTGAAGATTCCGCCATATGGGTTCGTGATATTATACCAGATGGGCGAGGTGGATATATCGTAGCAGGTCAGACAGGCAATGACCCTATAATCACGTATTTTTTGATGCGGTTGGATTGCCGCGGTCAAATACTCTGGTCAAAGAAAAAGCTTCCCTATGTCCAGCCTAATACTGGTTTTTCAGCGAGTGGGAGGCACCCTATCATTTTGCACTTAGGAAAAGATGATGTAATAAGTGTATTTGATCCAGTGGACAGATGTCATATTGCGAGAGCTTTATTTGATGTAGAGGGGAGGTTAGTGACTGCGAAAATAATTTTGGATGCGGAAGGGAATGTGTTCGACTTTTTGGGCTATCTGCGATATGTCGATGGCGGATGGATTGTGATGGGTGAGAGAGTAAGTTATACAGTTAGGGGTTTACAGTATAATCTTGCATTATTTCGATTAGACGCCAGCTTTAATGTGTTATGGAAAAGAAACCTCGAGTTTGTAGGAAATCGATTTCGAAATAGTCTGAGAGAAGTAGTGGAAATATTACACAACAGAATTATAATATTGGACTCGAAAGCATCGAATTGGTTTGATTACATAGAGATAGATCAACAAGGTAAGATAATAGCCGCAAGGGAGTATATCATTAACCCAGTTCATATACATTCCTATGGTAGACCATATGACATCTTATGGGACAGTTTATATTATTATTTCTTTGTTAATTATTATGAAAATCGGGACACAGTATTGAGACACAATCTCGCACTGGTCAAAGTGGATAGAAAAACGGGCAAGCTTTTAACGACACAAGTTGTTACAGATCCAACAGGGGTAAGAAGGCCGGTAAGTGGATGGATAAATAATTCCGCTGTACATGCTTACTGGAATGAAGATTCCATGCTTTGTGCTTCTGTATTCGTAAGTAATTATGATAGAGATTTAACTTCAGCACCATATTACAATCATGGTTATCCTGTACACTTGTGTTTTGATACCGCACTAAATCCGATATATGCCCGAAGGTATGGTATTGAGAGAGCCATAGTCGTACGGGATACCTTTGGTGCGCATAATAGAATTCGGATCAATGATTCGTCTTTTACATTTGCGGCGCATTATAATTTATCCGAATTTGCTAGAGATCTCAAGGGGTCCTTTGATGATTATCTCTTCTTAGGTAAGCGTTCGATACGTGAAACTTCTTGCATAGACGAACTTGATATGATGAATGTTTTTAATTTTTTACGACTGGATCCGAATACTATTCAAATGCGAGAAATTCGATCAATATTAGAGGGGACAGAGGTCTTTTTATTAGAAGATACGACACTTCAAATTGTCAAATTTGAAGTGGAGAGAGAAGTCATCTGTTTTGAGCCACCATACCTTAAAGCAAATATCTCTATAAATGATACTGTTTTTTGCATTGGGGATACCATTCAACTTACAGCCACGAACTCTTTGGAAGCTAATAGATATTTTTGGTATATCGGGGACTCACTTGTAAATGAAGGTCTGCAATGGAATTATGTGCCTAAGAGAGAAGGGAGATACAAGTGGACACTTGTAGTGGAGGACGATTGTTTTACAGACTCCTCGAGTGTTGAAATCGTCGTATATGGGAATGATACATCTTATTTGGAAAGACAAATTTGCGAAGGGGACACACTATTTATACATGGGAAAAGTTATTACCAAGAGGGACACTATTTAATAAGTAATGTGAATAAGCACGGCTGTGATAGTATCGTTATGCTTGACTTGGTAGTAAAGTCAATAGATACGGTCTTTAACGATACTATTCTGTGCAGAGGACAAATATATTCGTTTCAAGGAGTGGATATAAAAAGTGATACAACTGTGTGGTTTAATGAATTAGACGAGAAGGGCTGTATCAAGGTGGTGAGATTTGACATAGAATACGATGAGTCCTGTGATTTGTGTACAGTGCAAATACCCTTGGCTTTCACTCCCAATGGAGATGGTTTAAACGATATATTCAGGATAATAAATCCGTGTTCTATGAAAATAGACTCGTTTCATATGCGAATTTATTCCCGCTGGGGAGAAATGGTTTTTGAAACCACAGTCCCCGAACAAGGATGGGACGGCACATATCATGGAAAGGAGCTACCAGCGGATATATATCTCGTATATATATCAGGTAGTGTAAAAGGACAGGGGGCAATTATCATAAAAAAGGATGTTATCCTTGTACGGTGAATTAAGTATATGATAGCACTGTTATGGATACAAGTTGAAATTCTATTATCAGTTTCACAATTCGATATATGCCAATTATTGGAGGCTAACACATTTAATAAAAATACTAAAATAGTGCATTTTTAATGCCCACATTCCCCCAATTTAAGCACAAGGCAATTAATATGGATTTGGAGATCTGCTACAATTTTATATATACCCCCTTCCGATACAATGGGTAGAGCAATAGCCAACACAGCACCGTAAAGCTCAACGCAAAAGCAAGCGAGCTCGGATACGGCCCCAAAAGAGGGGCAAATACCCGGTCAAATAAGTACTTGTAAAGGGATACCGTCTGCCCGTCGACGTCCCAGCGCACGACATACAGCATGACGCGTACCAAAAAAATCGACAACACAAAGCCCGACAGCGCATTGCGACCAAAGACCTCAAGCACCCAAATCCCCCTCGTCCAACCGCGCACATCGATCCAATAGATGCAAAGTGCTAGGACCGCAATGGCCATGCCCGTGGTAAAGAGCACGTACGACGATGTCCACAGCGATTTGTTGATCGGCATCCATTCATGCCACAAGTACCCAGCCGCGATGAGGCCGAGAGCTGCGGCCAGACTGCGTACGATGAAATTGCCGTCCACCGGGCGATGTGCTTTGAGCTCCATTCCGTACAGATAGCCCAACAGCGCAGTCACCACGGCGGGGAAGGTGCTCAATATCCCTTCCGGATCAAAGGCGAAGCCCAGACCATGCCACATGTGCTGCTCGCCGAGGAGCATCAGATCAATCTTCCGAACGATATTGGTTTGAGGCCCGTACGGATCTGCTCCCCCAAATGCAGCCAACACCCACCAATAGCCAAGCAAGATGATAGCTCCTACACCGTATAAAATGGTGCGCCGATGAATATGGGTGATGAGCAGTGCAGTGAAAAAGTACACCAGGGCAATGCGCTGCAATACTCCCGAAATGCGAAAGTGCGACCAATCCACCTGCCACGGCGGTACCATGCGCAACGCCCATCCGATGAGTATCAATAAAATCGTGCGCCGCACCACCTTGCGCGCCGTGTCGCGGCTCCATCGGTAACCGAACTTCGAAAACGAAAAGGCCATCGACACACCCATGATGAAGAGAAAAAAGGGAAATACCAGGTCCGTAGGTGTCCACCCATGCCACTCTGCATGGCGCAAAGGTGCATAAACATACGACCAACTGCCGGGCGTGTTGACCACGATCATCAACGCAATGGTCAGGCCGCGAAAGACATCAATGCTTCGTATCCGACGCCTTGCATTCATCTCCCGGTGGTTCTACAAAAAACAAATGTCACTCCGCCGCGTTGTGTATCCAAGACCGCTTATACCTCTAAGTAGCACATAGACCACATAAAGATGAGAAAAAAAATCCAACCCATCGCATTGCCCTTGATGCTTGTCGCGAGCTCTTTAATGTGCTTGGCCAATGCATGGGCCCAAAAATCGCAACCCATGGAACGTTTTGAAAAAGCAACACTCGCTGGTGGATGCTTCTGGTGTCTGGAAGCCGCCTTCCAACAACTCGAAGGCGTCGTCGATGTCGTCTCAGGCTATACAGGTGGGCACGTACCCAATCCCACCTACGAACAAGTCTGTACCGGCACCACCGGACATGCCGAAGCCGTACAAATCACCTACGACCCGAGCGTGATCTCGTACGACGAACTCCTGGAGGTGTTTTGGACCATCCACGACCCCACCACCCTCAATCGACAGGGCGCCGACGTGGGAACCCAATACCGATCCGCCATTTTCTACCACAACGACCAACAAAGACAAATTGCCCTTCGCTCCATCCGCGAAGTGGCCCAACCCCTGTGGAAGAAAAAAATCGTCACCGAAGTCGTACCCCTCGATACTTTCTATCCAGCCGAAGACTATCACCAGGAATACTATTTCCTCAATAAGGAAGCACCGTATTGCCGCATCGTCATTGCACCCAAGCTCGAAAAGCTCCGCCAAAAGTTCGAACACAAACTCAAAAAGGAGGACAAATAGAGGCATCATTTCATATTAAAAAAATTTTTAATACATTTGCCCCTGAAAATTATGTGTCAATGATGGGCAAATGCAAATATGCGGTGTGGTGGGTGTGCATGTGTGTATTTGGCACGATGCACGCACAGACTTGGGAGCTGGGCATGGGCACGGGGTTATCGCTGTACTTCGGCGATTTGAGTGTGCCCACTCTGGAGGCCTATCGCCACAATACCAATGTCGCATGGACGGTTTCGGCCGCCTACAGGCCTGAAGATTGGTATGCCCTACGCCTGCGGTATTTGCATACGCGATTGGAAGGTGACGATGCATTGGCGCGTGTGCAATGGCAAAGGCAGCGCAACTTAAATTTTTTTACTCCCATCGATGAGCTGAGTTTTCAAATGGAATTCGATTTGGACGGTTTTTTCAATATTGCCTCCTCATGGCCTTTCCCGTATTTGACACTGGGAGCTGGAGTGCTGCATTTTGATCCACGTACGGAATACAACGGCACGGTGGTGCGCCTCCAGCCCCTCGGCACCGAAGGGCAGGGCATGCCCGGCTATCCAGAGCCCTACAAACTGTGGACGACGCACATGATGTTGGGAGTGGGGTATCGCATCGCATTGCGGTACGATCTCGATTTGGCCTTGTCCGTGTCGATGCGTCGTACCAACACCGATTATCTCGATGATGTGAGTGGCTACTACGTATCGCGAGAGGAGTTGCAGCAGTTTAACGGCGAGATGTCGGCCGAGCTGGGCAACAAAATTGGTCGTGAGACGGGGCGCCTCCGCGGGGGGCCGCGCGTCAAAGATTGGTACGACGTGGCCCTTGTCGAACTTCGATATCGATTCGACACACGGCCATACAGTTATCGCCCTAAGAAGCGACACTATGGCAGGTGCCCTTCGAAGTTTTAACACATCCCAACTCCGAGCAATACCATTTTACGTTCGTTCGGCGTTTTCTTTTATGAGACCACATTGTTCCGTACGGAGAATGCTTGGTTAGGCCGTAGAGTATTTTGATAAACCCATTTCCCATGAAACAAAGAGGAGGAGCATTTTTATGGATGTACGAAACGCCGGACGATATCTTCATTCCCGAAGAGCGTACCGAGGAGCAATCGATGATCATCGACATGGTGCGCCAGTTTGTCGAAAAAAATGTAGAGCGTGCCCAGAAGCTCAGTGAGCAGCGCGCGTTGATGAAAGAAGCTGCCGAGCTCGGCTTGGTTGGCGCGCATATTTCCGAGGAATACGGCGGTCTCGACCTCGACACTCATTCCAATACATTTATTGCAGAGGCCCTTGGGGGCATAGGAGGGTCGTTTGATACCACCTTTGCAGCGCACATCGGTATTGGCATGTTGCCGCTGTACTTCTATGGCACCGAAGAGCAAAAGCAGCGCTATCTGGTCCCCGCCGTACAGGCGGATCTCATTTTATCCTACTGCTTGACCGAACCCACCTCGGGATCCGATGCCTTGAGTATGCGAACGACGGCCACGCTTTCCGACGACGGTTCGCATTTTATCCTCAATGGCCAAAAGATGTGGATCACCAATGCGGGCTTTGCCGATGCCTTTATCGTGTTTGCGCGTACTGGGGAGCGCCAGTACGGGGCCTTTATCGTCGATGCCGATACACCGGGACTTACCCTTGGCGAAGAGGAGCATAAAATGGGTATCCACGGCTCGTCGACCCGTCAGGTGTTTTTCGAAAACGTGCGCGTGCCTAAAGAGCATCTTCTCGGGCAGCTCGGCCGGGGGCATAAGGTTGCCTTCAACGTGCTCAACATCGGCAGGCTCAAGCTCGGTACGATGAGTACCGGGGGGGCTAAAATGGTACTTGGTTTCTCTACGCAATATGCCAAGGAACGCATCCAATTTGGCCAACCCATTGCCCACTTTGGGGCTATTCGCGAAAAGCTCGCGCGTATGGCGGCGGGCATTTTCGACGTGGAAAGTGCCGTCTACCGCATTTCCGATTGGTTGGAAGATAAGAAAAAGGCCCTCATTGCCGACGGTACGCGTCGCGAAAAGGCAGCTCAGTACGCTGCCATGGAATACGCCATCGAATGTGCCATGATGAAAGTGGCTGGCTCCGAACTGCTGGATTACGTCGTCGACGAAAACATCCAGATACACGGTGGCATTGGCTTTTCCGAAGAGCTGCCCCACGCGCGCATCTACCGCGATTCGCGTATCAACCGCATCTACGAGGGAACCAACGAGATCAACCGCTTAGTCGTGTTGCGCCAGATGCTCAAGGGCGCTGAAAAAGGCGAAAATGAGCTCGTCATCCAATCCCTTGCATGGCTGCAAGGCAAGAAGATGGCAGACATTAACTTCCCCGATGATCCCGCCGATCGCACAGTGCACGGCATGAAAGAGGCTTTTCAACTCGTACTGGCCAAAGTCTTGGAAGCACAAATGCAGGGAAAGGTCGATCTCCGTCAGAATCAATACGTCGGCCTTGCCCTTGCCGACATGGCTACACTCATCTTATTGATTGAGTCGATGCGTCTGCGGGTGCGCAAACTCCTTCAGAAGGGCAAGTATGGTGAGGGACTCCTTAGCGCTGTGCAAAGCATATTGCTCGATGAGCACGGACGCGCATTTGCCGACCATGCGCGCAAGGTAGCCTATCATCTGGGCTTTCAGGGCGAAGTATCCCTCATTGATGATTTGCTCGCCCTCGAAGCAATCGACCTCTTCAGCCAATACGAAGTGCTCGCAGATGCCATCTTGCAGGTCGATGGCTATCCCTTCAATGCATGATCCGATGGAAAAGGCTGTAGTGCAGTGGATCGACCTATCCCATGTGCTCGACGATCAAACGCCCGTCTATCCCGGCGATCCACCAGTGCGATGCACGATCCTCTCGCGCGTGGAAGAAGATGGCTTTCAATTGACGGAATTTCGTCTTTCTTCGCATAGCAGTACCCATATCGATGCGCCATCGCATTTTATACGAAATGGCAAACAGCTCGACGAGATACCAATTGATCAATTTGTCGGACGCGCCATTGTGGTCGATATCGACGATGGTGCAGCTGCCTACGACCAGGCCCATCGCAGTCTAAAAATGGGGCATTGTGATGTAATCCTCATTCGGTCGGGATGGGACCGCTGGTATGGCGATGAGAAGTACTTCCAAGAGCATCCCACTCTTGATCCAGAGCGACTGAAACCCTTGTTGGAGTATCCCTTGAAATGGATTGGCGTGGACATGCCGAGCCCTGATCATCCGCCGTATCCGGTACATACCCTTTTGTTGTCTCGTGAAATCTTGATTGTAGAAAACTTACGGGGCTTGGATCGTCTACAGCTCGGAGTGTGCTATGAAATTTATGCTCTGCCAATAAAAGCACATGCAGATGGCGCCCCCGCGAGGGTCATCTGCAAGTCCGTAACAACTTAGGGATTGAGAAACATTGTGACCGCGGGAGGACTCGAACCCCCAACTCTCGGATCCGAAGTCCGATGTTCTATCCAATTGAACTACGCGGCCATTCAATTGCAGTGCAAAGATACCAACTTTACAACAAATAACCGGCCAAAAGGATCACACATTTTATCCCTTATGCTCCTTGATTTTGTGCACAATCGGTATCGGCGGATATCTTGGGCGAAGGACGTCTGCGTATACGCATGTTGAGGAGCTCCACACCGAGGGAGAAAAAGATGGCGAAGTACAGATAGCCCTTGGGTATGGGGCCTGCCACTTTGCCGAAGATTTCCAAGTGGGACGCATGTGCCCCTTCCAATACCAACATAAAGCCGATGAGGAGCAAAAACGCCAGGCCCAACATCTGCAGCGTGGGATGCTTCTGGATGATTTGGTTGATTGGAGTGATGAAGACCATCATCAAAATCATCGATATAACCACTGCAAAGACCATGATAAACATCGCTCCCTGTATACCTGTGGTCATACCGACGGCAGTCAATATCGAATCAATGGAAAATATGACATTGATGATGATTATATCGATGATAGCACGTGTAGTGGTGATGGTTTGGGTCTTATTCTTTTCGTGTGAAGCGTCTACCCTCTCAATTTTTAAGTGGATTTCCTTGACGCTTTGGTACAGTAAAAACAGTCCACCCCCTAAAAGGATGAGGCTTTTCCCCGTCAAGGTCCATTCGACATAGGTGCTGTTCCAGCTCAATAGGGGAGTATCGAGCACCATCAACCATCCCACGGCAAAGAGCAGAACAATACGCAGTAACAAGGCTAAACTCAATCCCACTAAGGAGGCAAAGCGCTGTTTTTTATCAGGTAGCCGTGAAGTCGTCAGCGATATGAAGAGGAGGTTGTCGATGCCGAGCACGATTTCGAGAAAGGTGAGCGACAAAATGCTCATCCACACCGATGCAGACAGAAAATTAGGCCATTCCATCCAATCCATAGTCGACGATTTTATCCCCAAAGATAACGCATAGGTTTCCCCTGGTAAAACGGCTCTCCCCTCAATACGGGTCGACATCGATTGCAACGCGCACGGTCGAAAGCCCTTTTTGGTGATGGAGGGTTCGGATGCCTTGACGTATGAAATCTTTGACCTTGTGTAGGGCGGTGCGATCGGGTTCGACTTTGATGAGAATGCGGAATAGGTAGCGGTTGCGAATTCGGGGGATGGCATGAGGGGCAAAGCCGATAGCGCGCTGTCGGATGTGCTTCCGTAGCCATTGGAAGAGCAGCTCCGTGGCTTCTTCGGCGACATCTCGTTTAGCATGGCTGATGGTGAGGTAGATAAGGCGTGTAAAAGGTGGGTAGCCGTAGCTCTTTCGCTCTTGCAGTTGGCTTCGCACAAAGGCCGTATAGTCGTTGTTGAGCACGTAGTGCAGTACGGGATGTTGGGTTTGGTAGGCCTGGATGAGTACTTTTCCGCGTTCGAGTTGGCGCCCCGCTCTGCCGCTGACCTGTGTCAGCAGTTGGTAAGCTCGCTCATGGCTGCGAAAGTCGGGATAGTGTAGTAGTTGGTCGGTGCCGATGACGCCGACCAGTCCGACATTGTGAAAATCGAGGCCTTTGGTAATCATCTGTGTACCCACGAGCACGTCGATTTCCCCCAACTCGAAGGCTTCGATGAGGCGCTCGCGATGGGATTTTTGATGTGCAGTATCCCAGTCGAAGCGTGCAATGACGGCTTCGGGCAGCTTTTGCTGGAGGATTTCCTGTATGCGCTCGGTGCCGTAGCCTTTGAGCAAGATGTCGTCATTGCCGCATTGGGGACACTGATGGACGTATTTTTCGCGGTACCCACAGTAGTGACAGCGCATGTCGTCGGTATAGCGGTGGTAGGTGAGGCTGACGTCGCAACGCACACATTGGGCTTTCCATCCGCACAATCGGCACACAATGATAGGGGTGTAGCCCCTACGGTTTTTAAACAACATGACCTGTTTGCCCTCTTGCAAAGTCGATTGAACGGCTTTGATCAAGGGCTGCGACAATTCGGCTTCGTCAAGGCTACGGCGATGGAGCTTCTTCAGGTCGATGAGCTCGATGTGGGGAAGTTTGACGCCACTATGCCGTTGGAGTATTTCGACAAGGCCGTACTTGTTGCGCAGGGCGTTGTAATAGCTCTCCACACTGGGCGTAGCCGAGCCCAAGAGCACTTTGGCCCCAAAGGCTTGAGCCATTACGATTGCGGTATCTCGGGCGTGATAGCGTGGGGCGGGCTGTTCTTGTTTGTAGGAAGGGTCGTGCTCTTCATCGACGATGATCAGACGTAAGGAGCGAAATGGCAGGAAAATACTCGATCGCGCTCCGAGTACAATGGGGTGGCCGTGATAGACGGCATGCCACACCGATAGGCGCTCTCGTTCACTCATACCCGAATGGTAACTGAGTATTTGATTGCCAAACACCTCTTTGAGGCGGTACGTGATTTGAGTGGTCAGCGCAATTTCGGGTAGGAGGTACAGTATTTGAGCCGAGGGATCTTTCTGTAGGATATCTCGAATGAGCTGAATGTACATATGGGTCTTGCCGCTGCCCGTCACGCCGCGCAGGAGTACAATGGAGTGTTGCTTCCAAAGAGATTGTATTTGCTCGTATTTTTCCCTTTGCAGGGGGGAGAGGGTGTGACTGGCGTACGAATCTCCGCGGTCGTCCAACAAGAGCTTCCAGGCCGGTACCTCTTCGATGACGAGGATGCGCTTTTCCACCAGAGAGTTGAGCACATTGCGCTTGATGTGTGCCCTTTTGTATAGGTCTTCTTTGCGGACGAAGGGCTTTTCGCGCGAGAGTTGTACGAATGCCAGCACGGCATTCGTCTGTTTTTCTGATCGACGTACTTCTTCGAGCACGGTGAGGATGTGTTCGTCATAGGGGAGGCGAGAGGGGTGCCAGTGAAGGAGTTCCACCGTAGCAGGGCGATATTTTTCGACGAGTGTCTCATAGATACGCACGGCATCTTTGTCAAAGAGCGATTGGATGAGGCGGTAAGCGGGTGTGTCGCTGTGAAGCTGCTGAATTTCCGATAAGGTGAGATAGGGCTTTTGGCGCAGTAATTCCAGTACGGCAAATTCCTCATCGGTCCACAGACCTTCGTCGATCTTGCACCGAGGGTTGATGACGACGCGCGTCTCTCCCGTAAGCTTTAGCCCTGCTGGCAGGGCTGCATCCATCACTTCTCCTACGGTACAGGCATAGTACTCTGCAATCCACTCCCAGAGTTGGAGCTGTTGGGGGTATAGTACGGGCTCTTCATCTAATACCGAAAGGATGTCTTTGATGTTGCGCACAGCGGGGGGGCTGTCGTGGATGGCAGCTACCAGGCCTGTGTAGAGCTTTTTTTTGCCGAGGACGACTTCCACGCGCTTGCCCACCGCCACACTATCCTCCAGCTCGGGCGGGATGCGATAGTCGAGTGTCCGCGGCAGCGAAAGAGGCAGGATGACGCGGGCATACAGCTGACGGTCCTTCATAGGGCAAAGTTAGAAGAAAACTCAACGTATCTGAATGATGCGAAAAGATGTGCGTCGGTTGCGCTGGCGTTGTTCGGGGGTACAGCGTTCGCAGGGCTGGCACGGCACAAGGGGGTATCGCTCTCCGTAACCCTTTGCACGCAACCGCTCACTGGGTATTCCCTTTTGGACGAGGTATGCCACAACCGATTCGGCGCGTTTGCGCGAGAGCTTGTCGTTGTAGGCATCTGCACCAATGCAGTCGGTATGTGCTGAAATCTCGACCACCACATGGGGGTTGAGCTTGAGCAATTCCGCTAAGCTGTCTAAAGTTGGACGCGCATCGCGGCGAATGTTCCACCGATCAAAGTCATAGTAAATGTGTGGAATGACAATCTCGACACCTTCCCGGAGCGGGAGCAACCACACATTGCGCGAATAGGTATAACTCTCTTTACCCTGCCAAAGCGAACTATCTTTCGTGCTGAGCGTAAAGCGCTTGCGCAGATATCCCTTTTTATGCAGTATGAAATCGTAGACGGTATCGGCCTTTAATGGTAAGATGAGCAGGCCCTGACGATCGGTCTTTTTCAGCTCTTCACCCATTCGGACGTATACTTCAGGCAGTGGACGCAGACCATCATTGCGCAAATCGACAAGCGAATCGCCAGCAGGGCGCAAGGTGCGCAAGGCCAAATACAGACGAGTCGGTTTGTGTGGCTTCGGCTTAGGTGGTGAGGGCTTACGACGCAGACGCATCTTGTCAATCCGATAAATGTCGTATCCCCCAATGCCGCCTTTTGCTCGCGTGCTGCTCACCAACGCGCTCGAAAGGACTGTCGTGGTGTCGCGCACAGGTAGCCGGAGGAAGCCCACATCATCTCCACCTGAGTTGTACGGAAAGCCGAGGTGTTCGGTCACGTAGCGCCCCGTTTGGGGGTCGATATAACGGAGATAGATATCCAGGCCTCCGAAGCTCGGCAGCGCATCCGACGAATACGCCAGCGTATCGCCGCTCCACATGGGATACAGCTCGTTATCGGGAGTGTTGATAGCTGTGCCCAAGTTTTCTGGCTCGCCCCATTGACCGTTGGTGTACGACACGCGGTACAGGTCGAAGCCACCTTGGCCCCCCTCGATGTCGCTGGCGAAGTACAAGTAGCTGCCATCAGCCGACCAGCTCGGGGTAGTGTAATTGTACCGTTCGTCGACGAAAGGAAGTATGACGGGCTCCGCCCACGTTGTGCCTTGTTGGGTACTGGCCATGAGCTTGCAGGTGGCGTTTTGGTCGGGCGTAGAGGACGTACAGCGCACAAAGACGAGTAGCTTTTCTTTGGGATGAGGGGCAGGTGTGCCTTCGTTGTGCGGGCTGTTAATGGGGGCAGGCAGCTTTTGCACCGCGTGGGAAGTTGCTTCCCATACGTAGATGTCGAAATAGGGGTTGCCCGTCCAGGCGTATATCGGCTCGTTGCTCGACTGGGCGCGATCAGAGGTAAACAACCACCGCTGACCATCCAAGGCAACGGGCATTAGATCGTGAAAGGGACTGTTGATGGGCATGCGCTCGATGCGGTAGTTGGTGTCGATGTATTGCTGTTTTGCCCGAAGAGCCAGCTGTATGGATTGCAATTCCAACTGAAAGGCTGTAGGATCCTGCAGTTTTTGGCGCAGACGGATGAGCAATTCGCGTGCCTGGTCGTATTGCTCGAGTTGGATGAGACTAAGGGCGTAGTTATATGCCACAATGGGTTGATCGCGGTGTTGGAGGGATTTGTCAAACCATGCAACGGCCGATTGGGGTTGACGCTGTTTGAGCCAGGAAAGGCCAATGCGATAGGCCAGGTACGCACGCCGCTCAGGGTCTTTTTCGCGCTGATATTCCAGCTTGTACAGCTCTACTGCTTGGGCATAGCGCTTGAGTGCGTAGGCATCGTCGCCGTGGACAATGCGCTTGGTGTGCAGGCAGGCAACCGACATGAGGAGCCACAACAATACCCATCCGCTGGTGTAGTACCGTTTCATACCCTGTAATAACGAGCTTTTGCCTAAAAAATGGATATTCCCCATTGGTTGGCGCTGCGCGTTGACGCAAAGTTTTCTACTTTCGCATACAATAGTCGTCGAGCGCATGGCCAGTAGGACGGTACAATGGGCATATGTGCTGAGTATTGCCTTGCTCGTGGGGCTGCTCTACTATTTTAGGCTGATCGTCTTGTATATCGTGTTGGCCTGGATTTTGTCCCTGCTCGGCCAGCCTTTGAAGCACCTCATGCTGAAGCATACGCCTTTGGGACGGTTTCGGTGGGGCAATTCGGTGG
>JALWKB010000074.1 GCA_026996805.1 Saprospiraceae bacterium | reverse complement strand
TCGATATGCCGCGCACCCTTCCGCTCTGGGCATTTTGCTGACTGACGACGCGGTATTGCTCACCTTGCACTGTCCAAAGGGTATCGCCATTGGGTAAGGCAAAGGGTCTACGCACGATGAGCTGTTGTATGAAATGGTGATACAAGGTCGAAGAAACGCGCAACTGCCCCTTGTGGAAGGGATATTGCACCTGCGTGCCGATTTCGAAGCTCAAGGAAGATTCTGGGCGCAGCGAGGGATTGGGAACGAGTATCTCATCGCCTTTGATGCGTATCTTCGCCATATCATCCACATTGGGCGCGTGGAAGGCATTTCCCGCAAGGAAGCGCCATTGCCAGTATTTGCTCACCTCGCGCAGAACACCTACGGACCACGTCCACGCTTGTTGGCTCGCGCGAAGCCCACGGTAATAGTCATCGGGCCACCGGACAATACTGCTATCGGCATAGCGCATATGGGTTACGACAGCTGTCCAACGCCATCCCGCATGTAGGCGCCATTGCTCATTGAGACGCATATGCCATACGTTATACACCCCACCTGCCATTACGGTGTTGCCTCCATCGGGATAACGCGTCAGGGCAGTATAAAATCGCTCGCCCGTGGGAAGATGCTCCAGATGTGCCTCCGACCAAAGGCGTTCACTGCGCCAGTGCATGCCGTAATACACCTCTGCCTCTTCAAAGAGGGCAAGCTTCCTCTCCGCATCCAGTGTAAAGCCCGTTGTGTGCAACCGCTCGCGCTGCACATGGGCAAGGTCGGAGCGGTATTTGCGCTTGACCCTCCCCTCCGTAAAGCCTTGATAATACCCAATCACGCGCATTTTGTGCCAGAACAGCGTAGGACGTAAGTGGCGCAACGCGACGGAGAGGAGGTTCCGCTCCTGGGGTCGATAGGACCACTCAGCCCACTTCGGAACACCATCATCGAGCAGACTCAATTGATCATAGCGCGGCACTTCAGGGCTATAACTCCACTGCAGCTGTCCCTCCAGGAGGACCTGGCTGGCTAAGTGGTATTTCATCGCGTGCATAAAGTGCAGCTGACGATAGCCCGAGGGTATTTGCACATTGGGATTGGGATTTGCAAGGACGGTATCCCTCTGAGCTATTCTCCGGACATACGACCATCGCTTGCCAAAGTCGGGATATTTTGCTGATCGGTTGTTGCCCGCTCGGATATGTCCGTAGCGCTGATAGTGGAGGGCTGTCAAAGTGCCGAGGCGAGGCGAACGGTACTCCCATTGGGCGAAAGCCGATCGCTCCCCCGTCGCCGATGCAGCACGTACGTCGATCGCCGCCTTGGTGTAATTGTTGGAATCCGACGACAGCTTGGGCGACTTCGTCACAAAGTGAATCACTCCGCCCAGCGCATCGCTACCGTAAACAAGAGAGTTGGGGCCAAAGAGCACTTCTATGCGCTGCAAAAACAGAGGACTCACCGAAATAGCTTGATGCATGTGCCCAGAGCGAAACATGGCGTTGTTCATGCGAATACCATCGACGACTAAGAGCAGTTTGTTGGCCTCAAATCCGCGAAGGATGGGTGAGGCCGCTCCTCCCTGGCTCTTTTGAACAAAGACACCCGCTGCTATTTCGAGCACATCACCCGTTTGAGCAGAAGGCGTCTGTAAGAGCTCTGCTCGGCGTACGGTCTGGATTTCATACGGCAATTCATCGCTCCGCATTTCAGCTCTTCCAACGACGTGTACCGTTCCAAACACAAAGGGCTGTAATCTCACCGTGTTGTCGTTTCGACGAATGTCTGCTACCGTGAGGCGCAAGGGCACATAACCCACGTGTCGGAATTCGAAGCTGTCCCTTACATCTCGGTAGTGTATTTCCACCGCCCCATCGACATCGGCAAGATAGGCCTCCCCACGTCGTATATCAAAAGCAGTCGCATAGGGAATGGGGTCGCCACTGGGGTCGATGATATGGACTTGCTCAACCTGCTGAGCCCACAAAGGCATGAAGGGATAAATGCACCAACACCAACTCACCCACTTAATCCACCAAGGGTAGCTCCACTGCAAAAGTTGTTCCCTCATCCAAGCGAGATTCTTTGACGTAAATTCTTCCACCGTGATAATCTTCAATGATGCGCTTTGCAAGCGAAAGACCAAGTCCCCACCCGCGCTTCTTCGTCGTGTACCCTGGATCAAAAATCGCCTTAAACTTGCCCGAAGGTATGCCATGTCCCGTGTCTTTAATGTAGATGACAGCTTTGTTTTTTACTCTTTCCACCCATATGGTAATAGAGCCTGTTCCCTTAAGTGCATCCAGGGCGTTGCGCAGGAGGTTTTCCACTACCCATTCGAAGAGGTGTTTGTTGATGCGTACGTCGAGATCAGGGAAGCGATCGCAGTCGCAGTGAAGCGTCACCTGTCGGGGCAGGCGCGATCGAATGTAATCCGTCACTTCCAAGAGTACGGGTTTTAAGGGTTGAGTCCGAAGTTCTGGAGCAGAGCCGATCTTAGAAAATCGATCGGCGATGAGCTCGAGCTTTTTCACATCGCGCTCGAGTTCTTTTAGCACGTTCTCGTACTCCGGCGATCCCGGCTGGAGCTCTTTGAGATACTCTATCCAGCCCATAATACCGCTGATCGGTGTACCGAGCTGATGCGCGGTCTCCTTGGCCATGCCGACCCAGACGCGGTTTTGCTCGGCACGACGCGCCGCACTCAGACTCACCAGTGCGAGAATGAAAAACACGAGCAAAATGCCCATCTGTACGTAGGGAAAATACGTGAGCCATGTCAACGTACGGCTGTAGGAATAGTATATCCGATGGGCATATCCCTCGCCTTCGATAGGGGGAAGATCCGATCTCTTCATGCGCGCCAGAGCCTTTTCCGCATCCCCTCGGATGTTGTAGACCCCGCTGATATGGCCCTGCTCATCGACCAATATGACGGGAATGTCGCGCAGTACCAGTCGAAGGTTTTCGGTTTCATACCGCAAATCACGATTCAGGCTTTCGCGACTGGTATCGCTCAGCACCTTCAAAGTGTTGACGAAGATCTGCACCTTGTCGCGCTCACCCTCCGCTAAGCGATCCGCCAAATAGTCGGTGTAAATCATCGATCCGATGAGGATGAGCAGCGATGCAATTGCAAAGTAGACCTTCCACAGATGTGCTGGGCGATAGAGATTCATCGATATTTTTATGCTTTCTTCCGCATGGTTTGTTGATGATCAACAGCTATCCGACGCACCACATCACATAAATACATGCCTATGGCTTGAAACGACTCTCTCGCAGTAGAGCATCGGCATCGCGTAGCTGAACGAACTGCTCGAGACTCACCTCCGGATGCCGTCGCATATAAGCTCGAACGATTTGCCAACCTATCCAGCTTCCCGTTCGCGATGGAGACTTGCGCGGCATTCCTACCGAAAACGGCGCATCGGCCACATAGCTCCGTATCCGTTGGTACGATACCTCGTACAAGAGCTTTTCCGCCACAAAATACGACCAAATATCGGCCCGATTAGCACGACACCAAGCCATCTGCTCGGGCGTATACTTAATGAGGATCGAATCGGGCAGGTCGGGCAGGAGCTTTTCCATGATGTACAGCTTCTTGCCCTCGTGGATCATGCGATCCAATAGGCGCTGACCTGATGGCTCGCCTACCAGATCATCGACGATCGCCCAAAGGGCATCGCGCACCAAGTACCCGCGATGAAAAAAACGCGATAAATACCTCGAAAATAGCGGATTGACAGGACTCAACTGCACGTAGGGAAAAGCCTCCCCAAGGTAAAAATCCAGCCCTATTCCCAGAGCATCTCGCCCCCCACGATCCCGAAAGACAAACTGCGCCACTCCCAAATTTGTATTCGTCGTGTATATATCGGGCACGGTACGACGAGGGAAATAGTACTTGTACAGACGCAACGCCTTCCGAATGGCCTCGAAATACGGCCCAAAATCCGCATACAGCGAATCGATCTTATGACTCAACATGCGAAAGACCGTATCGCGACTCAATTCACGCCAGCTTCGAACAAAAGCCGTATCCTCAGGGCTCGGCATACCCTCCAAACCGATAATTTCCACACACAACAGCTGCCAAACCGTCGGCCTGTCACCAACCCACTGCGCCAACGAGTCCAATCCGTAATGCATCAGGTGACGCATCTGAGTGTCTATCCGGTAGAGCCGATTGTCTAAGACAATGTGCGAGGTGTCCGGCACTTCAGGACCCCGGCGACAGCCCATCCACAGAGCTTCCAAGGCCAACACAATCCCTGCTCCTATAATAGAACGCATGCGCACCATCTGCCAAAACTCTGTGATTTAACGAAGCAATCCGGTCGACAGTGTGCAATGTACCCAATACGGCGCAAATCCCAGCCCCATAGCGGCCAAATACTGCACTACACCCCGCTGGTTAAACATTTAAAGCAAATACGAGTTTTTAAATCATATAAAATCGTTGTCATGCAGACCAAGACGAAGCGGCTGCCCGTAATGATTTACACCGAACAGACCCCTAACCCGGAGTCGCTCAAATACGTGACCAACCGCATGTTGTACCGGGGCATGGCGGACTTCCAAGACGCCGAAGAAGCCCGTCAGTGGTCTCCTCTGGCCACCGCTCTCTTCGAACTACCCTATGTAAAAGGCGTGTATATCGCCAACAATTTCATAACCATCACAAAAAAGGCCGACGCCGATTGGCTGGACATCATGCTCGAACTCAAATCTTTCATCAAAAAATACCTCGAAGAGGAAAAACCCATCATCAACGAGGGATATGTCGATTACTACAGGCAAAAACACGAAAGCGATGAAGACGACGACCAATACACGGGAAAAGACAAGGCCATCGTCCGCCAGATCAAAGAAATCCTACACGCCTACGTCAAGCCTGCCGTAGAAATGGATGGCGGCAACATCATCTTCAAAAGTTACAAAGACGGCGTGGTCACCCTCGAACTCCAAGGAGCTTGTAGCGGCTGCCCCTCCTCCACTATGACCCTCAAAGCAGGCATCGAATCCATGCTCAAGCGCATGATCCCCGAAATCAAAGAAGTGCGCGCTATTGATCAAGTGCTCTAAAAACCGCTTTAGGCGAATATCCTATCTTTGCCCTCAAGCCTCTTTTAATTTTTTGTGAGGGTATGAAACGCAATAAAAGGGTCCTATCGGCTATACAACCGACAGGCGATATCCACCTCGGCAATTACTTCGGAGCAATACAAAATTGGGTACGCCTACAAGACCAGTACGACTGTATCTACGGCATCGTCGACTACCACGCCATGACCACACCCTACAAGCCCGACACCTTGCGCGCCAATACGTGGAAAATGGCCTTCCAACTCCTCGCCTGTGGTATACGTCCCGAGCACCTCTTCATCCAATCCATGGTCCCCGAACACACCGAGCTGGCATGGATCCTCGGCTG
>JALWKB010000073.1 GCA_026996805.1 Saprospiraceae bacterium | reverse complement strand
TCGTAGAGTCTCCTTTGTTGTATGAGGAGAGGGCTTTCATGTAGTCGTAGATGTTTTTAATCTCCATATCCCCAATGCGGGTGATGATATCACCTCCCTGTATGCCTGCCTTTGCAGCGGGACGACCGTCTATGACGGCATCGATGCGCATGCCCTTGCCTTCGTAGGCATAGTCGGGCATGACACCAAGGGTAACCTTAAAGCTCGCTGCTCGATTTTGGGATTCGTCTTTGGTCTTGGTAAAGGCCAGTTTGCCTTTGTCCTTTGTGCTATTGATGATGTATTCGACAAACTGGACTACCTTCATAATCCCTTGCCAGTTGATGTACTCGACGTCGTCGGAGGGCTTGTGGTAGTCTTTGTGCTGCCCCGTAAAGAGGTGGAGTACGGGGATGTTTTTTAGGTAAAAGGATGTGTGGTCGGAAGGCCCCACGCCGGATTCTTTGGCAACGATGTTGAGCCCGATGGGGTTTTTGTCGTGGATGACTTCTTTCCAGAAGGGCGAGGTACCGACTCCATTGACGATGAGTTTGTCATCGCGCATACGACCGACCATGTCCATGTTGATCATGAAGGCCACTTTGGAGAGTTGTATCGTGGGGTGGTCGGCATAGTACTTTGAACCGCGCAGTCCTGCCTCTTCGCCCGAAAAGGCGATGAAGAGGTAGTTGTAATTTTTCGGCAGCTTGTGTGCACGGCGTGCGAGGAGGAGCAGGGCAGCAACGCCGCTAGCATTGTCATCGGCGCCGTTGTGTATCTCTTTGCTGTCGGGGGCTCTACTGCCGATTTCGCCGTGCCCCAGATGGTCATAGTGGGCACCGATAATGACGGTGTACGGTGCCGCATTGTTGTAAAATCCGACCACGTTGGTGGCGTAGATTAATTTTGCATTGGGGTCGTTGGGGTTGTGTGGGTTGCGCGATAGCCGATAGCTGAATGGCTGAAAAAAGCTGTCGTCGTTGCCCGCACCCATCAGGCCGTATTCCATCATCTTCGTCGCAATGAGATTCGCCGCCTTTCTTTCGCCCTCGGTACCCGGAAAGCGCCCAGCCATGCTATCGTGCGCAAGCGCCTGAACTAAGTAGCGCAACTCACTCTCATCGGTCTTTTTTGCTGCCGCTGAGGATTCCGGAGCCTGATCTTGTCGTACTTTGGTCGCTTGTCTCGGTGTAAAACAGCTGGAGACGAGCCCAACCAAACTCAATAATAGTATCCACTTCTTCATATGGACAAAGGTTTTATAGATTCGTCAATCTGGTAATTTGCTCTTCGAGTCAAAGATTTTATCCCATAACGCAGGACGAAGGATGCTTATTTGACAAAAACGATTGACATAGTCAAGTACTTATGGGTGTGCTACCTTGTACAGTGCTCTCTACAATGAGCTGTTGTATTGCCAATAGGAGCCTCTTTTGAGACCCTACACATGCTCGTAATGCGCTTAGATTCACATCGACTATGTAGAATGAGCTGTTTGCCGAAATCGATCGATCTGAGGGTAGAGCTACATCGACCATAAAGACGTCGCACTTATTTCAAAAATGTCTGATACTTGCGTGTGGGCGCACTGCCTTTTTTGAAGCTGGCCGCACCGTTTTATACAGTAGGCGAAAAGGACGACTTCACCAGTGGTAGGAGTGGGGTTAGGCGAGTTTTGGACGAATGCATTTCAAGGCAGCAATTGCATGCGTTGGGCATCAGGAGATAAAGGGGTTTGTTTGGCGTATAAAATTGTCGATCAATGGCAATGGGATTAAATCATTGGATCGATGGTAGGCTATAGGTGGATGACTTCGTCGTAGGCGGCGGCTGCGGCTTCCATGACGGCTTCGCTCATGGTGGGGTGGGGATGTACGGCTTTGATGATTTCGTGGGCGGTGGTTTCGAGCTTTTTAGCTACGATGAGCTCGCTAATCATCTCTGTGACGTTGTAGCCGATGAGATGGGCACCGAGGAGTTCGTCGTAGCGGGCGTCGAAGATGAGTTTGACAAAGCCTTCGTTGTGCCCGGCGGCGGTAGCTTTACCGGAGGCCGTGTAGGGGAATTTGCCGACTTTGATTTGCAGGCCTTTTTCTCTGGCTGCGCTTTCGGTTAGGCCGACCGATGCCACTTCGGGCTTGCAGTAGGTACACGAGGGGATGTTGAGGTAATCGAGGGGTTCGGGATTTTTCCCCGCAATGGCTTCGACGCAGATGATCCCTTCGGCACTTGCCACATGTGCTAAGGCCGGCGTGGGAATGACGTCGCCAATGGCGTAGTAACCGGATTGGGAACATCGGTAGTAGTCGTCGACTTGGATGAAGCCGTTTTTATCGGTTTGGATGCCGATCTGATCGAGTTGGAGCGTTTCGGTATTGGGTTGGATGCCGACGGCGCTGAGCACGACGTCGCAATCGATTTGTCTGGTCTCATCACCGTTGGCTTTGCGGATAGTGACCTGCAGGGCGTCGTCTTTTTTAATGATTTGCTCGACGGCCCACCCGGCATAGATTTCCATGCCTTTTTTGGTGAAGATCTTCTGAAGCGCCTTCGAGATGTCGGCGTCTTCTCTGGGCAGTAAACCTTGAGACATATATTCGACGATGGTGATTTTGCTGCCCATGGTGTGGTAAAAGTAGGCGAATTCTACGCCTATCGCTCCGGCTCCCATGATGAGCAGGCGTTTTGGAATTTTAGGTAGGGTAAGGGCTTCGCGGTAGCCGATGACCTGCGTGCCATCGATGGGTATATGGGGCAGGGCTTTAGCGCGCGCGCCGGTAGCGATGAGGATGTGAGCGGCTTTGAGGGTGGTGCTCTTCTCGCCATCGGAGACCACTACTTCGCCGGGGCTTCCCAATCGGGCGGTGCCGCGATGGACGTCGATTTTGTTTTTACGCATCAAATAGGCGACGCCCTTGCTCATCTTGTCGGCTACACGGCGGCTGCGCTGGATGACATCGGCAAATTGCACAGTGGGTTGGCTACACTGTATGCCGTATTCTTGAGCGTGCAAGAGATATTCGAATACCGAAGCACTTTGGAGCAAGGCCTTTGTAGGGATACATCCCCAGTTGAGGCAAATGCCACCGAGTGCTTCGCGCTCGACGATGGCGGTTTTCATGCCCAATTGTGAGGCGCGTATCGCAGCCACGTATCCTCCGGGCCCCGAACCGATGACGATGAGATCGTATCGCATGGGAAGTAGGCTTTAGTACGGGCGCAAAGATAAGTGAAGCATTCTATATCTTTAGAGCTTAAAAATACATTCGATGGATCGTGATTTTGCTTCCCGGGTGCTCTTTCGCCTCTGGCAGTGGGAAGTAACCATGGGGGATCTCTTTGTAGTAGGTTTTGGACTGATACTGTTGACGATCTTGTACTATCGCTATGGAAAGCGCATCGGTCAGTACTTATTTAAGACGCATCAGATCACCCAAGCAGAGTTAAGACAGCTTCACCGCTGCTGGATCGTACTGGTCTTGTCCCTGGTGGGATGGATATTGGTTACGCTTTTTGAGTGGAACGTCCAGTTGATCGATGAGGCATGGCTAAAAGTCGATGTCTTACAGCTTTTGACGGTATTGATGATATGGGCGGCGACGCGCCTGTTGGTATGGACCAGTGAGCATTTCTTTAGGGAGTTTTACATGCGCAAGCAGCGCTCCGGTGTACTGTCGGAGTACGATAAGCGCAACAAGGATGTGGTCATTGCTGTGGGCAAAGGGGTACTATATCTCTTTGCTCTGACGTGGAGCTTAAAAGTACTCGATCTCAATCCCGCTTGGAGTTTTTCCTTTGGCCAAAAAGATGGTGAGGCCGTCGTCTATACCATTCACCTTACGCGCATACTGGGGGCCATTCAGATTTTCTTTGTCGTCCGCTTGTTGGTTTGGGCATTGATCAATTTTGTATTGCAGCCGCTGTTTCGACGCAATCACGTTTCGGATTCGCAGAGCTATGCGGTCAATCGCCTGTTGAAGTATTTCATCTATCTCATTGCCATTTCACTGGTATTCGAATACCTTGGGCTTCAGTTGACGCTGTTGTGGGGCAGTATTGCCGCCCTTTTGGTAGGTGTGGGATTGGGCCTGCAAGATTTCATACGAGATTTTGTGGCAGGGCTGATGCTCTTGCTCGAGCGCAGTATAGGTGTGGGCGATGTGGTCGAGGTGGATGGCGTGATCGGCAAGGTCAAACAAATCGGGACGCGCGTGACGATGATCGAGACCAATTATCTATCCACCCTCATCGTTCCCAATTCGCGTCTCATCAGCGGGAAAGTTATCAACTGGTCAAAGGAGGAGGACATCTCCTGGATTAGTGTACATGTAGTCGTACCCTATGGCTGTGATCTGGAGCTGGTCAGGCGCTTATTAAAAGAATCTGCACTCGAACAAGAGGACGTCTTGCCCTTTCCTGAGCCCGAGGTGCTCTTGACCGAATTTGGCAATGATGGGCTTGAGCTGCGCCTTATCTTTTTGACCAATGTGCCGATGAAGCGCCTCTTTATCGCCAGCTCGATACGCTATGCCATCGACAAGCGATTTCGCGAGCACGGCATCGAAATTCCCTATCCGCAACGCGATGTACATCTTTATACCCACGATGGGAAGGGCACACAGGAGTCATAGTGCAAAGTTTGTATAAAATCGTACTCGCTCATTAGAGCGGATAGCCCAGTTTTTGGAGGAGTTTTTGATCGTCTCTCCAGTTTTTGAGCACTTTGACGTAGAGTTCGAGGTAGACAGGTGCGCCGAGATAGTGTTCGATGCGCTGGCGCGCGCGGATGCCGAGCTGCTTGATGGCCTGCCCCCCCTTGCCGATGAGAATGTGTTTTTGCGATTGGCGGGCGACGTAGATGATGGCGCGTATCCGATAGTGCTTTGATTCGTCGTCGGGTTCTTTAAAGGTGTCGATGACCACTTCGGTACTGTAGGGTATTTCTTCGCGGTAGAGGTAGAAGATTTGCTCGCGTATCATCTCGGCGATGAAAAAGCGCAAGGGCAAATCGGATAGGGTTTCGTCTTTGGGATAGTAGGGCGGGAAGGTTGGAAGATGGTCGATGATGGCTTGGAGGAGCTCGGGCAGGTGGTAGCCGGTGGTGGCAGAGATGTCTAAGAAGAATTCCGCTCGGACTTGAGTCTTAAGCCGCATGAGCTGTGCCTCTACGGAAGAGCGGTCGACGGCATCGACTTTATTGAGCACGACGAATTTGGTCACATCGAGTTTGTTGAAGGCCTCCATCCAGGATTCGGGCAGGGTCTCTTTGGGACGGGTGGCATCGACAAGCCAGAGCAAGATATCGGCATCTTCGAAGGCGCTTTTGACGAATTGATTCATGGCCCTGTGCATGGCGTAGCCGGGTTTTTCGACGATACCCGGGGTGTCGGAAAAGATGATCTGGTAATTTTCGCCGTTGAGAATGCCCTTGATGCGGTGGCG
>JALWKB010000072.1 GCA_026996805.1 Saprospiraceae bacterium | reverse complement strand
GTCGATACCCCCATCGCCCTTTTTAACCCCTACGGATACCCAACTTTTCAGCTAACGCCTTCGCTCTTCCAACTACCTAAAAGCAGCGCAATCGACTGGTCAAAGAGCCAGGTCCGCACATACAACTATTCCACTTGGAATATCAAAAGAAGTGCGCTCAACACCCAACGCCATGTCATCGTGCCGGGCTCTGTGCTCGTCGTCTCCATTAAGGAAGACATCTCCATCGACAAACTACCCACTCAAGTAGGCGCTTATCGAGCCGAGGGGCTGGGACGCGTCATGTACAACCCCGATTTTCTACACGCCTCGAGCTCCGGTGAGTGGTCGTGGAAAGTGCAATCTCCCAAATCACTTTCCACTTCTGCTTCCTCTCATACATCCACCGAAGCCACGGATTCATCCAATCCATTCATTGCGCATCTGGCAAAATCAAAGCGTAACAGAGAAAGGGAGTATCAGCTATACCAAAAGGTATACGATTTTATGGAAAGTGCCTCGCAATCAAAGCTCAAGCGCATTAGCTCCAGTCAGTGGGGTGCACTGCGCGAACGGGCTCTCCGTTGGAAAATCGAGAAGTACCACTCTTCCCAGTCTTTCATACAATACATCGTCGACGACTACTTGGCCGAAGGAACGCGTGCAAAAAAGTACTGGAAGAGGTCTATACGCGATGAACTCAAGACACAACTACAAACCATGGAAGAAGACATGCAAGTCGACTTCCTCATCCTCCTCGCACATGAGATGGCTAAATCTGCCCAACTCCATGCAGATGAGCATGCCAATACTGTGTTAGGATAAACCGTCTGAACAATGTTGACACATCGATACATAGCTCAGCTGGTTTTCGAAGCCGAAACTCCACTCTTTGTAGGCAGCGGCGATTCCTCCGTCTTTGCCGATGGTCTCATCGTGCGCGATGCTTGGGGTTTCCCCATGATACCGGGTACTGCCTTAGCTGGTGTGCTCCGCCACCAATTAGTGAGCGACGACAATCGCGATAAGTGGGAAGGTCTTTTCGGCTTTCAACGTCCAACGATCCACGAAAAATTCGGCACCACGGGTATGGGGTCCCGACTCATCGTAAACCCAGCCTACATAGTACTCGACAACGACTTTCCGCGGGACGACAATTCGGAGATGTGGCAAACGTATCTTCCCCTCTTCGAATATTTACCCGTACGACCGCACGTCCGCATCAATCACCGCGGCGTAGCCGACACCCAAAAGCGCGGCCTCTTTTCCAATGAAGTACTCTACAAAGGCGTGCGCTTCATGACCGAGATCGAACTGCGAGGAACATCCGAAGACGAGTCGCTGTGGGAAAAACTCAAAAAAGCACTTCATCACCCACTGCTCCGCATCGGTCAAGGAACCCGCAAAGGATACGGAAAACTCAAAGTCGTCGGACTTACCGAACATGTCTATGACCTCCAAAAAGAAAGCGACTTCAACGCCTACTTAGCCCACAAACCGCTCGACTTTTCACCTTTAAGAGTTATTAAAAATACTTCCAAAAAGGAAGTAAAGCCACAAAGCGACGGCCTTTTGAATTACCGCCTTGAGCTCTATCCCGAAGGCACCTTCTTTTTCGGCAGCGGCTATGGGGATGACGAAGTCGATGCTATCCCTACATCCGAACGCGTCGCCACTTATGACTACAATGGTCGACTTGTCCTTCGTGAGGAGCCCATCCCCTTTATCCCGGCCTCCTCCATCAAAGGAGCCCTGCGCCACCGCACGTGTTTCCACTACAACAAGACAAAACAGCGGTGGGCCGAAGAGTGGACAGGCGATGAGCGATTGCGCCAAATCATCGAAGCCGAGAATGCAGCCGTATACGAGCTCTTCGGTGACAGCGCCAATACAGACCATTCGCAGGAAAGTGCACATCGACCACCCCATCGCGGTCGGGTGCTCATCGACGACATCTACCTCGATGAGCATTATACGTATAAAATCTTTGATCACGTCGCCATCGACCGATTTACGGGCGGCGCTCTGGAAGCCGCATTGTACTCCGAAAAGGCAATTTATTTCGATAACCAAAGCTCTCCTATCGCTATCGACATCTATGTCGAAGACGCAATCTCCGATGCCGAAGTCATCGGCGCCTTCGAAGACGCCCTTAAAGACGTATGTCGCGGCTTACTACCTCTCGGCGGCATGACTACCAAAGGGCATGGACTCTTTACAGGTGCTCTGTATAAAAACAACCAACAAATCTACCGCTATGAATGATGCAATCGTAAAAGTACCGATCTCCGAAATCCCAAAGTCGAAGTACACCGGCTACTTGTGGTACTGCGACCAGCACAAACCCATCGTACTGTTGGACGATCCCTTACCCGAAATGCAAGATTCATCCTCCTGGCCGTTTGTCCAAGAGGGATGGCTCTTCGACCCCAACTCCCAACAATCCATACACATTTTCCACCACGACGACACTCAGTGCTACCTCTATAACCTCGCCACCCTTCGAGCAAATACCGACATCAAAATCATCCGTCGCCTATACTATGCCCATCCGCGCATGTCTGAAAATGAACAGCTGATTCTCCAATTCGACGAGATATGGTCCCCACAAGTCGATCCTCTATGTGAAGGCATGTCCGTTCTCCGACCTGCAGCAATGATTTTTACCGGCTTTTATAAAAAATAAAACAATGGAGCGTATGAAAAAGCACAAACAACATCATCCGTATCAGAAAAAGCAGAGGAAGGCCTCGGACTGCGTCGTCTCGGCCTACAATTTCATACCAGCCCTACCCGAATCTTTTGTATTCAAACCCGCATGGGCGGACCAAATTAGTCACGATATACCGTTTAAAGACGGCGAAAGCGGAGAAATCGAATTTGAAATCGAAGCCGTCACCCCCATCTTTATCCGCAATGGCACAGGACAGGACCAAGAGGCCTCGGACGAGTTTTGCCACATCGTTGTCCAAGGGGAAAAGCGCTATTTCATACCCGCTACCTCCCTCAAAGGTATGCTGCGCAATGTACTTGAAATACTGACCTGTTGCCGTCTCCACCCGGTCAGTGATCGCCGCTTCGCCTATCGCGATCTCACCCCAGGTCATCCCTATATGCACAATTTCAACCAAAACAATGTACGCTGCGGCTTCCTCTTCGAAAAGGATGGCCAATGGTTTATCGAAGACTACGGAAAACCCCATTTCATCACCCACAAAGAAGTGGATAAAATACTCGGAACCGAGCTTCACAACATGGTTAGAAATAGGAAAGAAGTACAGAAGCTAAAACACGCCTTTGATAAGTACAAGCTCAAAGGTGGTCCGTATGCAGTGTTTAAGGAATCGAAAGGTGTTCGCTTTGCCACCTTTACCAATAAAAACAACAAAAAAATGGCCAAGAAGACCGACGACCCCAACGGCAGAGAGGGCTACATCGTCTTTACAGGTCAGCCAGGCGTTCGCAATGACGCGAGAAATACCGGCAAAGCCACCGAATTCGTCTTCCTCAAGCCTGAAGGTCATAGTAAACCCAAAGTCCTTCCAGTTAGCCCTGAAGTCAAAAGCGACTTCTTAAATATCTACTACGACCACGACGATAATCAAATCAATCCCGATTGGAAGGAGTGGCGCAAGTACTTAGAAAATGGGGAAAAAGTACCCGTCTTCTTCACCCCTGATGAAAGCGGTGACGGAGTATTGCACATGGGGCTCGCTTACATGTACAAATTGCCTTATAATAGCCGTATCCACGGGCTCTACCCCCTCAATACCTATCCCGATCCCAAGAGCGAAGAGTGGAAATTCGATCTCGCCGAAGTGATCTTCGGCAGCATCAACGGAACTGACCCGCTGAAAGGACGCGTCTTTTTCTCCCATGCCTTTGCCATCGGCAATCCCCAAACAGCCGATAAGGTCGACACCATCCTCGGCTCTCCAAAAGCGTCTTATTATCCCTTTTACCTACAACAAGAAGGCGAAAAGTGTAAGGTGGAAGAGTATAAGACATACGACGATGCAGATGCTGAACTGCGCGGCTTCAAGAGGTATCCACAGAAGGGGATGACGATTTCCAATACAACAGATTTGAAGCCTGAAGAATACAACCCAAACGTCCGCACGCAATTTATTCCCCTACAAAAAGGTACCACCTTCAAGGGTAAAATCCGCTTTCACAACCTCAAACCCGCCGAAATCGGCGCACTCCTCTCGGCATTGACCTTTCACAATAAGGCTGACCAATATTTTCACAGCCTCGGCATGGCCAAACCCCTCGGATACGGCGCCGTCCGCATCAAAAATGTCCAGCTCAAAGGTCTGCGCTATAGTGATATCGTGTATTACACCAACGAGTTTGAAATCATCATGGATACGAACCTTGAACTAATTTACAAAGCCAACACCAACCAAAGCGTCGTTTGGCGCGATACCGTCCAATACACCGAATTCCTCCGTACTGCCGCAATTGCCAACCATCCCGAACGCCTCCGCTATCCAGTACTCAAGGATTTTCAGCAGTATAAAAGGGATAAAAAATACCTACCCCCCCACTCCGAATTCGACAGCTGACAAGTTTATCTCCTATCTCCTATTGGAAGGGTGCTTTGCGTACCTTTTATGTGCCAGATTTTTACATTTTTTTCCCGCCCCTGCACCGAAAGGCCGATTTAAAATGTCTTTATATAAAACGCAAATGTTGTGCCCATGAAAAAAGTGTACAATCATTTCCGACGACTGCTAATCTGGGGACCCTCTAACCACTCCTCCAATGGAGCAGAGCCGGAAGCTGAGCTAAATGCCGAGGGGGAATTTTCTTCCAATGACTTTCTCGAATCTTTCTCACGAGGCGGTGATAATGACAAAAACTTTCCCTTCGACGAAGACATCTCCCAAAAGCGCATCAAGCACATTTCCAGCCACTTTGATGCTGCACTGTACGCCTTCGAATCAAACTTCAAGCGCTTCCACGACGAAGAGATGCGCCGGGCCAAGGAGTACGGCGCCCGCGACGGACACCACGAAGTGCCCGAGTCCAATATCCAAATGCCGCACTCCGTCGAGTCGGAAATCACCGAATCCTATTGTAAAAAGTGCAAAGAGCTCTTCATACAGTGCGAGCCACGTATCCACGACCTCGAATCGCTGTCGAAAAAGGCCAAAATCGAACTCGACGAACTCACCGATCAAAAAATCGCCGAAAAGAAAGCGAGCATCGAAGAGACCTTTGACGAAAAGCTCAAAGCATTAAACACCAAATACAAAGCCGTACTCCGAAGTATCGAGCAAGACCCCAAACTCATCGATGTGTCCCATCGCATGGACAAACTCGAAGACGAATACGATGATATGTCCCGCCGCCTCGGAAGAAAAGACACCAACACCATCATCTCCATCAAGAAATGGCTGTACTTCCTCTTGCTCATCCTCATCGGTGGAGCTGAAGTGACGGCGGTTTACCTCGCCTTCCTGGCCTTCGAAGAGCCCCAAATCCTCACGTGGGTATGGGCTTTACTCGTAGGTCTGGTCATCGGAGCTGGAGCGCACTTCGTAGGTCTGCTCCTGCGCACGGGCAATCGCAAACGCTGGGGGCACTGGCTTGCGGCGTTCGTCTTGCTCCTCGTCACCGTCGTAGCTATCTGGAGTATTTCGATCATCCGCTCTGAAGAAGTCCCTATCAATATTAAAGACACCTCCCTCATCGTCTTCTTCGCCATCAGTGGCATGCTCTTCTTGCTCGGAGCTACTCTGGCCTTTACTTCCCACGACACGCACCCCGAATTTGAAAAACTCCTGAAAGAGCGCGAGAAAAACCGCAAATTGCTCGTCCAAATGCTCGATAAAATGGTAAAACAGCGGACAGCTCTGGAAAAAGCCGTGGCCAACCATCGCGTCGCCCTCCTCACCGAAAAAAACCGCCAAATCGAGAAGATGTCCAACATACGCGTCCATCTGCGAAAAATCCTGCAGTCGAGTAAAGAGTCCCTGATAAGCATGAAAAACAAGCTGGATGAAATGGTGGATAAAATCTGCAACTGCCACGGCGAGGCCATCCATCTCTATCGTTCGGAAAACCTCCGCTACCGCAAGACGCCGCCACCTCCATATTGGGACAATCCGATTACACTGGAATGCTGCCGCAAAAGGAAGTGACCAACAGGGGATAGGCTATTGAAGGATCCAGTACAAACAACATGGGGCAGGGTTAGTCCCTGCCCCATCGCTTACTGGGTGTCAAAACGCTTTCTTCAGAATCTCTTCGACCACAAGACGAAAAAGCTGCGCCCCGGATTGTAAAAGGGTCGTTGTGTGCTGCGTACAGAACGGGTGAGGTGTTCGTAATACGCCGCATCGAGCAAATTGTGTACGCCGAGTTTCCACATACCCAAGGCGTCGGAATTCCACTGCAGCGCCATGTCGATGACAGTAAACGACGGTGTTGGGCGCTCGCCAAAGCTCGTAGCAATGTGCTCCTGGCTTGCCGCATAGCGCACGGCAAAATACGGCTCAAAATGCCCGCGGAAATATTGACCCCGTATTTGATAGCGGATTTCTAATGGTGGAATTTGCGGCAAGGGCTCTTCACTTTGTAGATTTTGCCCTACGGTATAGTGTACATCCACGCGTTGCCTTAGTCCTGCAATAGCTTTCGACTGTTCCACACTGCCCTCAAAGCCATACATCAATGCTGATTCGATATTGACGTACTGCCGCACACCGGGACTTACAGGCATGATGGGCTGCAAATCAGGTACGATCACCGAACTGATGTAGTTTTGTACATAACTACCGAAGACATTCAACTGTCCTTCCCAACCCCTGCCGCGATACTTCATCAAGATATCCATCTGGTGATTGGTCTCAGGCTCAAGACTGGGATTGCCGAGCATTTCATACGGATCAATCGAGATGGGGAGAAAGTGTATAAAACGCTCCGTGAGGCTTGGGCTGCGCTGCGTGCGTCCGAGCCAAAGTGCTATGTGGAGACGCCTACCAAGGGCATGTTGAACACCTGCACTGATGCCAGTATTGACATGGGTCGACCGCAAGGCATCGTAGAGCTCCAAAAAACGCTCCGTTGGATCCAATGCCGTGGCCGTATTGTAATCCACGCGCATGGAGAGCGTCCATAGTATTGGCATTCCTGCGATCGTTTGGTTACGATGCCATTCGCCAAAAACACCGCCCTTGTGGATGCGTCCGTGCTGCCAGACACCATCTACTACAGTCCTCCCCGCCATGGGACCGCGCAAAAATTCGCGCGTGCGATCGCCGACAGCTTCTTCCATTTTATAATCCACTCCGAGATACATATAGCCACCTCGGAGAGTTCGCTCCCATTCCGTGCGCCCACCGAAAGTATTGGTCACGGCATCGACCCAGGCATTCATCATCCGTGGCTCTAAGGGCTTCAGCGTATTGTCCATCCGATGATCTACGTGCGTAGCAAAGACGGATGTACTCCATTTCGTCCAACTGCCTTTTTGAAACGCATAGGCGTGCTCCAGCCGTGCCAGCCACGTTCGGTCTTTGATCAAGTCCATCGGTGCCCCCGCGAAGTCCACATTTTTAGACTGGTTAAAATTGACATATCCGCGCATCAAATGATTTCCCCGCTGTACGGAGGCCTGACTGCCGATATTCAGCCGATTAAAATCCGCAGGGACGACATTCCCTTCCCCATCGGTGTAGTCGTGACCGCGTGCATAAGCCGTGTACCAACGCAAATCGTAACTCGGCGCGGATATTCCGGCCATCACCTCTGAGCGCAACGCCCGCACGTTGGTCTCATACCCCAAACTCGTTCGACCGAAAGGCCGCAGTTGCGGAGAAAACTGCGGTTGCTCCGATCGGAAATGAATCACACCACCAAAAGGCATGCCGAAGCGCATGAGGTACGGCCCCTTGATGAGCTCGACGCGATCCATCGTGTTGAGCGCCACCTGTGACGAGGGAGGATCCATCCGATTGGGACACGCTTCGTGTGCCGTCATCACCCCGTCGATGACCAGCGTCAATCGCTGATCGCGAAAGCCACGCACCACAGGATCAAACCCATACGAAGCACTGCGCTTGACGGAATAAACTCCGGGGAGTTGGGATAAAAACGATCCGCCGTCGTGCATGATCTGCCCAGAAGGATCAATCTCCTCACGATAGGCACTTTCACCCCTGGGACGAATCTGCACCACCGTTGCAGGCTGGAGATCGTACGCGCGCGGCTCGAGGACTATCCGACCGTCTTCGATCGCCTTCCGAACAGCCGCATCGTCGAGCTGAAGATCCACATAAGAGAGATGCCGCAGATATAATTCCTGCCCCTCACGGTAGTGGAGGACAATTATACCATGCGCATCCGAAACACCCTGCTCCTCACCGTAACTGTAGTAGACATCGGGTATGGGACTGCCCGTTTGCATATCGATCAACCGAATTTGCTGCGCATAGACCGAAAGGACCCCAAAAATCCACCAAAGGAAGACCTGCACCCTGATCCATCGCAGATGAAAAACTGACCGATGCCATACATTCGCTTTCATATCACAAACATTTAGATTACTTTCATCATACAAGTAATAACTATCACTTTAAGGCAAATTTAGCTATTTAATTTTACATTTTTGATACGCAGATCACAGTTTTATTTGTTATTGTTAAATATTTGGCGATTGCATTGCCTTTTCTCGGAGGAAACAAGAGATCGAGGCCTGCTCTCTGCACCTTTTTAATAGGCCAAGTTGTTCATGGAGTAGATGTTCGATGACTAAATGCTTTCTTGCCTATGAGTGAAACCTTAGTTTTCATACTTGTCGCCCTCCTCATCCTAATAGCCCGTATTCTTGGAGTCATGTTGGGGAGTATCCTTCCTGCTCTATGCATTAAATGGATTGTTCGGCGGATATACGATTTCACCATATCCTTTAGGAGGGCATTTGTCGCTGCGTTTGTCGGCAACTTAGTCATTACACTTGTGGCCTATATTTATTTTCTCATTGTAGAAACACCATCAATTAGAGTGCTCGGCCTTCTTTTACTCACTTCTTTGGGATATGTATATGGACGTCTCATTCACCATCCCATTTATGGTCCGATCGGGATGGCGAAAGGTAGCCTTGTGGCGTTTATCGTAGGGTTGATCCATCTTTTGATTGTTTTAATCATCATTGCATACTTTTACTTTTTTCCTCACAGTGTTTCTATGGCCGATTATCTAAAATAGTGCAAGGGGGTTCAGGACATAACAGTGTACACACCGCCAGCTCAGTGGATATTTGCTATCTTCGTTGTCTATTACAAAAGTCGAAGCGGAGATGATCGAACCCACCAGGGAGGTCAAGCGGGCGGTATTGCTCTTACTTCGGGCGGGGCTCGAGTCGAAGGACATTGCCGAGGTCTTTGGGTTGCGCACGATGCAAGTGGCGGCCTATCGGGCCTGGATCACCATGAAAAACCCCAAATACCACGCGCTCTTCTCGAGTTATCAACGGCAAATTCTCCAAATGCTGCGCGACGATATGTCGCCTCAGGCGATTGCCGAAAGGATCTTAGACGACATATCCCCACAGTACTACAACTTACCGAAAGACCGTTTGAAAGAGCGCTTTGTCCCTCCGCTGACCAAGCTCATTGAATACATCCGCGATCACCCCGATTGCAATCCCTTTCTGATCATGGACCCTCCTGAAATACCGTATGAGCCAAGCCCAAAGATCATGTCGAACGTGCTCAAACCCCATGAATTAGAACTACAGCAGGCCATCCGCGCCAAGATCGATCAGCTCGAGCCCGGCCTCCACATCGTCGACGAAGGCAAAGAGTTCTACCTTCCCGCCGCAGGGCGCATCGATATCACAGCGCGCGATAGCCACGGCCGCTACGTCGCCATCGAAATTAAAAACGAAACCGCCGATAGCGATGCCCTCGTCCAACTCCTACATTACATGGGTGGTCTTAAATCTACCTATCAAGACCAAGAGGTGCGCGGCATACTCATCGCCCCTGATTTCGACGAAGAGGTCATCCTTGCCGTAAACGTACTGCCCAATGTTCAGCTCAAGAGCTATAGCCTCGACGTCAGCTTTGAAGACGTCACACCGGATGTCTAAGAAATGGTTTGACCACTATTTTATTCGATAGTCTGTGCCCCGAGAGCTACAGAGATGCTTCCGTCTCTTTTTGCCCCCTATCGGGTTGAGGCACTTCTGGCGGCGGATACTGAAAGTGCAACTTGTTGACCTGCGCCGAATACTGGATCATTTTGTCGTAGTCCGACTCACTTTCAAAGTATTTGGTCACGACGATGAGTAGTTCCATTGCCAGGAAGATTAAGAAAAAGGAAGCCCACGCAATTATACCACCCCAGCTTCCCAAAATGAGCTTTATCATCAAGTTGATCTCGTCGATAAAGCCCTTCTTGCTCTTGAGCTCTTCTTCGAGCTCTTGACGCATAGTGATGAGTTGGGTTTCTTTTTGACGCTTCTCATCGCGCAGCGACTTGATTTGTGCATTGAGGTCTTTTAACATCTCAATTTTCGGATTGGGAATCGATTGACGCTTGATAAATTTTCGGACGACGTTGTTCGCGGAGTCGCGCTCGACTTCTACGTCGTAAGTATAGATTCTTGGTCGTCGCTCTACTTCTCTGGTCAGCTTGTTTTTCTCGGACTCTTTGACGCTTATAATTGAATCCAACTCAGCAATCTGCTGTTGAAGTTGCATAGTGCGATAAGGCAAGAGGCGCTCGACCTCCTCTTGGACGGCGGTGACCTTCATCTTCTCCAAATCCTCTTGAAAGATGATCTGATCCGTGATGACAGCGCCCAATACGGCCATAGCTGCCGCAAGAAAAATACGTACCCCTTTTATCCACTTATTCTTCGAACTCAGGATAATCTGGCGCTCCACCATGATGACGAGGACCACGAGTACGGCAGCTACGACAGATGCATACAACCACGGTAGTTTAAAGTAGACCCTTCCGAGATTATACCCGATAAATCCCCACAAAATCATCATGATAACGAGGGCGGCAAAGTACTTCTTGACCTGATTGCGCGATTGCTCGCTACAGTGGCTTAAGAGTGTTTTGTTGTAGCCGATAAAAAAACACATAACGCTATAGAGCCATCCCAGCTTTCGCCTTTCCATACTTTCGCGTTTTTTAGATCTCCAGTGCCTTGGTTCACTGATCGATTTCGATGGGCGGTTGACTCTTAATGGCTATGCCGTTGCTCTTGATTTTCATGTTCATACCCTCTAAGAATCCAAGCCAAAAGGAGCTCTCGACATGGGCCCAAGGGGAGTCTTCCTTCTGCTCGATCACTTGTTGGCGTAGCGCATTCAAACGCTCGATTTTCTTTTGGATGTAGCCCAATTGTATTTCATACGACCTCTTTATGTTTGTCAGACCCAAATGTTCGTACTCTCTTTGAGTGGCATCTATTTGGTCAAGTTCGTCTTGGTAGGCATCTTTCACCGCATCGATATAGATGATGATTCTATTCTTCAAGACTTCCAGCTGTTTTTTGGCGTAGTTTTCATCCGGTACGTTGAGTGCTGCATAGCGGCCGGTCGGTGCGTAGTCCCTGAGCATCAATACGAGCAAATCGCGATAATCCGTGACGTCAATGGTGGACTCTTTGTACGTCGTCTCATTGTCCTTTTTTCCCTGTAGATTGAACACATTCCAAAGTATCATTGTCGATCGATTTTAGTTGTGTTTTTACTTAAAAACTCTCATATCCCTCCCAGAAATGCCGCTTAATGTCTCTCCATACCTTGGATTTTCGATTGATGCGGATCTCTCGAAAAAGTGCAGATAATTCTTCGCGTTCGTCTGTAGAAGCGTACTTCATCAACCGTTGGATGTAAAATAGTACACTTTGACGAACTTTATTGTTGAGCATTTTTTCACTTTGCTTTCTATCTAAGTGGTAACCCTTGGCATTTTTCCCATCCAGATTAGCGTTGTACTTCATTACCTCAATTGCCTTTCGCACGTATTTCGTGCGATACCTATTTGATCCCCCTCCGAATAGGACATTTAGCCATCGAGTAATCCTCTGCAGCATTTTCATTGTAAAATTCTTTTTTAAAGTTGCATGAAATGTTGCGCACATGCTGCCTTCACAAGAAACTCCCCAACTTTTCTATCACTATGAGCTTAGTCTCCTTCCCCTCTTGTCCTCATTTTTGCACTTTTCAAGAATCATACCAAAACTTCTTCACACCATTTTTGGTATAACTTCGTAGCTTTCATGTGTTTAGCTTCGCCGGTCCAAACTGTTTACCCCCAAGACTCCCTCCTCTTTTCATCACTATTTATCGGAAAATCCATCCGGCATCATCGACTTGTGATTTTAGAACAATTTCATGAGGAGAAAATATTCGGTCTCTTTAGGAAAAATTCGCCTTTGCTCCGTATTTCATCCTCCTTAGGCATAATATCACGCCGACCTATTCCGTGCATTCAAGAACATCCACCCCGTGTGCACAGGATCAAGGATCGCTCTCAACGCCCTTCCCATTATCGAACTATCCTGAAGCGAACTGTGAGACTATCTTGACCCATCAATCTTCATAAAATGGAATGTTTTTGCGACGATAGTAGCAATATTCATCACTATTTCGCCCATCGACCTAAAAATTTTTCACCCACAGTGGTTTTATCCAAATTTTTATACTCCGTATATTTGCAGTACGGCTGATCCGTATGTGAGTGGACAAAACGGGTGAAACAGGGCCCACGAAGCCAGGTGGTGGGACGAATCTAACGTGGACCAAAATGGGTGTGCTCCTTTGGGTACACCATATCGTTGACGGCCTTTGATGTACAAAACCTAAAATACGATCGATATGAAAAAACGATACCCTCTCACTGCAGTATGGATTTTCGTCGTAGTAGCCTCATCGCTCTTTGGCCAAGATTGGGAGCGGAAAGGGCAAGCACTCATCGCAGAGGTTGGTTCCGAAAACACAGGCAGAGTGATTGTGATGCCCGACGCACACACCTTCGCTGTAGGCATCTTCTACAACGACGAGAGTGGAGTGGACGCCGGACAGGTGCGCGTCTACCGATGGAACGGCACCGATTGGGAGTTAAAGGGCACACCGCTCAACGGCCCCGTTGAAGGTGCATGGTTTGGTTATGCTCTGAGCATGCCCGATTCGAACACCATCGCCGTCAGTGCACCTTTGCCGAGGAATCGACAGACCGAAGTGCAGGTCTACACATGGAATGGTGTGGCATGGGTCCCAAAGGGAGCCCCCCTGCTCGCCGATACGATATGGGAGGCTTTCGGCGCAGCGGTTGACATGCCCGATGCCCATACCATTGCCATCAGTGCTACCTTGGCCAGCAAAACAGGGCCCCGTACGGGAGCTGTCCGCATCTACACGTGGAATGGCACCGAGTGGGTACAAAAAGGAAGCGACATTTACGGCAAGGACAACGAACGCATAGGCACAAGCCTGAGCATGCCCACCACCAACACCATTGCCATTGGAGCTCCCTATGCTAATGGAACGGGTTTAGTGCGCGTCTACCAATGGAACGGATCCGAATGGGTACAAAAAGGTGCAGAGATGGTCGGCGACGCGCATAATGATCTCTTTGGCTGGAGAGTACACATGCCCGATGAGCATACCATAGCGATCGGCGCCCCTTACAACGACCAGGTGGACAATGCTGCTGGCCTGGTGCGTGTCTTCTCGTGGAACGGTACAGAGTGGGCACAAAAGGGAAGCGACCTCCTCGGCAGCGAAAAAAATGTCATCGCCGGCTATTCAATAAGCATGCCATCGCCTGATGTCGTCGCCATTGGTATCCCACGTTCAATTAACAAAGGAGGGTCATATGGAAGCGTCGAGGTCTATCAATGGTCGGGCACCGATTGGATCCCACGTGGTTTTTCGTTGATTGCATCGAGGATATTTGATGAGTTTGGATATTCCATTGATATGCCCGATACCAGTACCATTGCCGTGGGAGCACCATTTTATGACGGCAATAGCGATCAACTCCAAGACAGCCGCGGTGGCGTCTGGGTCTTTACACTGAAAGACTCCGTATGGGTACAACGCGGCAGTACCATCGAGGGGCGACAGGACAGGGATGAGTTCGGGCATTCGGTCAGCATGCCCGACCCCAACACCGTCGCCATTGGTGCCCCCTACAACGACGGCAATACCGGCAATCCCGATGACGAACGCGGCAGTGTGTGCATCTTTAGCTGGAATGGCGCTGCATGGGAGCAAAAGGGCGGCGACATTGACGGCGAAGCTCCCGGCGATCAATCCGGCTGGTCGGTCAGCATGCCCGACCCCAATACAGTGGCCATCGGTGCCCCCTACAACGACGGTCGAGGTACAGATGCGGGACATGTGCGCGTCTTCGTATGGAATGGTACATCGTGGATCCAAAAAGGGCAGGACATCGACGGTGAGCACCCCGGCGACCGTTCCGGCTGGGCCGTCAGCATGCCAGATCCCAACACCGTCGCCATCGGCACACCCTATAATCAAGATAACGGAACCGTCGCAGGGCACGTACGCATCTTCCAGTGGAACGGCTATAATTGGGTACAAAAAGGGCAGGATATCGATGGAGAGATCGGGTATTTTTCCGGCTTTTCCGTCAGCATGCCCGACGCCAATACCGTCGCCATCGGTGCTCCTTTTGCAGACCATAACGGTCACGATGCCGGCATCGTACAAATCTATTCGTGGGACGGAACGCAGTGGGTCCAAAAGGGTTCGTACATAGGTGGAATCTCAGCAGATGATCAACTGGGCTTTTCGGTCAGCATGCCCGACCCCAACACCGTCGCAGTTGGTGCTATCTTCTACGAGCACGTCAACATCGGCCCCGGCGCAGGACAGGTAAGCATTTATCGCTGGAACGGCACCGACTGGGAACAAAAGGGCGAGGATATCTATGGCAAAGTGGCATGGGACCGAGCTGGATGGTCGGTCAGCATGCCCGATTCCAACACCGTGGCCGTCGGGTCTCGCTATAGCGACGACAGAGGCCCACTCTCAAATACCGGACATGTGCGCATCTTTCGCTGGACGGGCTCCCAGTGGCAACAAAAGGGAAGCACCATTGTTGGCCCGTGGGCGGGCGAATCCGGGGCAGCCATCTCCATGCCCGATTCCAATACCGTCGCCATCGCCGCCCCATTCGGCAATTACAATAGACTCTTCGGTGGCAGCGTAGAAGTATACCGCTATGGCAAACCCCTCACCACCGACGCCTCAAAAACGGCCAAACCACTTGCCCACACAGTGTTGACGACCTCTACCGATGCGCAAAAGCTCTACATTACCATCCACACCGACCAACGCGGCCCAGCCACCCTCACCCTCTACCGCATCGACGGCAAGCTCGTCGCTCAGCGCCCCGTCTACTTAAATGGAAGGCCTCAAACTATTGCTCTGCCCATGACCAACCAACCCAAGGGCATCTATTTCCTCCAGCTTCAAGGGCGCTCGGGGCTCCATGTCGTTCGTCCAGTGCACTGGTGATGAAAGCTCCAGCCTGACGGCCAGCTTCGGCATTGTTCGACGATAAGCCATACCCGCACTTGAAAGAGAAGTTACATCGTGGGCATCTTCCAAGCCTCACGTAAGGAGTTTCGTAGTACCATTTCATACCGATCACGGACCTTCCAATCCAAAGCAGCGGAGATTTGTGCAACAGTCCTCCAATGCAACACCTACCGTATTATACATATGCCGCCGTTTTTAGATTCCTTTTTTTATTATGATGGGTGTATGAAATGGTGCACCACTTGACCAATCCCTATCACAGGCCCTGTGATGCCTCATAGCATTGCGAAAGGACTTGTCTTTTTGAAACGCTCATACTTTTTGGGGCGTGCAAATTTATTTTTCTACATTTGTAGCACTTCAAATCAAGCGCGATAGCTCTCAATCTGCATGAAAAAATTTTTCCAGTGTAGAGGGAAGGCACCTTGGACTTTACGCCGATGGGGCCTCAGCGTGCTCTCTAATGCAGGCATTATCTACCTCTATGCGCGTCTTTCGGAGTGGTTTTTGTACGACAATCCCACGCTGCACGGAAAGGAGCTGCTCATCCTTGGAGCGCTTTTCTTTGCCTTACATGGGATGACGGGAAGGAAGAGTGACTACTTCCTCACGGCTTTCGTCGTTGTATTGTTAATGGGGGCATACGATTTAGAGATCGACCTACACGGGGTCACTCCCACCGTGTCGACGATTGCCCTGCTTCCCAACACGAGAGATTTATTGGGGATCTGGTATTACGCATTATTGATTGCATTGGGCTTGTTTTTCCTTGGGTTGTTGTGGTGGTGGATATGTGGATGGACGTACATGCTCGATGCCCTTCGACGTGTACGGGCGGCGTTCTTAGCCGTGGAGCTTCGCTTAATTGGGCTCCTCGCATGGGTCTTGTTCATGTGGTATGAGCCGGTGTATCACAATTTTTTAGTAGATGAGTACCGCTTTGCGGAATGGAACAACCGGGAGGAGACGGAGTACAACGGACGCTTTCGCGCTTTTTTGGTCCACGACTGGCGGCATCGCCTGTCGGGGATGAGGCTGCGTTCCTACCAATATCCTTTCGATCAGCCGCCGGATGCCATGCTCTTTCCGTGCATACCTCAGGAACGGCCCAACATTTATTGCATTCAGCTGGAGAGTTTTGTTGACCCGCGTTTTTGGGACGGATACCGTTTTAATCGCTCACCTCTCCACCCCGCTTTGCGCCGCCATCTGCAGGCCGATACGCTTTGTGCGGTTATCTCGCCCGAATACGGCGGATATTCCTGCCAGACGAGTTTTGAAATACTCACGGGTACACCTGCCCTACAGCGCGTCTCTGCCGTGGAATTCGTCCTTCTTGACGGCTATCCCACGTACTCCCTGCCCACGCAGTTGGAAAAACACGGCTATTACACGGCCTTCTTTTCCGCCGACCGCAGTTTTTATTACAACTCCCGAATGGCTTTTCGAAGTTTGGGATTTGACACCTTAGTCTACATGCTCGACCTGCGGAAGTACTACAAGATGTTTCGGCTGGCGGGCAAGACCACTCCTGACGACAGCTTATACAACTTTGTGCTCCGGCATCTCGACCGCATGCCCAAGCCACATTTTGTCTATATGGTCACCATGTACGGCCATTGGCCACCGCGCATGAACGCCGATATGGGTCCCGATTCCGTGTCGGTTGAGCCTGCACAAGACAACATACGCATTTACGCCAACTACATGTACTACCGCACGCGTGCCTTGGGTAGGTTTATCGACGCCCTCTTACAGCGCGATTCCAATGCTGTCATCCTCGCCTTTGCGGATCACTTGCCCCCACATTCTGCTACCCATGTACAGGGCTATCGCTATGACCGATTTCACGTGCCCGCCCTCTTGCTCTACAAAGGACGATCGATGGACATTTCTGAGCTCCCCATGCATGAACTTCCCGTACTGCTGTACCACCTCCTGTGTGGCGAAAGCACCGACGGTCGACCAAAGCTCGATGGAGCTACGAAGGAATACCTCTATTGGGAAGTGCTCCGCAAAGCACGCGATTACTGAGGCACTGATCTCTCCTTTCCCCCGCCCACCATTTTATACCCATAAATCAAATACACCGCATTGTGCACAGCCAAACGGTCTTGAAAAGTCTGTCGAATTCGCTAATTTGAGCGTTGAAATCGCTTGTCGCCTGTGGAAGGAAAACAGCGCAAACCGCTCGGCTTGAAGGAACTCATCGCGATTGCCGTCGGGGGCATGATCGGCGGAGGCATCTTTACCATCCTCGGCATCGCCGTGTCGCTCGTTGGATTTTTAGCCCCCTGGGCCATCGCTTTGGGAGGTATTGTGGCCTTCTTTGCAGCGTATGCCTATGTGCAATTGGGCGTGTATTTCCGCGACGAAGGAGCGACCTATGCGTTTTTCAAGCGTAGTTTTTCGGGCTCTCACCTTGCCGCATCCTTTATCGGATGGTATACTTCCTTCGGCTACATCGCCACCCTTGCGCTGTACGCCTATACCTTTTCCGCCTATGCCAATAGCGGATCGATCTGGGCTGAAGACCTATGGGTACGCAAAGGACTGGCCATAGCGGTACTGTGGATCTTTGCCCTGATCAACATCTGGAGTGTGCGCGGTATGGGAAAGATTGAAGACGCACTCGTGTATGCCAAACTGACCATCTTGGCCGTCATTTCTATGATGTTGCTCTACCACACCCATGTCGATTGGGAGCGATTTGTCCACGCTCTTGCAGATGACTTTGAGCAGTCGAGTGTATTACAAATCCTCACCGTGACAGCTGTGACGTTTGTGGCCTATGAGGGCTTTCAGCTCGTCATCAATGCGGTACGCGACATGGAGGCACCCGAGCGCAACATACCTCGGGCCATCTATGGCTCTATTGTGCTGGTCAGTGCGGTGTATTTTATCATGGCCCTTGCAGCGGTATTGGCCATTCCGGTGGGAGATCTCATCCGATACAAGGAATATGCGTTGGCGGCAGGAGCAGAGGCGATATTGGGCAATTTTGGGAGGGATTTGGTCACCATAGGAGCGGTGTTTGCCACCTCGTCGGCCATTGGCGGGACGATGTTCGGTGCATCGCGTCAAATGGCGCGCATCGCTGACGATGGCTACTTTCCCGCGGTGTTGAGCGTGCGCAAGGGCACCATACCGACACATGCCATCCTCGCAATGGCCATACTGGCTAGCCTACTGGTGTTGGCCGGCGGGCTGCGCCTCATCCTGGAATTCGGCAGCATTACCTTCCTGCTCATCTCCATGCTGATGGCCATCGCCAACTACAAGATGCGCCTACACACGGGAGCGTCTAAATCCCTCTCCCTCCTGGCTATTGCTGTGCTTGCTGGTGGCACCGTGCTCATCCTCATCTACGAATACCACACCAAACCCCTACAGATGGCAGCCATTATCCTCCTATACGTCATCCTCAGCCTCAGTGCGTGGCTGTACAGTCACCTTGGAAGGCGCCGAGCTACGAGTTAAGTGAAGGGGAGAATGCCTTTTCTTTAACCAGAAGACTGCAAACAGACCCCTTAGCGGACTTAAAAAGTCCATCTCTACTTGCACCCAATCGCTGAGAAGCAGCAGTTTGCATTCAATGCCTTGGCGCGTCGCACTGTCCACCTCATGGCCTACTTTCACCTTTGTCGTTGCTGTTGGTCATCCTTTATCAGCAGGAAATCGACGATTTCAGTAAGTAGATGATGCTCCTCCATCCAGCTACTCTGACTACCGAACGATTTCACACCTATACAATCTACAAACTTTTTGCCCTTGCTGCTCCTGAAACACTCGTGCCCCAAAGCCCTTCAACGAAATGTGCACGACCTCTTCCCTCCGTATGAAATGGTATACGCGCACTCATCAATCGATGCACCAACAAGCCTTAGCTTTCGCTATTGTCCCGCATGAAATTGTTGGTCAAAACCAAATAGCAACCCTACAGTCCATAGCACAAGCCTCACCGCTCGACAATCAATAATGGCAGTATACGCTTTTCCTTCGCAGTTTGGACCCATAGGAAGTAATACCCTGCAGGCACGCCGCGCAGCGAAAGAAAGGGCCGATGGCTTTGGTGCAGAAGTGTCCCTGTAGGGCTGACCAACCACGTAGACAAGAGGCGATGAGGGGCGTAGATGCGTACCCTCTCCCCACTGAAGGCGGGATTGGGCACGATGCGGAATGTCGAACTCGCTGGTACTCGCACATCCGTAGCATTCAATTCTTTGCGGATGGCAAAGGCATCGCGCACCTCGCCGCGGTCGTCGACAAATTGGACGCGAAGTAACAAGGAGCTATGGCCCAGCACTTCAAACTCCAATACACACGACCCCAGTGCATACAGCGAAGTCGCCATGGCAGGGTGGTTTAAGCTACCACGGCTCCGCTTACCCGACGATCCACAGACGAGGTAGACGGTACCCTCCGACCGCCGGCCCGTTTTGACATAGGGACCGTCGTCCGAATCCGGATGCCCCGACCCATCTCCGTTGGGACCCACCGTGTGCACGCTCTTCTTAAAATTGAAGGAAAATCCATAATGCCCGTGCAAGAAATAGCTTCGCTCATAGGAATGCGAATGTCCACTCAAGACCAAATCCACGCCGTAGCGCTCCAAGAGGGGCAAGAGCTGGCTGCGCACCACAACAAGTGGTGGCTCGATATCCGAATCATGGGATCCCTTGGTAT
>JALWKB010000071.1 GCA_026996805.1 Saprospiraceae bacterium | reverse complement strand
CTGGCGGGGAGCTGTGCCATCGCCGAGTTCTTCAATCGCCATCCCGAACGCTGCCTGTCGTCTACCCCATTTATCTATCCCGGCACCCAACACGGCGTGCACGACACCAGAGCCTTTGTCGACAGCTTAAATGCCTTTCTGCGTAACATTGTATGCGACAAAGCCACCAATACAAATAACCCCGCGACTACAAAGGCCACCGTAGTGCAATTTTATACCCCCAAACACCCATCTGTCGTCAAGGTACCGGTGGCGTTTCGCCCGCAATATTGGGCATTGTATGACTTACAGGGGCATTGCCACGGTCGAGGCGTGTTGTACGACACAAAGGCATTCCTACCGTCGACCCACCGCCCAGGGCTCTACCTCTTGGTATTGTACAATGACAGGGGACAAACGCACGCCCACAAGGTCTGGATATAGCGCCAGAGAGTTTTTTGGCGCATGAAATGGTGCACCTTAGGAATCTCTTTTGCATTTCAATGAGTATCTTTGTAAGGAAAAGATTGAAAAACAACTGGATTATGTATAGGAACGGGACTATGCGATTGCTACGCCATAGTTGGTTTTTGCTCGTATGCCTAATGGCCTGGAACGGTGGCCTCTTTGCACAGGTCTCGGTTGAGCCGCTCTCCCCTGAGGCCTTGCAAAAGCTGGAAGCTCTCTACAAGCATTTGCATCAAAACCCCGAGCTGTCGTATTACGAGCACAACACCGCTGCACGCCTGGCGCAAGAAATGCGCACCCTGGGCCTGGAAGTGACCGAAGGTGTCGGGGGTACGGGCGTAGTAGCCGTGTTGAAAAACAGCGATGGGCCGACCGTCATGGTGCGCACCGATATGGATGCCCTGCCCATCATCGAAAAGACCGGTGCACCGTATGCGAGTCGCGTACGCGTCAAGACCCAAAGCGGTGAAGAAGTGGGGGTGATGCACGCCTGTGGTCACGATATCCACATGACCGTATGGGTAGGGACAGCCAAAAAGCTCCTTCAGGAGCGCAATCGATGGCGGGGCACTGTGGTGTTTATCGCCCAGCCGGCAGAGGAGCGCGGTGGAGGTGCAAAGGCCATGCTCGAAGATGGCTTGTACGAGCGCTTCCCCTTGCCCGACTACGTCATCGCCCTCCACGTCAACAGCCAATTGCCCGTCGGAAAGATATCCTATGTGCCCGGCTACGCTATGGCCAACGTCGAATCAATGGACATCACCGTCTTCGGTAAGGGTGGACACGGCGCCTACCCCCACACCACCATCGACCCCATCGTACTGTCGGCCAAGATCATCATGAATCTCCAGACCATCGTCAGCCGCGAAATTGCACCTATCGACCCGGCCGTCGTAACTGTCGGGTCTATCCACGGAGGCACAAAACACAATATCATACCCGACAAAGTGCATATGCAACTGACACTGCGCAGCTATTCCGACGAAGTGCGCCATGCATTGGTCGACAAAATTCGGCGCATCTGCAAAGGCGAAGCTATCGCCGCCGGTCTGCCTGATTCCCTTCACCCCCACATCACGACCAGCGAATTTACCCCCGCCGTCTACAACGACCCCAAACTCGTCCAAATGGTCGTCGACGCCTTTAAAGCGCGCTACGGCGAAGCAAACGTACTGCATGCCAAACCCGTCATGGGCGGCGAGGACTTCTCTCACTACGGGCGCACCAAAGAGCGCATACCCATCTTTATGTTCGGCCTGGGCGTGGTCAACCCCGAGTTTTACGAGAGCTGCCAACAAAAGGGCATCGCACCCCCTTCGGCGCACTCGCCGTTCTTCCTACCCGATTACAAACCCAGCATCCGCATGGGCATCGATGCCATGAGTACTGCCGTCATGACTCTGCTACGTACCCATTAGGACACTCCGTAGACAATGAAGCGCATGCGCACCGACCCAAAGATATGGGTGTGGCTGGCCATTTTCCTACTGCTTGGGTATTTTCACCACAGCGATTTATCGAACTTCCCCGCTCGACCCCACACCTGGGCACAATCGGATCAATTTGCGCTAACGCTTGGCTTTAAACGCAACGGCCTTCACTTCTTCCGACCCGAGACGTATGTGCTCAACAAACAATTTCCCCATGGCTTTTTGCGCCCCGACACCACCTCCGTTACTGCTGTCGACTTTCCCATCCACAATTTCATACCCGCTATCTTCATGCGCCTCTTTGACTCCGACCACCCAGCGTGGTTTCGACTTTACTCCTTTCTCTTGAGCGTACTGGGCTTGTGGTACCTCTACAAACTCGCCTTGCTCCTGACCGGCGACCCCTGGAAAGCCGCCATCGTATTTGGATTGAGCGCCACGGTACCCGTATTCATACTCTTCCAAGTCAGCTTAATGCCTTCTTCGCAGTCGCTGGCGCTTGTCGTGATGGGCATGTATTACTATTTCACCTATCTCCAACGCGGCAAACGGATGCCCTTCTTCCTGTCCATACTGTTGCTGACCGTCGCTGCCCTGACGCGAAAGACGCTATTGGGAGTGTTGCTCTGTATATGGCTGTATGAAATTGCGGGCAATGTCTTTAAAAATCGCTCCGTACAGTTCCAGCACACGGTCATCCTCTTGTTTTTCGCCCTCTTTATCGGCTATCAACTCTACTTTCAGCAGCTGTACAACCGCCACGGCTCGATGTTCTTGAGCTACTTCCTCATGCCGCAAAACTGGGAAGAGGCCAAGCGGTTATTGTCGGTCATATTCACCAAATGGCCGGCGACTTTTGGCTCTGCCGTGCACTACATCGCCCTTCTGGGGGCACTCATCATCGCGCTCTACCGGCTGCCGGAAATCCTGCGCTCAGACGACCGCATCGCTCGAGCGGCGAGCTTTTTTACGGTCTGCATGTTTGTGGGCTATGCCTTCTTCTTTGTCATCATGATGAAACAATGGGAACACCACGATTACTATCACTTAGACACGTTCTATTTACCCTCATTTTTGTTGCTCAGCTTGGGTGCGCGCTTTGTCCCCAGGCGTTGGCTCATACCGTCAAGGCGGATGATATGGGGTATTTTGGTCAGCCTTGTGCTGGGCTATGCACTATTTCATGCACATAAAATCCAAAGCGAACGCTTGCGCACCGAAGGTCGCGGTGATCCCTACCGCATGCACCTGTACTACCAAAACACAGCACACCTGTTGGACTCACTGGGGGTACCTGCAGATGCGCGCATTCTTGTGCTCGACGCCTACGCCCCCAATCTGCCCTTCATCCACATGAAGCGCAAGGGATATGCTATACTGACGACCTCGTCCAAGCACCTCAGTACTGCGCTCGGTTGGGATTACGACCTCATCAGCATACCCGACAGCACGATCATCAGCGATGTGTATCCCAATTTGCCCTCCATATCGCGCCACTTGACTCCCTTTGCTACCAATGGAAAGGTGAGCTTCTACCGAGTAAAGGCAGACAGAGGTCGATCGACACTGCTGGACCTTTTAGGTATCGACTCCAGTCAGGTAATCGTGGAGGACAGCATCGCGTTCGATACGCAGGTCGTCCAACCCTCGTCGGCTTGGGAGTTTCGCCGCATCGTTCAGGACAGCTTCGACCACAACAACTACCACATGGCCCTCTACATCGGTGAGGAGTTTGGATTAAAATGGGAGCGCCCTTGTCCGAAGAGTTGGAGCGAGCCCTTACGCATCCTCATTACGGCACGCGTCAAGGCCTACGAGCCCGGCAACCTATACCTCGCAGCTGCCTATGGCGATCCCTCAACTGGCAAGCTCACCTATCGCCAAACCAATGTCAGCAAACAGCTGTATCCCTATCGCCAGTGGCGAACAGTCGCTGCCCTGCTCACTTTAGATCCGCCGCCTTCGACCGAACGCTGCCTCTTGCGCGTGTACTTCTGGAATTACGACAAGCGACAGGTATTCTTTGACGATATGAAAATCACAGGCTATCTGGCAAAAGACACCGCTTCATTCTTTCGTTAAATCTACTGTTTTATACGCCAAATTTTTGCCTTTGTGAAGCGAGAACAGTGGATTGCCCTTGGTGTGAGCATGACCCTCTTCGCCCTCCTCGGATGGTGGATGGCAGAACCTCTCATGCCGGAGATATCTATTGATCACATGCTCGCATGGATCCGCGCGCCCATAACCCCTAAGAGCGATTCGGCAAAAGGTGTAGCGCACCAACGCTCAGGCACTACGACAAAGGCTCGTACAGGTAAGCCACGTCCCGGCACCGTCATCGATCGCTTTGAAGGCATTGCAGTGTATTACAACGGTCCCATACGACGCGTGTGGGGGCGCAATCGCGCATCCGATGGCTACAACCTCGGCCTTAAGTATCAATGCGTCGAATTTGTCAAGCGGTACTACTACTATCGCCTCCACCACCGTATGCCCGATGCCGGGGGCAATGCCGTAGATTTTTTCGACCCGCAACTGGCCGATGGTGCCTGGAATCCGCGTCGAGGGCTCTATCAGTTTCGCAACGGCAGTAGCACACCACCCCGCAAACGCGATATACTCGTCTTTGGCGGCAGTGGCGACAATCCCTTTGGACATGTGGCGCTCGTCGCTCAGGTATTCCCCGACGCCATCGAGATGATCCAACAAAACGGCGGCCCCGACGCACCGACACGCGTACGCATACCTCTGCTTCGCCGCGAGGGAAAGTGGTACATCCATGCCGAAGATATCCTGGGCTGGCTCGGCAAGCGCTAACTAACGCAAAAGTCCCCTGCGCTTGAGCTCCCTGCGCAGGTATTTCAGCTCCCGACTCATGTCGCCTGTGACGGCCGTGTTTTCACGCGCACGGCGGATGAGGTAGGGCAACACCTCCTCGACAGGACCGTAAGGCAGGTATTTCGCCACGTTGTATCCGCGTGCCGAAAGGTTGAACGTAATGTAATCAGCCATGCCGTAGAGCTGCGAAAAATTGAGATGATCGTGATTCTTGACGATGCCGCGCTCTTCGATGAGCTTGGCCTGAAGCGCGTTGCTCTTCAAATTGTGCGATGCATTGCAGGAGGCCATGGTCTCAAAATGCTCCACGCAAAACAGTATAGCCTCGTCGTACGCTCGGTCGGTGGCTGCCTTCGTAGGATGGATGGGCGAAGGATATCCCAACTCTTTGGCGCGCTTGCGCTCCTTGTCCATGTATGCCCCACGCACGAGCTTCGCTCCAAACACATAGCCCTCGCTGTGAATGGCGCGATAGTCGTCTTTCAGCCGCTGCAAACCGTCTACCCTGTAGAGTTGATAAGTGTTGTATAAAATTGCTCGCCGCGTGTTGTAGCGGCGCATGCGCTCCAAAACCAGCGCATCAATGGCATCTTGCATCCACGACTCCTCCGCATCGATAAAGAGAGCAATGTTGTGCTCATATGCCGTCTGACAAATGTCGTCAAAACGGCGTAAAAATCGCTTCCAATACACCTCTTCCTGCTCGGAAAATACCTCACCTCTCTGCTTTTTCTCCAGCAGGGCATTGTCGACCAAACCCGTGAGCTTCAAACTCACCACAGGCACGGAGTCGCTCGATGCCGCAAAGCGTATCGTATTGAGCACAATATCCCGGGTAGCGTCGAGCTCTT
>JALWKB010000070.1 GCA_026996805.1 Saprospiraceae bacterium | reverse complement strand
GCAAGCCGGATGTGCTCATCACCGACCCACCACGGAGCGGCATGCATCGCCGCGTCATCAATCACCTGCTCCAACTGGCACCAAAGCGAATCGTCTACGTCAGTTGTAACCCCGCCACCCAGGCCCGTGACATCGCCCTGCTCAGTGAGTACTATCACACCGTGCGCGTACGCCCCTTCGACCTGTTTCCTCACACCGCACACGTCGAAGCCATAGCCCTGCTCCAACGTAAAGACCTCTCCAATGTATCCAATTGATCATCATCCCATTGCATCATCCAAAAAAACTACACCATCATGAATAATATCCCTTCTTCCGACCACTCAGGTGAGCTCACAGCGCGACTGTTTCAGCTCAAAGAAGAGCTCAAGAAGCTCAAACCCATGCTCAACAAAGTATGGGACGAAGTACTGCGCAGTGAGGTCAGCAAATACCCCGTCTTCGTCGTCTATCAAGAAGACCGCATCGGCATCGGCTTACCCGTATACCAAAAGGTGGGCATAGCAAAAAAGTGGAACATCAACATCTCCACACTGGAGGAATTTTACGTCAAAGGCCTCATTCGCAAGGAAAAAGTCGACGAGTTTCGCCGCGTGTACAAAGACCCCGAAGGGTGGTTTGCCCTATTGGTCTTGAGCAGCCTCGGTGCCCAAATCATCTTTTTGCCGCGATACGGCGTGGATGACAACTGACCCAGCTGCTCATTTATCCCCAGCAGGAGGAGCGACATAGCTCCTACCTGCAAGCCCCTTCAACTCGATCATATCTTTAGCAATCTGAAAGGCCTCATAGAGGTAGGCATCTTTTCGCGAGCGCTCAATCCAATCGTCGTTGCGTGCAATGCGCGAACTGTCCATTTGAATGTACGCCGTATCGGCTGTGAGATTGTAGATCTTCCATCCCTCAATGGGGTGAAAGAGCTTTTTGAAGCGATTCGATTGCTCCTTGCGGCGACTAAGGAAGGCTTGTAGACTGTCGATGTGCAGCGGATAGCGCGACTGCTCCCTACTGTCGCGATACCACTCGGCGTACTCCAAGACTTTTTGAAAGACCTTGGAGGTATCGATGCGCTCTTTGCTTCGCTTGATCAATTCCGAGCGGTGGGGCTGGACCACAAACACATCTTGTTCGTAGGAGAGTGGCTGTATGTGGTCCCACGGCAAGGGATAATCGTAATCGCGCTCGCCCGCTTTGACGAAATGAAATCGATCGGGCAATACGATATCGGGCTGTACCCCTTTGAGCTGTACCGAGCCACCGTCGATGCGATAGTATTTCTGTGTGGTGATCTTCGCCTGTCCCAGGGGTTTCAGTTTCGGATTGTATTCCATGCGATCCAGGTCATAAAATCGCTGGACTGTGCCTTTGCCAAAGGTCGCCTTAGATCCCACAACGATAGCTCTGTCGTAATCTTGAAGGGCTGCTGAAAGTATCTCAGAGGCTGACGCACTGTGCACGTTGACCAACAGTACGAGCGGCCCTTCGTACGCTACCGATGCATCGCGATCGCGATAGATATACGGCGCCCCGCGCCTGCTCTTCACCTGTACGATAGGTCCTTTTTTGATAAACAGGCCCGCCATTTCTACTACCTCCTTGAGAAACCCACCGCCATTGTTGCGCAGGTCGAAGATGATGGCCTCCGCTCCAGCTGCCTGCAGCTTTTCCAATTCCCTCTGCACATCGCGCGAGGCCTTATGTCCTTTTGGATTGTCGTAATTGGTATAAAATCGTGGGAGCAATAGGTAGCCTACCTTACGTCCCTTGTCGTCTTCGAGCATGAGCGACCGCGCAAAACCCTCATCCAGAATGACGACATCACGCACGATGGTGATCTCCTTGATTTCCCCGCTGGTCTTCTTCACAGTGAGCGTCACTTTCGTCCCCTTCGGGCCGCGTATCATGCGTACGACATCGTCGATACGCATGCCCTTGATGTTGACAGGCTCCTGGCCTTCTTGCTGGACCTTGATAATTAAATCGTTGACCTCGAGCTCCTTTTGCTTCCAGGCGGGCCCACCCGGAACAATGCTCACTACCTTGATGTAGTCCTTGTCTTCCATCAGTCGGGCGCCGATGCCCTCGAGCTGCCCCGACATGGTGATGTCAAAATCTTCTTTCTCCTTGGGTGAAAAGTAATTCGAATGGGGGTCCATCACCATAGTAAAGCTGTTGGCAAAGTCGCCGAAGTAATCCGACCGGCGCATCTTTTTGAGCCGCTTAAAATACCGCTCAAATGTGCGTCGCGTGTGCCTTGCTGCTTCCTCAAAAAGGCTATCGGGAAGGGCAGCAAGGGCTATCGGCCGTGTTTTAAAGCTGGAATCGCGCTTCTGAAGCTCTTCGATTTCATCCAGCAAGTTCATCACCATTTCATACTTGATGATCTTCCTCCAGCGATCCTTGAGCTGGACCTCATCGGTTGCCCACGGGAGCTTTTCCCCATCAAACTCGATATACTCGTCCCGAGTAAAATCCATACTGCGCAGGCTATCCAGCCAATATTGGGCATATTGCTCTGCCCTTTGGTGGCCGCGCTCAATCATGCGGACAGATAGATCAAAAAAGTCGAGGTTCTTCTCCCTGAGGTCGTCGTCGAGGCGATAGCGATAGGCCGAAAGCTGATCGTATTCGTCTTTGGTCAAAAAGCGCTTCCTGTAGTCGAGCGCTTCGAGGTACATCGTAAACATGCGAGTCGAAAACGTGTCATCGAGCGGTGGGTTGGCCACGTGGACGCGCTCTTTCAACACCCGTATGTGCGTCAATATGGCCTGCTCCTTTTCAGTAGAGAGATTATCGCGCAGAAAATACAATAGACCTACAAACAGTGCGATCCATAGACTGATCTTCATATACTTCATATGTGTTTACTCTGCGGCTATCGTCGGAAATGCCCCGGCCCTCCGCAACCGCAAAGGCCTCGTTTATTAGCTTAAAAACGACGCTACGCGCAAAAAAATATTTTCTTCTCGCACTATTACTGCGAAAAGTACTCCTTTAAGATAGGAGCGATGACCAGCGAGACCACCGACATGAGCTTGAGCAAGATGTTAAGTGAGGGCCCAGAGGTATCTTTAAAGGGATCACCTACTGTATCACCCACCACGGCGGCCTTGTGCGGCTCGGAGCCTTTGCCGTACGTCTTGCCATCGATGACGACCTTCCCTTCGATCATTTTTTTGGCGTTGTCCCAGGCACCACCCGCATTGGCCTGAAAGATGGCCATCATCACGCCTGCAGCTGTGACGCCGGCCAACAATCCTCCCAGCATTTCAGGCCCCCCGAAAAAGCCCACCAACACCGGAGTGAGCACGGCGATAATGCCGGGGGCAATCATCTGCTTGAGCGATGCCTTCGTGGAAATCTCAACGCACTTGCTGTACTCGGCTTTCCCCTCGGCCTTTTCAAACACCGCTCTGTCTTCCGCTGGCCACTCGGAAAAATCTTTGCCCTCGTTTTTGCGCATCACTTCAAGGGCCTTTTTGAGCTCGGGGATGGATTGAAACTGCCGACGCACCTCCTTGATCATGTAATTGGCTGCCCTGCCCACGGCATCCATCGCCAACGAGCTAAACAAAAACGGCAGCATGGCGCCCAAAAACAAGCCGGCCATCACCTTGGGATTGGCGATATCGATGCCCTCGATGCCCGCCGTGTGAATATAGGCAGCAAAGAGCGCAAGTGCGGTCAAGGCAGCCGATCCGATGGCAAAGCCCTTGCCAATTGCAGCCGTAGTATTGCCGACGGCATCGAGCTTGTCGGTGCGCTGGCGCACCTCCGAAGGCAGCTCACTCATCTCGGCAATGCCACCCGCATTGTCCGCAATCGGACCGTAAGCATCTACCGCGAGCTGTATGCCCGTGTTGGCTAACATGCCCACCGCCGCAATGGCTATGCCGTAAAGTCCGGCAAAGTGATAGGCCAAAATAATGGCCAACGACAAGATGAGTATCGGAATGGCCGTGGACTGCATCCCCACACCCAATCCCGCAATGATATTGGTAGCCGTACCCGTGACAGACTGCTTGACGATCTTCCACACGGGCTTTTTGCCCGTGCCCGTGTACATCTCGGTGATCAGACCAATCAACAGCCCCGCCAACAATCCAATGATGACCGACCAAAACACACCCATTGCCGTATACGTCTTTCCCTCATACGTCCACTGCGACGGCAACAAATAGGTGACTGCCCCATATGCTCCAATCAAAAGGATAAAAGCGGCTACAAACTCGCCAGTATTGAGCGCCTTTTGTGGGTCGGCATCATCGGAGCGCACGCGCACAAAAAACGTCCCAATAATGGACGCCACAATGCCCAAGCCAGCCAGCAAAAGCGGCAACAACACGGCATTGAGCCCGCTAAACTCGGTGTTTTGAAATTCCGGCAGGTTGTAAAACGCCACGCCCAACACCATGGCACCGATGATGGATCCGACAAAGGACTCGAAGAGGTCGGCACCCATTCCGGCCACGTCGCCGACATTGTCACCCACATTGTCAGCAATAGTGGCGGGATTGAGCGGGTGATCCTCGGGAATGCCCGCCTCTACCTTGCCCACCAAATCCGCACCGACATCGGCCGCCTTGGTGTAAATACCGCCACCTACACGCGCAAACAGGGCGATCGACGAGGCACCAAAGGAAAATCCCGTCACCACCGTGATGACCTTTTGCACATCCCAATCAAAGGCCTCTTTATAGATTAAAAACAGCCCACTCAGCCCAAGCACGCCCAGCCCAACGACGGCGAGCCCCATCACAGAGCCCCCCGCAAACGCCACTTCCAAAGCCCTCGCCAAACTCTTTCGCGCCGCATTGGTCGTGCGCACATTGGCCTTGGTCGCTACCCGCATGCCGATAAATCCCGCAAGGGCCGAACACACAGCTCCCACAATAAACGATACCCCAACAAGCCACGACGATTGCTCGGGATCAGCACTCACCGCCAAGAGCACAAACACCACCAACACAAAGACAGCCAAAAAGCGATACTCCGCCTTCAAAAAGGCCAATGCACCCTCCGCTATGTGCATAGCTATGGCCTTCATCTTATCCGTACCCACCTCCCTGCTCTTGATCCATTGCGTCTTCCAAAAGGTGTACAGCAAAGCCAAAACCCCAAACGCAGGCGTAATGTACAGGATTAGGTCTTTCATAAATCCCTTGTTTTTTTAGTCGTTTGCGTAACAGGCCTGCAAATATACCGCAAATTCCCGTTAGCGCAGGCGCGGACGGCGCTTCTTACCCCCAGGGCGCATCTGCTTCATTTGGCGCCGCATGACGGGACTTTTTAATAAGCTGCCCTGCTGAAACACTCGGTCGAGCTGGGCCACTTGTTCTTTGATAATTTTCTGTGTGATGCGGAGCTTCTTGAGCTCCCGATAATACTTCAACCCCTTGTTCCACTGATTTTTCGTGGCGTAGATCGTTGCCAGTTGCATGTACACCATGGCTTTTTCGTCGTCCGTATTAAGCTTGATGCCCTCGGCGCGCTTAAAAAACGCCTCCGCCTCATCGCGCTTTCCCTCCGCCATGGCAATCGTGCCGTTGATGATGTAGTAAAACGCCCGATTGGTCTTGTACAACAGTCGCGGAAATA
>JALWKB010000069.1 GCA_026996805.1 Saprospiraceae bacterium | reverse complement strand
GTTTGGTCCTTAAAATAGTAGGCCTCATCGACTGGGCGGAGTGGTCTTTTGAGCCATAGAGGGCGTCGTAGGCCGTTGGGACCCGGAGCTGGACGGGTCATCTTCAGCCACTCACGGTACACTTCCATCGACTTATTGGTATCGACGACGACGTCGCCGTATTTGTCGTTGGGTCCGGGTTTTTCGATGCGGGCGCGTTGGAGCCATGCGTGGTGTCCGCTGACCGGATCGGGATGTACGGCATGGGTGAGGTTTTGATGGACCCCGCCATCGAGCCAGAAGATGCGTGCGCTGTCCTTATCGCTACTCTTAAACGGTCGGACGCTCTCCACGGGCGACATCTTCCAACGGCCCTTGCCATCGTGTTCAATCTGCACGACGTTGGACAGCCAGCGATTGCCCGTATCTTGCTTACGACGCCATCGGCCGAGGTGATGGGAGCAAGCCACCACGCCGGGACGTATGGCATGGGTTACCCACACTCGGTCGACAAAATAACCGATATCGGTCACGATCTTCACCAAATCACCCGTCTTAAATCCGTATTTTTTGGCATCGTCGGGATGCATCCAAATGGGGTTGCGATGGGCAATTTCGGCAAGCCACTTGGCATTGGCCGAACGCGAATGGATGTGGACGGGCAATCGGAAGTTGGGCAGCAAGACATACTCACCCTCTTTGAGATTGTCGCGGTGAATATGGCTTTTGATATAGCAGGGTAAGGCGTACTCCGGCCATTTCCAGTCGACCATAGTCTGGGAGTACAGCTCATTCTTGCGCGACGGCGTCGGAAATCCGACGTAGGCCTTGCCGTCGACCATCACCCCAATGGCCTTGCCATCCTTGTAGATGACATCCGTGTCGGGATCGACGGTACTTCCCTTGAGCTCTTCGTCCGTCAGTGGTTGGAGGTGCTTGTTGTACGAGGTCTTTTCGACTTCAAAGGCGCCGTACTTACGCATGTACTCCAGCTCGGCAAACGGCCCGGTGAAGCCGGCTTTCTCCGCCGCTTCGGGCAGTCCTGGTACGCGCTCGAAGATGTATTGATAATACTCGTCGATGGTGATCTTTTCACCCTCTCGATAGGGAGAGATAAACTGCTCGCGGATGCCGAGTGCCCCATCGGGATCGATTTTCCAGGACAGCTCGATCCAAAATTCGTCCTCTTCCCAGACCTCCCCGGGGTTGACCTCATAGGTAAAGCGCACCTCTTTGCCCATGCGGCGGGCAGCCTCGCGCAACACGGGTTGGCGAAAGGCAATCCATACGCCATTGTGGGTCTCGTAGCTATTGAGATCATGGCGTTCGGATGCATGTCCCATCGGCAAGACGTAATCGGCAAAATAGGCCGTTTCGTTCCACGTGGGCGTCAGCGCAATGTGCATGCCGATCTTCTCCTCATCGAGGAGCATCTCAATCCACGAAAATCCATCCGGATAGGTCCACACGGGATTGAACACGCGCGTAAAATACACATCGATGCTGCCGCGCCCTTCCTTGAGCATATGCGGCAGGATAAAACTCATCTCAAAATGCGCCAAGGGATATTCCGGCGGAAAGTGAAGCTCATTCCACACCTTGATAGGAGGTGGAACTTTAAAAAATTGCGGCTTGAACTTGTTCCACGCGTTGGGGCTCGTACCTCCACGAGTGCCTACACTGCCCACGAGTACGCACAAGAAATGCAAGGCGCGCGAAACAGTCCAGCCTCCGAAATTGCCGATCGAGGCCGAGCGCCAGGTATGCGTGGCAAAACGCGTTCCGGCGCGAGCGATTTCATACGCAATTTCTCGGATGGTTTCGGCCGGAATACCGCTCTCCTTGGAAGCAAACTCCACAGTAAAGTCCTTGTACTCGTCGATGAGACACTGGATGAAGACATCGAAGTCGAGTGGCTTGTCGGGATGCCGTGCCTTCATATACTGCTTCCAGTTGACCCAATTGCGCATAAATTCCCTGTTGTACAGCCCCTCTTCGAGGATGATCTTTGCCCATGCCAACATGACGGCCACTTCGGTGCCGGGATAGGTGGGCAGCCAGTAATCGGCCATCGAAGCGGTATTGGACAGGCGCGGATCCATTACGCAGAGCTTTGCCCCCTTCATCTTGCCTTCGATAATGCGCTGTGCATGGGGATTGAAATAGTGGCCGGATTCGAGATGGGCAGAGATGAGAAGGATAAAGCGCGCGTTGGCGTGGTCAGGACTTGGTCGGTCGTAGCCATACCACAAGGCATATCCCGTTCGCGCACCGGCAGAGCAAATATTGGTGTGGCTGTTGTGCCCATCGACGCCCCAGGCCTGTAGGACGCGATTGGCATAACCTTCATGGCCGGGCCTTCCGACGTGGTAAACCACCTTGTCGCGACGACCCGCAAGGAGGGACTGGCGTATGCGAGCTGCAATCTCATCGAGGGCTTGTTCCCAGCTGATGCGCTCCCATTTGCCCTCACCGCGTTTGCCCTTGCGCTTGAGTGGATAGAGGATACGGTCGGGATCCGTAATCTGATTGATCGTCGCAGGACCCTTGGCACAGTTGCGCCCACGACTGCCGGGGTGGTGAGGATTGCCTTCAAACTTGACAACGCGCATCTCTTCGCGGTCGATATAAGCCGTCAAACCACAAGCAGACTCACAATTAAAACAGGTCGTTGGCACCAGCATATAATGCTTTTTGGTCGGCGCGGGCCAACTACGGCTATCCAAGACCTCCAAGTCATCCCAATGCGAAACATCGGGATACGGCTTGAGCTCGCCACCGTCCGAATAGCGCGGCACCTCAGCTACTGTATCCGATTTCAACTCGGGTATGAGGCCCACTTTTTCGGCTACGCGCTCAATCCAGCTCTTTTTCTTCACCGACATTGCTCGTACGATTTTATACTGTAAAAAATGTACTCAAACACATTATTAGGTTAACTCAAGGGTATGCGCTGGGGCGCTTCGACCCAAATCTTGTCCGAGAGATAGACGCCAAGTAGTACACCTACGGCCGATAGGAGCAAGCCCACGGGCTCTATGCCGTACCACCAGAGCACGACGAAGGGCAGTACATGCCCGATGAGAAGCACGCCAATCCAGAAGAGACGGCTGTATCTTCCCGAACGGATCATCTCAGCGGTGCGCTTGGCATCCGCCGTCGGATGGGGAAATGCCAAATCTATCAGCATGTTGAACGCACTGAGTACGATGGTAACCATCAATAGCGCACGCAAAAAGTTGATCGCCTGGTCGGCCATTGGCATCCACAAGCCGAGCAAAAGCCATACGGCTGCCCCCGCCAACAAGCTATTGAAGAGCATGTGGGCGATGAGGCTCGGACTCTGCCAAAAGTCACGACCGCGCGCCTGTGCAAACAAAAAGGCCGTATAGACGGCTACAAACACCGCTACCGTGCCCGCTACTACCTTAGCCACGGGATACAATCCACTCAATGCCCCACTGAGCGCAATCGCCAGCATGGCCGTCAGCACAGCACCAAACACGACAAGGCCATAGCCACCGCGTACCAACCACGATTTCCACTGCGGTCTCAACAGTACATACAAAAAGCGATCGGGACGATCGAGATCTTTGATCAACAGGGCTGTGGTAATACCTAAAAAGGCCAATGAGCCCGTCACACCCGCAATTTCTGCATTAAAGCCAAGATCGAATCCCATGAGGGACATCAGCGCCATCAACAGGATCAAGCCCGATGCAATGGCCTTGGTCCAAATGTACCCCGACACCTCCCATCCCCAGAGAATGCCTTGGCGAGGTGCGGCATACGACACCTGGGTACCATCGGCTTCAATGAGCTCTGCATCCTTGCGAGTGAGCTCTTCCAGATACGACACCACGTTGTCGTTGTCAAAGGCGAGTTTTTCAGCATAACGCGCATAATGCCCTACGCCTAAATCTTTACTCGTCCAGAAATCCTCTCGGGATTCGAAGGGCAGAGGAGAGACGGATGCTTCGTCGGCTTCGATGTAGAAGAGTTTCGGCCGGGTATCCTTTTCAGGCTTGCGCACCACTGTAGGATATCGGGCCAGCAAGCGCGCAATCTCCGAATTGGGATCGTCGAGATCGCCAGCGATGATGGCCTGCTCGGGGCAGACGATGACACACGCCGGCTGTAAGCCCATCTCTACCCGATGGGCACAGTAGTTGCACTTGGCTGCCGTCGATGTTTCGGGATCGATATACAAAGCCTCATATGGGCAGGCCTGCATACACGATTTGCATCCGATGCAGCGGCGATTGTCAAAGTCGACGATGCCATCGTCACGGACGAAGAGGGCCTGCACGGGACAGATCTCCACACACGGAGCGTCGTCGCAGTGATTACAACGCAAGACGGTAAAATACCTCCGCGAATTGGGAAATTCGCCCTTTTCGATGTACTTGACCCAGGTGCGATAGACTCCTACGGGGACCTGGTGCTCGGATTTACAAGCCACCGTACAGGCATGACAGCCGATGCACTTTCGGTTGTCAATTATAAATCCATATCGCATGGGAATGGTCTTTTCACTAAGTCCTACGCTTCGAAATCCATCACAAATTTAGTGGGCTGAGCGCCACACCTCCAAAGATATTTATTAAAAAATTTTCATCTATTGCACATCACAACCATAGAGGTCGGGGTTTTGCACCATCGTGGCTTCGTCTTGGTGATGCGCTGTACCATTTCATGCCCTGTAGAATACGTATAAATGCGCTTTAGAGATGCGTCCTTTAGAGATGCGCGCGGTATTGACGTGCGTTAAAAGGGGCTTGCTCGGCTCTTCACAACACATGAGAAATATTTTTAATCTATAACTACCGACAAAAATCCAGCAGTACCATTTAAAGAAAATCACTATTTGTAGAGACTTCACTTTGTGGACAGTATCAGTTAGAAAAAATGCTTATTTGTAAAATTTTTACCCTGTTGGAAGTACATATATAAAAAAACCATTATATCTTTGCCACTGTAAACGCTAAACCATGAGCATATGAAGAGCAAAGTGGCTACACGATTCATCCAGTGCATTGATTCGTTAAAAGACCGCGGCACGATTCGATCTTTTCGGCAGTTTGCCCTCATGCTCGACTACCTTCCCCAGAGCTTGAGTGAGATCAAAAACGGCAAGCGCGATGTTCCCCTCAGTCTCCTGACGAGGGCCATTGAGACTTTTCAGCTCAATCCCATGTATCTCTTTCTCGGTATTGGCGAGCCCTTTCTCAAGGGGCAGCTCAAGGAAAATGGTGGCAGTAAGTTTTTGGCCGTGATTGTCGACTCCGACGGCCATAAGCTCATCAATTGCATACCCAAAGACCGATTTGCCGATTACGCCAAGATGCTCGACGACACCGATTTTCTCCTCGAGCTACCGACACTGCGATTGACGCATCCCAATTTGCAAAAGGGCAATTACCGCGCCTTTGAAATGCCCGACAACACCATGTCCCCCATCTTTGAAGAAAACGACATACTCGTCTGTAAAAACATCCCCCCCGTACTGTGGAATAAAAAGCTCAACGACAAAGACTGTTTTGTCGTCGTCACAAGGGAGGATGTCCATATTGGCCATGTGACCAATCGCATCTTGGAGGAGCATCTCATCTTGGTTTATCCCCAAAACGATACAGGTGCCTCCCAACAAGTGCCCACCAGTCAACTGCGGGAAATCTGGAAGGTCGAATTCCGCATCACCGATCGGTTTAACAACTTAGGAGAGATGTTGCACCTCTTGCAAAATCTCCTCAACAAGGCCAATAAGGTGCCCGACGAAATCGTCAGTTGAGCCTTCTGCGAACGCTAATGCCTCCTCACCGCGTTATAGCAAGGACATCTCGCTATAGCGAGTGTCGCATGCCATTCTAAAGCGAGCAAGTCATGTCTACGCACAAGGTCATCCCGGTCGACATCGACGACATGTATCGGGAGTATTTTCTCGATTACGCATCTTATGTCATTTTGGAGCGCGCCGTCCCTGCCATTGAAGACGGATTAAAGCCCGTACAGCGGAGGATACTGTATGCCATGTATGAAATGCACGATGGCCGCTACCACAAGGTAGCGAACATCATCGGGCAGACCATGCAGTATCATCCCCACGGCGATGCGGCCATCCGAGATGCCCTGGTTCATCTCGGCCAAAAGGATCTCATCATCGACACGCAGGGCAACTGGGGCGATGTGCGCACGGGCGACCCAGCTGCAGCCCCTCGCTATATCGAGGCGCGACTGCATCCGTTTATCCTCCAGACGGCTTTTAATCCCAAGACCACGCAGTGGCAGCTCTCCTACGACGGGCGCAAAAAGGAGCCCATCACGCTGCCCATGAAATTCCCCCTCTTGCTCGCACTCGGTGCAGAAGGCATTGCCGTTGGCCTCAGTACGCGGATCCTACCGCACAATTTTATTGAAATCATCGACGCAGCCATCCACTACCTCAAGGGAGAAGATTTTACCCTCTATCCCGACTTTCCCACGGGAGGCATGATCGACATCAGCGAGTACAACGACGGCATGCGCGGTGGGAAGGTGCGCATACGCGCTAAAATCGAAAAGCGCGACAAAAGCACACTCGCCATAACCCAATTGCCCTATGGCATTACCACCTCGGCTCTCATCGATTCAATCATCAAAGCAACCGACAAAGGCAAGATTAAAATTAAAAAGGTCGTAGACAATACCGCCGAAGATGTCGAAATCCTCATCCATCTCGCACCGAAGGTCTCACCGGATCTCACCATCGATGCCCTCTATGCCTTTACGCTTTGTGAGGTATCCGTATCGATCAATGCCTGTGTAATCGTAGAGCAAAAGCCGCGCTTTTTGAGTGTGTCCGACATCTTGCGCTACACGGTTGATCAGACACGAGCGCTGCTACGTCGCGAGCTTGAAATCCGTTTAGATGAGTTGCGTCAAAGCTGGCTCAACGCGAGCTTAGAGAAAATATTTATCGAAAATCGCATTTACCGCAAGATCGAAAATTGTGAGACCTGGGAGGCTGTCATGCAAACCATTTACAGAGAGATGCGCAAATACGTCGAGGAGCCTCCACACAATGCCGATGCATCGGATGCTCGCCTGCGCCTCGATCGCCCGCTCAACGATGACGACATCATCCGATTGACGGAAATCAAGATTAAGCGCATCTCCAAATACAACACCTTTAAGGCAGAAGAGCACATCCGCAAGCTCGAACGTGAAATCGAAGAGGTCAAGCGACATCTCCAACATCTCACCCAATACACCATCCGTTACTACGAAGAGCTGCGGCAGAAGTACGGCAAGGGACGGGAGCGTAAGACCCTCATTACCACTTTTGATAAAATACAGGCCCGCCAAGTGGTGGCGACCAATACGCGCCTGTATGCCAACATGCGCGAAGGATTTGTCGGGACGGGATTGAAGAAAGAGACTTTTATCTGCGAGTGTTCCGATTTAGACGACATCATCGCTTTCCGAAAAGATGGAAAGTACACCGTCAAGCGCATTGGCGAGAAGGTCTTCATGGGTAAAAATCTCATCCACATCGACGTGTGGAAAAAGCGGGATCGGCGTACCACGTACAATGTCATCTATGTCGATGGACAGTCGGGTATTGCCTATGCCAAACGCTTCCACGTCGACGCCATCACGCGCGACAAGGAATATGATCTCACCATGGGCACAAAGGGCTCGCGCGTGCTCTACTTCTCGGCCAACCCCAATGGCGAAGCCGAACGCGTTTCTATTTTGCTGTCGCCGGGTTGTAAAGCGCGAAAAAAGCAATTCGAGTTCGACTTTGCACAGCTCGACATCAAAGGGCGAAACTCCAAGGGAAATATCGTCACCAAATACCCCATACGGAAGATTCAACTCCTCGAAAAGGGCAAATCCACCATCGGCGCTACTTCCCTGTGGTGGGACCGCAACACCGGCCGCATCCACACCGAAGAACAAGGCGACTATCTCGGACAGTTTGACACTGGTGACCTTCTCCTCGCAGTCTATCGTGACGGAACCTACGAACTCAAGGAGCCTCAGCTCCCCCTGCGATTTGATCCAGAAGAGACTGTCCTCCTGAGAGCTTTTGATCCAGAGATGGTGCTCATTGCTGTATATTACGACCGGGCAAAGGACCGCACCTTCATCAAGCGCTTTCGCATCGAGACCAAGAGCTTAGACCAAAAGTTTCGATGCATTCCCGATGGTGATGGTACTACCCTACTCGCCGTAGCTGTTGAGCCCGTCGACCAGCTCTCCTTTCGCATCACTACGCGCAGGGGACAGCAGAAAGAGGTTAAAATTCAACCTGCCGAGTACGTACCCATCAAGGGATGGAAAAGCGTCGGTAAAAAACTCACCGATGGCAAGGCCTCCCACATTCAATTTAGGTCTCCTAGCAATGAAGAGCGGCAGGAGCATACAGGTGCAATAGATGATACCTCACCTGCTCCCCCTACAATCGAACTGCCCTTCGATCGAGACATTTTCAAGCCCGGCGACAGCTTCGAAATCGACTTAAACGGTGGAGACACTTCCAAAGATTAGCGGATTTGCAGGACTGTCTTTTTCCTACCTCCCTTCCATGCCCACTGGAAGGCCTCTTCGCCCTGCTGGATTGGAAATACCTTGCCGACATCGGGTGTGATGCGATGGCGTTCGACCAATTCGAGCATGGCTCGAAAGTCCGCATCGCTTCCCATGGTGCTGCCTAAAATATTGAGTTGTTTCCAGAAGATCACCTGTGGAGAAAGGCCGTTGACCGGGCCAAGGGTTCCCCCATAAGTGACCAGTCTTCCGCCATAGCGCAGGAGTCGCAACAAGCGCGCAAAGGCATCGCCCCCGGCGCTGTCGATGATGAGGTCAAAACCATCGGGGCATAGCTGTTTGAGCTGTTTGTCCCAATGATCCTCGCGATAATTGACCCCCTCAACGGCGCCCTCTTTCACCGCCTGTTGGATGTACGAGGGTTGGCTTGAGCTCACATATACCTTTGCGCCCACGGCTATGGCCATTTTCATGGCCAAGTGGGCGACGCCCCCTCCGATACCCGTAATCAAGACGGTATGCTGTGGTTGGAGTTTGCCGCGGGTAAATAGAGCGCGGTAGGCTGTCACTCCGGCCAAGGGCAGGGCTGCTGCCTGCACTTCGTCGAGATGGGAAGGCGCCGGATAGATGTTTGAGCGCGGTACCGCTACATAGTCTGCAAAGGTGCCATCGTCGGGCATGCCGAGCACGCGAAATGCAGGCGCCTGATATTCCGGATTGGAGCCCCAGAAGAGTCCGGGATTGATGACGACGCGCTGGTCCTCGCAATAGCCACAGGCATCGGATCCCAATATACAAGGTGCCTTGATGCCCGCATACAGCCCCTGACGTATCCAGATATCGCGGCGATTAATCGCAGCATAAGCCACGCGCACCAATGTCCATCCTTCGGATGGTGTGGGTACGGGATAATCTTCGCGATACAACAGCGGCTTTTGTACCCCTTGAAAGACCAGTGCTTTCATGTATTTATTCATCTCTTCTATTTGGGCGACTATGGACGGTTACACATCGGCCTTTTGAGGGCTGAAGAGCGCTTCGAGGAAGGCTCTTTTATCAAAGGTCTTTAGGGCATCCATTTGTTCGCCCACGCCGATGTACTTGATGGGTATATCAAACTGGTGGGACAGGCCGATGACGACACCGCCTTTGGCAGTGCCATCGAGTTTGGTCAGTACCAGCCCCGTCACATCGGTCACTTCGGAAAATTGTTTACACTGTTCAAAGGCATTTTGACCGGTGGTAGCATCGAGTACGAGGAGTACTTCATGGGGAGCGCCTGGCTTGGCCTTGTGGAGTGCCTTGCGTATTTTCGCCAGTTCGCGCATCAGATGGGATTTGTTGTGCAAGCGACCGGCCGTGTCGATCAGCACGACGTCGACGTGTTGTTTGACAGCTTGTTGGACGGCTTCGTACGCCACCGCTGCGGGATCTGCGCCCATTTGTTTGGCATAAAATTGTGCGCCGGTGCGCTGGGCCCAAATCTTCAACTGGTCGATTGCCGCAGCGCGAAAGGTATCGGCAGCGCCCATGAGCACGGTTTTCCCCTGTTGGATATAACGATGGGCGAGTTTGCCGATAGTAGTGGTCTTCCCCACCCCATTGACACCGACGATGAGGATGACGTAAGGTGGTTCGCCATCTGTTTCCTCTTGCTCGGGGGTATCTCTGAGCATAGAGCTAATCTCGTCGATGAGGATTTGATGGAGCTCGTCGGTAGATATGTATTTGTCACGGGCGATGCGCTGTTCGAGACGCTCGATGATTTCGACGGTGGTATCGATACCGACATCTGCTTCGATCAGGGCCTCTTCGAGTTGGTCCAACAGGGCATCGTCGACGCGGTCTTTGCCGAGTACTGAGCGCTTGAGACGTCCCCAGAAGCCCTCTTTCGTCTTTTGTAGTCCCTGCTCAACGGCTTCTTTATCCGACTTGCCCCACCACTTCTTGAAAATCATGGTTGCTTGGATTTGACACCTCTACGTATAAAAAAGCCCTGTACCAACGCGCATCGATCGGCACAGGGCTAAATATCTTACAGGCACAAAGGGTCTACTTCTGTTTCAAAAAGTCTTGAACGTGGTCTTTGTGGACGATGTACTCTTTGAAGGAATAGGCTCCTGTTTTGGGATTTTTGATGCTCTTGACGATTTTTACGAAGTCGCGACCGCCGCCTTTTTGGCCGCCCTTGGAGACCCGTACGTTTTTCGATACTTTTGCCATGGCTTACTTAATTTCTCGGTGGATGGTATATCGTCGCAGATAGGGATTGTACTTGCGCAACTCAAGGCGTTCGGGCGTGTTTTTCTTGTTCTTGGTCGTGTAATAGCGGGATATACCGGGCACACCTGTAGCTTTTTGCTCGGTGCATTCGAGGATGATCTGTACCCGATTGCCTTTATTTTTCTTTGCCATAGTGTATAAAATTTTAGGCGTCTTTGAGCTTGAAGCCGATATCCACTCCTTGCTTGATGAGCCGCTTCAGATATCGGTATATACCTACTTTGTTGATGGTACGCATTGCGGAGGTAGACACTTTGAGCGTCACCCATTGATCTGTTTCGGGTATGTAGAATCGCTTTTTTTGGAGGTTGGGCAAAAAGCGCCTCTTGGTCTTCTTGTGGGAGTGCGATACATGATATCCCGTCATGGGGCGCTTACCTGTCAGCTGACACACTTTCGCCATCGTTGCGCAATTTAATCATTACAACACACGGCACTGCCTCGTGGCAAAGCCTCTATGCATTGTCAAAATCTGGTGACTCCGGAAGGACTCGAACCTTCAACCACCTGATCCGTAGTCAGGTACTCTATCCAATTGAGCTACGGAGCCAACCGTGAAGATCAACAGCCTTTGCGGCTGCAAAATTAGTGCATTCTTTTGCACTGTACAATATCGTCCAATGGATTTTTATCGAATTAATGTAACCGTTCCCTGCAGAAAATGTTCTTTTCCCAATCCATCAACGATGCGCAATTGGTACACGAATACGGCTGGATCGCAGGGGCGGCCTCGGAAGGTGCCATCCCATCCGCGTTCGCGGAGTTCGTCCAGTGGTATATTCCGCACGTGATAGACGCGCTCGCCGCTTCGTGAGAAGATACTCAAATCACGTATCAGCGATCGGGTATCGTCGGAATAGATCACAAATCTGTCGTGTACGCCATCGCCATTGGGTGTAAAGGCGTTGGGCACGAAAAATTTTCCATAGGTCCGTAGTACGATTTCATACGTATAGACGCAATCGTGTACATCGATCACCTCGATACGGACGGGGTACACGGCTTGATTGGGATATACGCGTACGACGGTGTCATCGATGCCAAAGACACCATCGGGTCGATACCAATAGATTTGGGCGACTTCGTCGACCATGGCGCTCAGGTCAGCGCGTATGACCACTTCTTGACCGCGACGCACCTCTGTCCTGTCGGCAAGGAGGAGGACACTTCCACCTCCGGGTTTGGTAAATTCGATGGAATCCTCCCACCTGCAACCGCGCACATCTTCCACTTCGAGCATGTATCGCCCTGCTCGAAACTGCATATCGCGGAGCTGTGCTAAGTCTAGTGTTTTGTCGTTGATTTGAATGCGATAGGGTGCTGTTCCTCCCGTGATGGATTGGATTTGTATTTCACCTCCTTCGGGGGCATCGCAAGTGGGGTTGAGTGCGGTGTATTCTACCTGGAGGGGCTCGGGTTGGGTCATTTGATATTCAAAGGCGTACGCACAGCCCTTTGCATCGGTGATGGTCAGTTTGAACGTGCCTGCACTGAGGCGTGTGATTCGATCGGTCGAGGCCCCCGTGTTCCACTGGTATTGGTAGCTACCCGCCCCACCGCTCGCCTGTATGCGAAGGATGCCATCGTTCTGACCGTAACAGGAGATGGGTTGTTCTTCCACAAAGTCGACTTCTACTGGAGGTAAGACGCGTACGTTCCACTCGATGATGCTATCGCAGCCATGTCGAGAGGTGTAGTCAAATCGCATCAGCGCACTGGAGTCCGTCGTCCATCCATCAAAGGAAAATTGCTCACCGTAACATAGGGTTGTATCGAATTGTTGTTCGTAAATCGGCCAGACGATTAAGTCGACGGTGACGATGCTATCGCAACCATTGGCTGCCTGGAGTGGTATTTCGTACACTCCGGACCTGCTGAAGACTTGTCCGGCGAGCTGTAGTTGGTCGCCCTGACAAATAGCGGTATCGATCGAACGCCTTGGCCGTTCGAGGACCGAAACTCTCCAAACGATGGTCGAATCACATCCATAGCGAGATTGCAATCGGTGCACATATTGGCCAGCAGTGTCGATCGATCGACCGTAGAATAACAATGCATCGCCCTGACACAGATGCGTATCGACTTCTATTACGCTTGCTGGTCGGACGGTGAGGTCGAGTACGATAAGGCTGTCGCAGCCGTATTGATTGGTTAGATGGATTTCATAAAGCCCTGACCGATGGAAGTTTTGCCCGCCCAGCGAAATCGATTCGCCCGCACAGATGGCAGTATCGATTGTTTGGGTCTGGGAGGGGAGCTCGTCGACATGTAAGAGGTACGAGCTATCGCAACCAAAGCGATTGAGATAGCTCTTCTTATACACTCCCTGTTTGGTGATGGTCAGCCCTCGCCATTGGAGCGTATCGCCTTGGCAGAGCTGGGTATCGCGCTCGACATTGGTGATGAGGTATCGGTAGTCAAAGGTATCGGACACCAGACAGGTATTGCCGATCTGGAGGCGCACTTGATAAAGGCCATCTTGATGATCCGCTATGCGGTAAGTAGTGGATGTGGCGTTGGGGATGGCCACTCCATTGCGATACCACTGGTATTGGGCGTTGGGGATCCGTTTTACACGAAGGGTATTATCCTCTCCACAATGGTCGCCTTGCATGCGAATGTTGAGCTCATAGGCGTCTTTCAGAGCGAGATTGAGGGCATCGATGAAATAGTAGTTGTCTTTGCCTGGATATCGATTAATACACGATGGACCGATTGCAATAGCATTGACATCGAAACTCGGTTGGATGTCAATGGTCACTTTGACCCATTCGTCCTTTCCACTGACCTCCACGCGTGCCAGTTCGGTCCAGTCTGCTATACCCAACGGACACAGCGTAAAAGAAGATTGCAATGGTGCGAAGGGCAAATTAGAACAACTCCTTGAGCCGAAGACAGAGAGATCAATGGGTACATCTGCGCCCCAAACCTGGCCCGGCTTGCCAAACCCCACGTAAAACTGAAGTCGGTAGATTTTGCCGTCTTTCATGGGGCTGATCAAACATGCTCCAGCGTATTCTTTGTAATTATCTTCGTAACGTATGCCGATAAAGCCATTGCCATCGGGAAGTGGTTGAGGGGGTGTAGGGCGAAACAGATCACCCATATATCCGCAGGTGTGGAAATAATCGGTCGTCGCATCCGATGCCTGTGACCAACCAGTGGCACAGTACAGTCGATTGATCGTCGAGGGACAGCAAGACTGTTGTTCAAAGGAGGGATTGGGGATGAGCGATGCGTCAAAGAATATGGTGTCACCACTGTTATGACACCGACAATCTGGATCGTTGAGATCGATCAGGCCATCGTCATCGTCGTCAAGGCCATTGTCACAAATTTCTACGGTATTGGATGCGGTGACACCGTGTGGCTCTACTCGCACAAACACCAGCATCAACACCGCTGTAATAAGCCCAGCTCCTTTGATTCGCATCATATGCAAGCCTTCTACTCCACCACACTGGCCGTTCGTCTGGCTCAGTGCACCACACCCTTAGCTATCTGCAAGGATGATACCAAAACAATTGCTGTGCAAAAGTACAAAAGAAATCCTCAACAGGTGCTCTCATATGAGAAATTTTAATAAAGTATAACCCCTGTATATTTCAGGGATTAGACAAAATACTTTCTAAATCAATGGAATACCCTGCCCTCTCTACAGGGATAAAATTTTATTGCTTAGAGCAAGCGAAATGTCTTTTCTGCTACTTTGTATCCCTTGTTGTACACTTCGATGCGATACGTGCCTTTGGCGAAGGGATCGCCGGGCTGCCAGATGACACAATTTTCGTCTTTTTGGCCGTTGTAATTCCACTCCTGTGCGTAGGAATAGGGGATTTCCTCACCACTTTTATAATCGGTAAAGGTACCCGAACTGCCCTCGATACGCATGATATGCCCATGGGGGTCAAACAGGCGCACGTAGTACACTTCCTTGCCCTGTGAGGAGTTTTCGTTGACTCCGGAGTGGATGCAAATCTTCAGATAGTCGATGTTTTTGGCCCACCAGCGGCGCACGCCTTTACCACCGCCCTTGTCTTTGTACCCTTTGACTTTAATCTTTTCTACGGGGATGGCTGCGGCGAGGTTATACCGTATGAGGATGGCTTCTTTTTCCTGGCTGAGCTTTTCTTTTTCCTCCTCGAGTTGGCGTTTTTCTGTGAGGAGCACTTCCTGTATGCTGTCCTTTTGGCGGATCGTGTGTTCCAGTCGCACAGTTGCCTCTTTGAGCTGGAGGTTTTCCTCTTGAAGGAGCTCGTTTTGCTTTTGCAGGGCCTCGATTTCTTCGATGTATTGGCGGATCTGGTTTTTCAGCTCCTCGATTTCCTTTCGGGCTTTTTTGAGGCTTCTTCTGCTGCGGAGTAGGAATTTGATCTGCTCCTTTTTCTTTTCGAGTTCTTCGATGTAGTTGTCGATGCGTGCGTTGAGTTCTTCATTGACTCCTTTGAGGTCTTCGAGCTCAGACTTGGCCTCGTTGTATTGGGATTCGAGCTCGGAGTTTAGCTCTATGGTCTCAAGGAGTTCTTTTTTTTGTTCTTCGTTGACCTGTTGTAGTTTGCGATTGGTGAGAAATTGATAGAGGTTGCCCGCTCCAAGAGCCAAGATGAGCACGATAATTCCCGCTCGCACGTATTGTGAAGATGTTCCTGCCATTGCCTACTGTTTTATTAATATTGCAACGACAAAGTCCGCGCATTATTTTTTATTTACAATTGTAAATATCTCCATGTTTGGTCACGTAGATTTTCCATCGGCAACATTTTACGGGAGATTTAATTCATGAGTGATGAGCGAAGAGATACCCTTACACCGCATTTTGTTTCTGGATATCGAGACGGCGCCTGCCTTTTCGGCATATCAAGAGATGGATCCGGTGATGCAGAGGCATTGGGATAGCCGAGCGAAGTACTTGATGCGGTCCACTCCGTCGACCTCGGAGGAGCTGTACTTCGACCGTGCGGGCATTTACGCCGAATTTGCACGCGTAGTCTGCATCGGTTTGGGCATTTTTACCAAACAGGGGGCATTTCGACTACACGCCATCCATCACGAAGAGGAGGAGAGGATATTGCGCGATTTTAAAGCGTTGCTCGACAAGCACTACCACGAAGTGGAGCGCAGTTGGATATGTGGGCACAATATCCGGGAGTTTGACATTCCCTTTCTCTGTCGTCGCATGCTCATCCACGGCATGCGTTTGCCCAACATCCTCTCGCTTTCGGGTAAGAAAGCATGGCAGGTCCCCCAACTCATCGATACGATGGACATGTGGAAGTTTGGCGATCAAAAGCACTTCGTCTCCCTCGACCTATTAGCTACCGTGCTTGGCATTCCTTCACCCAAGGACAAGGGCATCAGCGGCAAGGACGTGGCCCATGTGTTTTGGCGGGAAAAAGATATCGATCGCATAGTGGCATACTGCCTTCGCGATGTCAAGACGACAGCGAAGATCTATTTGCGCCTCGCGCAGCGTACAGCTTCGGTCGACTTTGGCGAGGAGGAGGAGTAATTAGTTTTCGCGTATGAAATCGTTGTAGCTCTTCAGGTTGGGAAGTGTACAGCCTTTGGGAAATTGATCTTTGAGCGCTTTCCACTCTTTTTTAATGTCTTCCCACTCATTGGAGAGCTTGTCGAAGTGGCGGTATTGGGCACCGGTAGGCTTGCCCGGATAGCTGGCTACATCGCCGTAGAGGTCGGCGAGTTTTTCGCGCAGGCGCGGCTTGTCCCTGCCGACATAATTATCTCCGCGCTGTACGACGCATTTGTCTTTGAGCGATACGGCGCGTCGGGTCCAGGTCTTTCGCTTCTCAGCAGCAATAGTACACTTCTCGATCGCTTTCGAATACGCGTCGAGCTCATACACGAGATATGCCAATTGTTGTTGAAGCTCATAGAGCTTCATGACGAGATCCTGTTGTGCCTTGCGATCTTCAGGGCTATGGGGTGAATCATCGGGATAGCGCACTTCGAAAGGCATGCGATAGGTCTTTTTGCCCTTTTTCATCACGGCAAAGTAGCGCCCTGCCGGGACGACCGGTCCCTGAAGAGCCGAAAAGACGAAGGTCTTTCCCTGTGCTACTTTGGGAGGTTTCCTCCTAAAGTTCCAATGCACAATATTCAAGCCCTTGGCCTTAGTAGGACTCAGGGTAGCCACAATCGCACCACTTTCGTCTTCGATGTGCAGTGCCATTTTACCAAACAGGTGTCGCTTTTTCATGTAGTAAGCAATCTTGCCATCGCGCGAGGGATTTTTTCCGACAAAATCAGTAAAATCCCCTTCCCAGTGAGTAAAGGCTGTGCGCTCGGGGATGACCATCGGATCCGTCTTGAGGAAGGCAAATTCCGATGCTCGCACCTCTGGTGTCAGCTGCCTCAATAGCGCCATATCGTCGATGATGATGACGCCGCGCCCGTGGGTGCCGAGTACTAAAGCTCCGCTCTTCATATCTTGGGCAATGGCATGGATAGCCACCGGTGGTACACCTTTCTTGAAACGCTGCCAAGATTTGCCGCCATCTATGCTGAGGTAAAGCCCCATTTCGGTACCGAGGTAGAGGATGTCGGGATTTTGATAATCTTCATGGATGGACCGCGCAAAACTCTGTATCTGCTCGGTAACGAGGGAAGTCCAGGTCTTCCCATAGTCATCGGTGCGATAGACATAGGGGCGCATGTCGTTGAGGGTGTGCCCGTCAAACACTGCGTAAGCGCGCCCCTCGTAAAAAGCACTGGGCAGAATCTGATAGCACCACAAATTGGCAGGCAAATCGGGTATGTTTGGCGTGCAGTTTGTCCAGCTCTTACCACCATCGGTCGTGATCTGTACTTGACCGTCGTCGGTACCTGCCCAGATGATGTCTTCGTTGAGGGGTGATTCGGCAATGGTAAAGACTGTGCAGTGGTTTTCGGCTCCGGAGTTGTCGACCGACACACCGCCTGAGCGTTCTTGACGCTGTTTGGAGGGGTCGTTGGTAGTGAGGTCGGGTGAAATTTTTTGCCAGGTTTCGCCCATATCGTCGGAGCGGTGGACGAACTGACTGCCGATGTAGAGGCGATCGGGATGTTGCGGGCTGAGTGCCATGGCGGTATTCCAATTGAAGCGGAGCTCGGGATCGCCCGGCTCGGCATACGGCTTTATGACTTTGATATCTCCGAGCTCGTAATTGTACCGCCAAATGCCCTCACCGCTCTGCATCATCGAATAGATGATGGGTTTGGTCGGATGTTTGAATACACGAAAGCCATCGCCATATCCTACCGTTGTCCAGTCTTTTTCCAGGATACCCCCGTGATAGGTTGCCGACGGGCCGTACCAGGATCCATTATCCTGTAACCCGCCGTACACGTTGAAGGGATCGGCATCGTCGATGCTGATGTGGTAGTATTGTGCTACGGGTATATTGTCGACAAAATCCAAGGTGGCACCTTTGTTGAGTGATCGGTAGACCCCTCCATCGGTGCCTACGTAGATGAGATCGGTATTTTGGGGATGGAAGGCGATGTCGTGGATATCGGGATGCATCGCTCCGAGTGGCTTAAAGGTCTTGCCCCCGTCTCTACTGATGGCACCGCGCAATCCCGCTTTGATGACGATATCGGGATTTTTGGGATCGACCACGATCCGTGAAAAGTAGAAGGGTCGTACCGTCAGGGCAAAGTCTCCATTGAGGAATTGCCAAGTCTGACCTCCGTCGTCGGATCGGTAGAGGCCTCCTTTTTGTGGTGCCTCCACTACGGCGTAGAGTCGGTTGGGCATGCTGGGAGCGACGGCTAAGGCGATTCGCCCCTTTTTGCCCGGAGGAAGCCCATTTTCAATGCGCTTCCAGGTGACACCTCCATCGGTCGATTTGTACACGCCGCTGCCCGAGCCTCCCGACTCAAAGCTCCACGGCGTGCGGCGGAAAGTCCACATAGAGGCATACAGCGTCGATGTATCGTCGGGCGCCATAATCAAATCGCTACACCCCGTGCGGGCATCGATGTAGAGCATTTTACGCCAGGTCTTCCCCCCGTCGGTCGATTTGTACACGCCGCGATGCGGGCTATCCCCCCAGAGAGCCCCCAATACGCCCACGTAGATGGTATTCGAATTGCCAGGGGGAATGACGATAGAGGCAATGCGCTCGGAAGAGTCCAGTCCCATCAACTTCCACGTCGTTCCACCGTCTTCAGACTTGTAGAGACCACAACCAATGGATGTCGAATTGCGCACCCAAGTTTCTCCCGTGCCCACCCATACGGTATAATCGGGGTCGTTTGGGTCAATAGTCACAATGCCTATGCTCTGGCAGTGGTCATCAAAGACGGGGGAAAAGGTATATCCGCCATCCGTACTCTTCCACACACCGCCGCCTGCAGTTCCTACAAAGAGGGTTTTGGGATTTTGCGGGTGTATTTCGATATCTGTGATTCGACCACTCATCAGTGCCGGTCCGATATGGCGACCGCTGAGACCCGGCAGCGATACTTGTCCGTACAGCCATGGTGTCCAAACCACGAAGTAGAGCACCAAATAGCGCACTGTGACCAACATCCACCCTGCCCACGATTTCATACACAAGGCTTTTAATCGGTTACTTATCAGGAGATGTATCGGAGGTATCTTGAGGCATATGGAGCATCGTCGAATCAAAAGGCGGATTGACTTCAAAGCGCTTGATGGTCATGGAGGAGACCACCTGTCCGTCGACTTTGGTCGTGATTTCATAAGGGATATAGAGCTCTCCCGCAACGTCATAATTGCTGTAATAGCGCTCCATTGCCTTGCCTGCCATCGGCCCTTCCATCGTGTTGAAGGACTTACTCATGATGGGAACGAAGTTTTCCGTCTCGAAGTACCAGTACTCGATGTTGGGTTTTTCCTGACCGTTGACCAAGACGGTGCCCTTGTCGACTTTGAGCACGTAGGTCTTTACGCCATCGATTTCTTCCTCACCTTCGAGGGTGACCTTATAGCCCTTATTCTTCCAGTGCAGGAAGGGATTGGGAAAGTCTTTTGACATCCGCTTGAGGTTTTCGACCGTTTCGTTGTCGAGTTTTTCGGCCTTTAGGTTCATAAAATTGGTTCTCCACCCCGTCTGACCATCGAAGGCCATGACGATGATGTCCTTGCCTTGGAAATTGACTTTCTGATACTTGACGCCGTTGTCGAATTCGTAAGAGACCATGGGCATTTCCATGCTCTGGTATTTGAGGACGGATTCTATTTTTGCGCCCTTGATGGCCTCCCAATTTTTCACGCCGCCTGTGGCTTCGAGATAGCCGTTGACGATATCGTCGACGGTGACTTGTGCCCTGCTGACGATGGATCCTGTAGAGAGTACAACCAGTGCAATGAGTAATTTTTTCATAGGTCAACGATTTTATACAATTTAAAATAGTTTTCGCCAGGTTTTACGCTCAAAGATGGGGTTATGTTACGGGATCGATCATTCGGGGTAGGATATTTTCGACGAATATCGGCATATTATGGACGAATGTTGTGTTTTTCTGCCGGGCCAATCACCTTGCTCTCCACTTGTGGCAGTATTTTTTCTATCCAATGAGGGGCGTTGAGGGCATCCCACAGCCTGTCCGCCTCTTCTACTCTGGCTCTTGTGACGGGATTTTTGGGGACGAAAAGAGCACAGGTGTCATCGTGGGGCTGGATGGAGAGTTCATAGGTGCCAATGTGGCGAGCCAGAGCGATGATTTGTGCCTTGCTCATGCCGATGAGGGGGCGCATGATCCACTGATGAGTGACGGATTGAATGGCGCGGAGGTTTTCCGGTGTTTGGGTAGCTACCTGACCAAGGGCATCGCCTGTGACGATGGCATTGGCGCGATGTGTTTTTGCTAATTCTTCTGCAATTTTCAACATCACCCTGCGCAAGAGGATGAGGCGATAGCGGGGATTGGGCAACTCGACAATGGCCTGTTGGACGTCAAAGACAGGCACCAGGAGCAAGCGTATGTGCGGGT
>JALWKB010000068.1 GCA_026996805.1 Saprospiraceae bacterium | reverse complement strand
CCCTTTGTGTCGACCAAGGCCAAGTCGCAGTTAAACTTTCAAGCCGAAGTGGCGGCGTTGAAGCCTGGCCATTCGAAAGCCATTGAGCAAGAAGGAAGCGAGGGCGGGGTCATCTACATCGATGATTTTGAAGGTGTGTCGGCTTCCATCCCCTTGACCTTTGCCGTACAAAAATGGGTCTTGGCCAGTGTGCCGCAAAACCATCCCGAGTTTCCCGAAGGTGCACTGACCAACGACTGGCGCGTGGGTGCCAACAGGGCAAGGTTGGCCTGGTATATCATCCAGCTCGGCACACGTGCCCCGCGCGACAACGAAGATTCTTACACGCGCGCCGTCTCGCAGCGAGAGCTCTTCCCCAATCGACAGCGCCTGAGCACTTTCCTCATCGCTGAAGAGCGCATCTTTGATGTGACCTTTTTCCCCAACGAAAAAGGTCCCTACAACTTCGACATTCCAGGTGGCTATCCCGGTTATACCGCAGGCATCGACAAAAACAACCACCTCCTCCAGCCCGAAACGCGCTGGGCAGGTATCATGCGCGAACTGACCACGACCGACTTTCAAGAGGCCAACATCGAATACATCGACTTCTGGATGCTGAGCCCCTACCTTCCCAAATCGGATGGAGATCCCGTCTCCCGTGACGGCAAAATAGAAATACACCTCGGCACCTTGAGTGAAGACATATTGAAGGATTCGCGTCAACAGTTTGAAAACGGTCTGCCGACTGAAGACCTCGATCTGCCCGTGGAATATACCCGATGGGGACGCATTGCCCGACGGCCACCACTCATCCCCCAAAGCTTTGACAACGAAAAGCGTCCCAATCAAGACCTCGGCTTAGATGGTCTCGACGACAACGGCGAAAACGAGCACTTCAAGGAGTATATCGACCAGCTGCGCGGTTTTGTCGACCCGCAGGTGTTTCAAAATGAAATCGTAGCTGATCCCGCAAACGACAATTTTGTGCCCTTCCTGAGCGAAGAGTTTTCCGACCAAGACAACTCCATCATCCGCTACAAGAAATACAACAACCCGCAGGGCAACTCGGAGCCTTCGCGGGTCACCTTCAACAACGCCATCGTGAGCAACACCCTCCAACCCGACAAGGAAGATCTCAACAACGACGAGTCCCTCAACGAAGCGGAAAACTACTACATCTACGAAATACCTCTGATAAAGGAGGGAGATTCGCTCAACCTCGACCTAACTCCATTTATCACCGACATCAAACGCCTCAACGGCCCCAACAATGTCGTCGAGCGATGGTACCGCTTCCGCGTGCCCATCCACGAGTTTACGAAGAAAGTAGGACAAATCAACGATTTTAGAAACATCCAATTTATCCGCCTCATCTTTAAGGGCTTCGATCGACGCACCACTTTTCGGTTTGCAAAATTTGATTTTACGCGCAATCAATGGCGCATCTACGAGCGCGACAAATGCCAGTTTGCACAAGACCGAAAGGATTTCTCCCTCGACGTAGTCAATATCGAGGAAAACGACAAGCGCTATCCCTTTAAATACGTCACCCCTCCCGGCATACGCAGGGAGCGCATTCCAAGCTCGGGCGCGTATACCGACATCTTCCAAAACGAGCAGTCCCTGGTATTGCACATCACGGATCTGCTTGACTCCTGCGAGCGCTCCATCTACAAGATCGTGGATCTCGATATGCGTCGTTATGAGCGGCTTAAAATGTTTGTCCACGCTCATGAAATCAACTCCGATGTCGTCGATGGCGATTTAAAGCTCTTTATCCAGCTGGGCAGGGATTTTACGGATAACTACTACGAGTACGAAATGCCCCTTTACATTTCTGATCCTGCCAATGGCGTCGAAGAACGGGAAAATATTTGGCTGAAAGAAAACGAGTTGGATATCGCACTGCAGACCTTTGTCGAGCTCAAGAAAAAGCGCAACCGCCAGGGAGGATCTCTTGTCGAGCTGTATGAAATGGCGGATCCAAACAAAGATGGTGCAGTCTTTCGCATAAAGGGCAACCCAACATTGGGGATGACTCGTGCTATTCGCATTGGAGTGCGCAACTCTACCGATGTCGAACTCGGCGATGAGGATATTGAGGTGTGGATCAACGAGCTGCGCTTGACTGGACTGGACGAAAGAGGTGGCATAGCTGCTATGGTTAAAAGCGATATACAGCTCGCTGATCTAGGCAATGTCTCTGCAGCAGCTGCCTATACCGGTATTGGTTTTGGCGGATTAGACGAACGCCTCATGCAGCGTTCTCAGGAACAACTCTTTCAATACGACGTCTCGGCTACGCTCAATCTCGACAAGTTTTTTCCAAAAACTTGGGGATTTTCCATACCCTTGTACATGCAGTACTCTCGTTCGATTAGCCTGCCCCGCTATGATCCCATAGATTCGGATGTCAAGCTCCGCGAGAAGCTCAACGAGGCAAGTGATGCTTACCGACGCGATAGCATACGCGAGCAAGCTATCGACCAGATCACCATTCGCGCAATCAACCTCACCAATGTCAAGTGGAGCCCTAAGGCCCTAACGGCCAGCAAAGTGCCGTGGAACCCGCGAAATGTCACCATTTCATACGCCTTTTCCGATACGCGTAAGGCCAATCCAGAGATTCGCAATGAATCCAACACCACCCATAATGCATCGGTAAAATATGCTTATTCCATCCAACCCAAATACCTGCGCCCCTTTTACAAATTGGTGAAAAGTCCCCATTTGCGCTTTATACGCGAGTTTAACTTTAATCCCATTCCCAATGCCTTTGTCGTCGACAATGCCATCGATCGGAGGATTAACATACGTACCTATCGGTTTAGTCATCCCAATTTTGACACGTGGTGGAGCAATCTCTTTAAGTGGAAGCGCAATTATCAACTCAAGTGGAACCTCACCAAGAGCATCAATCTCAACCTCTCTGCCGTCATGGACGCCAACGTCGATGAATTGATATACAATCCCTTGCGCTTTGGATACGTTGACCCGCGCACCGAGCGCGTCGTCGACTCCACCGAGCGCGTGCCCTATTTGCGGAAAAACTTGCGTGAGCTGGGAAGGCCTAAGGTGTACGAACACAAAATCGCTGCCCAATATCGCCTTCCGTTCAACTACTTTCCCTATATGCATTGGATCAACGGCAATCTGAGCTACACCGCCCAATATCAATGGACGAGTGGCAGCCTGCGCACCATGGATTCTTTGGGCAATGTCATCCAGAACAACCGCAATGTTCAAGCCTCTCTGGACATGCGCTTTACGAGGTTGTATCAAAAGATACCCTACTTGCGCAGTATTGACAGTCCGCCGCGTCAAAAACGGCGCAGTAGGCGCTCCACCGGCCAAAAGAAGACGATCCAACCGCAGCAGGGGGTCGACAAGAAGAAGGGTAAAAGAAGAAAAAGACAGCGGGAGCCCAGCTGGACAGAACGCATACTCGTACGACCTCTACTGGCTTTGCGCAGTGCAAAACTCAATGTGTCCCAAAACGATCAAACCGTCGTGCCGGGCTTTCTGCCGAGACCGTCATTACTCGGTATGGACCGAGCATTTCAATCGCCGGGATGGAATTTCGTATTGGGTGACCAACCGCGTCTCGGCTCGGAACGCAATCCGGGGTGGCTCGACCAACTCGCTCAACAAGGGGTGTTGAGCTCTAACCTCTTTCAGACGCGGGATGTGCTTCAGGTGCGCAAACAAAACCTCAAAGCCCGACTCGTCCTCGAACCCTTTTACGATCTTAAAGTCGACTTAACTTGGGAGTTAAATCGCACCTTCGAACACTCCGAACTGTTTAACGATACCCTTCCCGATTCCAATATTGACTTCCAGCATTTGGCGGTCGAACAGCGGGGCTCCTATAAATTGACCTATTACAATGTGCGATCGCTGTTTGAAGACTCCAAAGCGCTATTTGAAACCTTTGATCAATACCGCCTTCCCATCGCACAGCGTCTGGCCGAACAAAACGGCATTACCGCCCCTCACGACTCACTGCCTTTGGCCCAGCTGGGATATAAAGAGGGCTACGGACCCAACCACACCAAAGTGCTTCAGCTGGCGTTTCTCTCCGCCTATACCAACAAGGATCCCAATCTCATTCCACTGAAATGGTTTCCACTCGTACCCTTACCCAATTGGAACGTGAGTTATAACGGCTTGCGCAGTATAGAAGCTCTCAAAGATATCTTTAGCAGCTTCACCATACGCCATGCATACAGATCTACAGTGACGGTCAACACGTTTGAGACCAATTTGCAATACAGAGAAGACGATTTGGGCAGACCAAGTGCCAAAAATCCCAACACTCTGGACTTCTACCCCCGCTATCGGGTGCCGTCGGTAGTCATCGACCAGGCTTTTTCTCCCCTGTTGAGTATCGACATGAAGACGCGCAACGATTTTGCTCTAAAGGTAGAAATGAAAAAATCGCACAAACTCGCTTTAGAAGTCGATTACTCGCGGCTCAACGAAACCAAAAGCACCCAGTACAGCCTGAGCATGGGATATGTGTTGAAAAACTTCGACTTTAGGACATTTACATGGGGGAAAGCAGCCCAGAAAAAACGCAAGCGAAAGTCCAAAAGGAGTCAAGTAAATCCCTTTGTTGGCCTGATAGGGAAAATTCCAGAAGAAGGGCGCAACCTCGAGATGAGTCTCGAATTGGCCTATAAGGACAATATCTCTCAGGCACATTCGCTCAACGAAAAGGGGGTCTCCGAAGCATTTCGCGGCAGTACAGAAATCACTATCTCACCGGCACTGCAGTACCGCTGGAGTGAACTGCTCACCTATCGCCTCTTCTGGGATTATCGACGCACCATACCTCATGTGTCCAACCAATACGAACGCATTAGCTGGTATCTGGGATTTACCATCCGACTGCAATTCCGATAAAGCTAAAAAATTTCATAAGAAAATTCTCAACAGCCACAATTTCGGCGGTAGCAACGTTAATAAAACACAGGTAGACGACGTACGTCGTGAAGAGTCTGCGCATCAGGTATATCATCACCTTAATGGCCTTGGCACTGTTGGGACTTGCCTACATCCAATGGTCTTGGGTGCGGTGGTCGGTACAGCTCGACGAAAAGGAGTTTGACAAAAAAGTCTTCCGCATACTCAACCACGTGCGTGAATGGCTCGAACGCGACGATCAATTGCGATTCGAAAGACTACTCCTGCAGGAAGATCCCCTCGACGAGCAGCTTTCCTCAGCGCTCACCTTCGAGGCATGGCGTACGAAGATTTTACAATACCAGCAATACCTCCAGGAGCGCAATCCCATGGGATTGAGCTTGCGCCATCGCGTGGATTCTTCACGACTGATTCACTATATCCAGTCGGAGTTAAAAAACCACGGACTGGCCACGCAACCTCTCATCTACGCCATTGTCGAAAATACGGGCAGCGAGACTCCACAACCCGTATATGCCTTTTACTATACGGGTGATACGACGGTGGTAGTGGCACAAGTACCTCCCCAATTGTGGGAAAGTCCGTATGTCGTCGAGCTCTTTCGCGATGAGGAAGGTAAGGCATTGGGTGCTTTGCGCTTGTATTTTCCCAATAAGACCTCTCTACTGTGGAATACAGCATGGCCGTTGCTGTTCAGCTCGGTCTTGCTCCTCTTGATAGTCATCTTTAGTTTTGGTTATGTGGTGT
>JALWKB010000067.1 GCA_026996805.1 Saprospiraceae bacterium | reverse complement strand
CCATGGGCGGTACACCGATGATGGCGATTTCCATACTCGGGTGGCCGATCAAAAAGCTGCCCGTTGAGCTGGCTTCGGAGGTTATCAGGGGAGCGTTGTCGAGCTGTCAGAAGGCGGAGATTCCCCTGGCAGGGGGGCACAGCATCGACGCGCCGGAGCCCTTTTACGGATTGGCTGTGACAGGTAGAGCCGCGCGCAATCACATCAAGACCAATAGCGGAGCTCAGGTGGGCGACCACATCTTCTTGACCAAACCGCTGGGCATCGGCGTGTTGACCACAGCCATCAAGCGCAAGCGCGCGACACCCGAAGTGGTGCATCAGGTTGTGGAATTGATGACTACACTCAATGCCATAGGTCGCCATTACGGAGCACTTACGGCTGTCCACGCAATGACCGATGTGACGGGCTTTGGCCTGGTCGGCCACCTCCTCGAAATATGCCGCCACTCCGAAGTAGCTGCCCATCTGTTTTGGCACAAGGTGCCCCGCATAGAAGGCATCGAGCCCTACCTCAAAGCCGGCATTCAGCCCGGCAACACAGCCAAAAACTACGACAGCTACCGCCGATACCTGCCACCCTTGACAGAGATGCAAATACGGCTACTTTGCGATCCGCAGACGAGTGGCGGACTGCTCGTCACCGTAGCCCCTGAGGGCGTCGACGAATTCCTCCAGCTCAACGCCCAACACGGCCAACAGGTCTGGCACATCGGATATGTCGAGGCCCACGTCGAAGGCCAACCGCACATTCGCTTAGACGAGTAATGAGGCTGCCCTCATCGGCCTACATCAGGCCAAAGAGCTTGGCGTATTTGACCATTTCTGCCGGATTGCTGATCTTTACCTTGCCCGTCATCATGGCCATCATCGGATTGAGTTTGCCTGTGACTAAGGCCATAAAGTCTTCTGCGGAGCTGCGTACCACACACTTAGCATCACCCTGAAGGCCTTCTTCGATGCTCAACTGACCATCCTGGAGGCGAAGGGTGTATTGCCCTCCTCCCTCGCCCGAAAGGTCGAAGTGAAAGACCGTTTCCATATCTTTTACTGCATCGGGGTTGACCTTGCCGGGTAAGGATTCAAAAAACTCTCTTGCTGTCATTCCAAACGAATTTAGGATTTTTCTCTATTGATGCTCGACGAAGGTATGCAATTTCGTCCAATTGAGGTAAAAACCGGGCGGAATCGCCGTTTGGGATAGCTCTACCGACTTGTGCACGGCTATCCGCTCTTGGGGGGCGGCTAAAAAGACCGCGGGCTGGTCGTCGTAGATCGCGCGCTGTATGTTTTCGTACAGTCGATACAGGTTTGTCGTATCGCGCACGAGGTGTAGGGAATCCAGCCGTGCATCGACTTGTGGATTGCGGTAGTAGCAGAAGTTTTTTCCGTGTGGTGGCCAGTGTCTGCTGTGCCATGTATTGCCGAGATCGTCCAAGCCGGGGGATTGGCGTATGGATAGTGGAGCAAGGGCAAAGTCTCCTTGATAGATCCGCTGGAGAATGTCGCGCAGTCGACTTTGGCGTATGTCGATGTCGATACCCGCCTTTGCGGCGTTTTGCTTTAGAGTCAGGGCAAACTTGCGGGAAGTCTCACTGCCCGTGATCCACATGTCTAAAACCAACTTGCGACGCCGACCGTGGATCAGCGAATCGCGGATGCCATCACCATCGCTATCCTTCCAGCCACTCTTGTGCAGGAGCTGACGGGCCCTATCGAGGTCCAATGCAATGGGTGGAAGGCGAAGCGCATAGGGCTTGCTGGGGTGTATTGGCCCTGTGACGGGTATGCCCAGCCCCTCTAAGGCGTAGTCGATAAAGGCATGCACATCGACACAGTGCGCCAAGGCGCGACGCACATCCCGATTTCGAAGGATGAGATGCCGATTGTTGAGTACGACGTAGTAGTAGCGCATGGCCGTTGGCGTAAAGGTCTGTACCGACGGTGCGTCGGCCCCTTTGAGCCGCACAAACAGCCCTGGGGAGATGTCGTACACGATGTGCAGTTTCCCCTGTTTGAGCAGTTCGATAGCGGAGATTTCATCTTCAATGATGTGCATCACGAGCGCAGTGGGCATGACGCGGAAGATGTCCTCCTCATCTTGGAGGTACTGCCCCCACCACTGTGGGACGCGTTGGAGGGTAATGCGGTGCTGAGGTATCCACTCGTCGAGATAGAACGGACCGCAACCCATCGGCTTTCGAGACAGCTGAGAGGCACTAAACCGATGGGCGAAGGCCTTGAGGACCGTATCCCCACTGTCGTCAAGCCGCTTCAATGCGCGAAGGGCATACGGTCGCAAGAGCTGGGCCGAGTCGTAGTAGTGTTCGGGGTATAGCTCCAAGTTGCAAGCGATGATATAACTAAACATGCCGGGTTGGACCCATACGCGAAAACGCTTTGGGTCGGCCGAGTCGATTTGCACGCTGTCAATGACTTCGGCGTAGCGCCGCCACTGATTGTTTTGTAAGAGTGGATTGAGTGCTGCCTTAATGGTAAAGAGGTAATCGTGTGCTGTCACTGGTGTGCCATCTTGCCACTGGGCAGAGGGGCGTAATCGCATGGTGTATCGCCAGAGGACTCTTCCCTCTATGGTGTCGTCGGTTACTTCTGGTGCGGTTTCGAGCAATACGGGTACGAGCCGCAAGTCGTGCGGGTGAAATTGCATGAGCGGCAGAAAAATTTGGCGCTCGACCAAGGTCGATACGCTTCGCCGCGACAACATCGGATGGATTCGATCCGGCTCCGAAGCCAGACGTAGTTCCAAAACCTGCTCTTCACCGCTGCGATCCGACGACTGCGAACGACATCCTCCCAGCACGATTGCAATCGCGCAAAGTGCCCCTACCCATCGTCGCAGACCTGCCCCTGGAGCACAAAATGCACTGTTCATGGGATATGGCTTTGACGTGCAGATTTTCGTCTGCTACAATGATACTAACGACTAAATAGCCCATCCATTGCTAATTGGCATAGCAAACCACCTCCACCTATCCAAAAACAGTACAGCCAATGTGGAATGAAAGACAGGTGGTGCTTTGGAGATGTTAGACCTGCGATTTCATACCTGCAGATTTAATCTGTATGAAATGGTTGTCTATTCCCTTCTTAGAGATGCGCGTTGGCTCCCATATCCATCATTTTAGGTAGGAGGACGCTTCAAGGCGATTTTTCGACCGATGAGAAGGAGCATCGACAGCGCTGTAAGGTAGTAGAGGAGATTGTTGGGATGCGGATGTAAGGGGTGCTGAATTTGTGCACCGATCCCATCCAGTAGGGCGAATAGGAGAAAGAGTGCAGCGAGTCCGTTGCTCTCCTGATAGATGACTTTGCGCCATTGGAAAGAAAAGGGGCTGCTTTGGATCCTAAGGGAGCGCGGGAAGAATGCAGGCGTGCTTTTTGCCCATTGATAAAATTGTTGGCCGAAGCGCTCACGGAGGAAAGCCTCTTCGGCAACCATGATGCGCTCGTAATACAGCCAAAAGACGAGCACGGTTATGATGAAAAAGTACAGGTGCCCTATCCAGAATGCTACGGCCATCCACATGAAAAAGTTGCCGAGGTACAGCGGGTGTCGCACGACGGAATAGGGGCCTTCCGTGTTGAGGCGATCGGCTATTTGCTCTTTGGTATTGCGCCCAGAAGTGCCGGCTGGAGCATAGCCAATCGTCCACGCACGTATGCCGAGGCCGATCAAGCCCACGGCCACACAAAACCACTCGTATGCGCCCTCATCTATTGGCGGAACGGTATAATCGGCATACGTGTAGACTAAAAGCCCGGGCACGATGATCAACAGCGGCAAGTAACTGCGGTGGCGAAAGAGCCATTGGCCTGTGTGTATACAACGAGCGATGAGATCCATGTAGATGATAAAATGTTGCGGCAAAAATAGTGATTGATACGCGCAAAACGCCGTGGTGGGATTATAGGGGGACGCAAAACCAACAGATAGTTGCGATAATCAACTAAAAGGTGAAAAAATCAGGGAATACCCTGATTTTTTGAAAGGCGGATAGGGAGAACTTTGCAATTGAATACTTAAAAGTAAGTATTCGGTACAGCGAACCGAGGCGGTTCACAATTTGGCTTGTAAAATGGTTCGGGCTGCGAGGAGCAAGAGCAGAGTGCAGAAATTGTGTAGCCTCATCGGTACTCTGCTGTTCCTCGCAGGATTTCCGAACGGCAAAGATACGAAATTCGACATCAAAGAGTCACTCTCATAGTAATGTTTTAGGTTTTGTTTTGTCCCAACTTTACGAAGCGAAATAACTGCCCAGTTATTTCGCTTTCGTATTTTATAGGGCCTGGGTTAAGCGATTGCGCAGGGATTGTTTGCGGTGGTCGGGCATCAGTGCGTGGTCGATGGCATGGTGGAGCACTTCAGCGATGTGTTTTTTCGTCCACTGAGCGTGTTCGACCATGGCCGAGAGATTTTCTGTCATATACCCTCCGAAAAAGGCGGGATCATCGGAGTTGATCGTCACGCAGAGGCCGTCATTGAGTAGAGCGGTAGCGGGGTGTTGGGATAGATCATCGACGATGTGGAGTGCGCGGTTGGAAAGGGGGCACATCGTCAGGGGGATGGATTGTGTGCGGACGTAGTCGATCAGGGCTGGATCGTCGACGATGGCGTTGCCGTGGTCGATGCGGTGGACTTTGAGGTCGAAGAGAGCAGAGCGCACGTAGGATGCGGGGCCCTCTTCTCCTGCGTGGGCGGTGCAGTACAGGCCCATGGCGTGTGCTGTTTTATACAGTTCGGTAAAGAGATGGGGCGGATAGCCGAGTTCTTTGGCTGCAAGGCCTATGGCGGAGAAGTGTACTCGGGTAGGGCCCAAGCTGTGGAGGATTTCGAGTGCTTCTCTTTGCGGGCGGTGGCGTAAAAAGCAGAGGATAAAACCCATGGAATAATCGTATTGGCGGGCTCCATCGCGGAGGGCAGCGGTGATGCCGTCCATCATGGCTTCGAGGCTGATGCCCTTGTCTCGATGGGTTTGGGGATCGATGAAGACGTCGCTGTGGAAGGTGTTTTCGGCAGCAGAGCGCCGGATGTATTGAAGGGTGATGTAGTAGAAGTCTTCTGCGCTTTGGAGTACGCGCGTACACTGGTAGTAGATCCGTAGGAAATCGGCTAAGTCTTTGAAAGCATAGGCATGCCGGACATCTTCGATAGTCGTCCAGGGGAGGATGACCTTGTTTTTTTCGGCGAGGTATAGGAGTGTTTCGGGCTCGATGGTACCTTCGAGGTGGACGTGGAGATCCACTTTGGGCAGGGATTGTATCCAGCTATCCATAGTCATTGAGTGGGGCTTGCCTTACGAGGGTGAAGGCATAAACTATACCAGTTTTGGGCTATGGGGTTGAAAGGCGCCTACCCACGAGGGTGGTGGGTGGAATTGTTAGCTACTGATTTTGTCGACGATGGCCTTAAAGGTGTTGGGATGATTGGCGGCGAGGTCGGCCAATACTTTTCTGTTGAGCTGTATGTTGTGTTGTTGGAGGGCGTGTATAAATTGGTTGTAGCTCATGCCGTGTTGTCTTGCTGCGGCGTTTATTCGCACGATCCAAAGTCGTCGGAAGTCGCGTTTGCGCGCCTTTCGATCGCGGTAGGCATAGAGGAGTGCCTTTTCGACGGCATTTTTGGCGACGGTATAGACATTTTTGCGGGCTCCGAAGTAGC
>JALWKB010000066.1 GCA_026996805.1 Saprospiraceae bacterium | reverse complement strand
CTTCGAGGGGTGGGGCATCCGCGAGTCTTACAGGCGGGTTTTGTCGTGTTGTATCGCACAACTGTGCCTGCGGTACTTATCGAGCTTGGCTATTTATCCAATGCTGGGGATTTTGCCATCCTCAATAACGAATCAGGAAGAGAAGCTTTGGCAGAAAAGATTGCAGAAGGTATTGTGTATTATTTGCAAAAAAATGTTGCTACTGTACCACTCACGCATTCCGATGCTACGAGTGTTCGACAAGCCGTGGAATAAACTGGTCGCAGAATGCCCTTACAGATGAGCAAGGCTGTGCTGTGGAAAAAGATTTCTACCTTTGTAACTCTACTACACTGCTGCAGATAGGAGTAAACCACACGTATGAGGCGAGAAGTCAAGATTGGAATACTGTTTTTTGCTGCACTGATCATATTCATTGCTGGTTATAAATATTTACAGGGTAAGGAACTCTTTGACGACTCTGTACCCTATGTCATTCGCTATGATGAGGTGGACAAGCTGGAGAAGAACAGCAAGGTGTATGTCAATGGCATGGAAGTGGGTAGTGTGACGGACTTAGGCTTAGATCCCAACGATGCCGATTATGTAATAGTGCATATCAAGGTGCGACCCGAGATCACTTTGCCGAAAAATACGGTTGCTGTCTTGGTCAATGAGGGAGTATTTGGTGGCAAATCCATTGAGTTGCGCTTTGATCAGATTTGTCGGGCGGACTGTTTGCAGGCGGGCGATACCATCAGTGCTGGCAAGCTCGGTCCCTTAGAGGCTTTTATAGGCGATCCCAAGCAAATTGACCGTTATATGATGCGGTTGCGGGTAGGGATGGACACGCTATTTGCCGTACTTTCGGAGCGCATGCGCGACACATCCTATCGTGATGAGCTCACTCAGACCTTGCGCGCGCTTCATCGAGCGGCACTGGGTATGGATAAAATGTTTCGCGAGGGAGGTAATGGGACATCTGCGGGGCAGTTGCAGCGCACCGTACAACACATTCAAGCGATCCTCGATGCCATTCGGAGGAACGAAACGCATTGGGTCGAAACCATGCGCAATATTGATACCTTAACTGCTAAGCTCGCTCAGGTGGATGTGGAGCACTTGCAACGTTCTGTCGATACCGTCTTAAGGGAAGTAACAGCGAGCACACGGGGGTTGCAACACACCTTGGTAGAACTCGACTCCATGCTTCGCGTCACGCAAGCCATTCTCGGAGACGTTCAGGAGGGCAAGGGTAGCATGGGCAAACTCGTCAAGGATCCCGAGCTATACAATCAATTGGAGCAGACGCTCCAACGCTTAGACAGTCTTCTCCTCGACATTCGCGAGCATCCGCGTCGATACCTGAAATTTTCGGTGTTTTAGGCAATTTCCATGGTAACCGTTTGTATACCGCTACACAATCGCGATGCCACGGTACTCATCAGTATTCTGGCGGTGATCTGTAGGCGGTTGTTTGTCCCTTGCGAAATACTTTGCATCGACGACGGATCAGACGAGCAATATCGCACCCTCAACCGAGCGTGTGCAGAAAAGTACGGAGTACGCTATGAAGAATTACCAAACAATATTGGGCGCTCGCGCATCCGCAATCTCCTTGCACGTCGGGCTACCTACGATTTTTTGGTTTTTCTCGACGACGATTCGCAAATCGTCTATGCGGACTACCTACACCGATATATTGAGCGCTTCCTCTCTTCAAAGGGAGAGGAAGTGATCTACGGAGGAACACTGTATTACGACAATCCGCCGACGTTGCAAAGGCATTTTTTACAATGGTACTACGGCTACCGCAGAGATGCAAAAAATCCCGAGGATCGAGCAAAACTCGAGTGGCGAGCCTTTCACACCAACAATTTTGCCGTATATCGACCGATACTCCTCAAGCATCCCTTCGATGAGCGCATAATGCATTACGGCTATGAAGACACTTTTTGGGCCTGGAGGCTCCAGCGGGAAGGTATTCCCATCGTCCATATTCACAATCCAGTATACCATCTGGGATTTGAATGTGCGGAGACATTCCTACATAAAACAGCGGAGGCCATGAAGAGCCTTAAGTTTCTTCACGATCGCTATCCAGACTTTGACACTCCTGTGACGAAGTGGAATAGACGTCTACGACGATGGGGGTTGAACGCCTTATTTGTAGACGCGGTACGTCTTGCCGAGAGCAGGATCAAGCGACAGCTCAAAGGTCCACGTCCAAAACTATGGCTTCTCGATCTTTACAAACTCTACCTGTATAGTAGGCTTTGAGGCAAAAAAAAAGCCCCATCCTGTGGATGAGGCCTTGTAGTCACAACGAATGAACACCTTTAATTTACGCTGTCGTTCAAGCCCTTACCAGCTTTAAACTTCACCTGATTGCGCGCAGGGATGGTAATCACTTCCTTGGTACGCGGATTAACCCCCTTACGAGCGCTGCGCTTGGACACGTAGAACGTACCAAAACCGATGAAAGCGGCTTTGTCGCCTTTTTTAAGGGCTTCTGCAATGGAGTCAAAAACGGCGTTTACGGCCTTGGTAGCCTGAGCCTTACTCATGCCGGCTTTTTCAGCCACTGCGTTTACCAAATCTCCTTTGTTCATACGTCAATGATTTTTCGGTTAGACGTTTGCGGTGCAAAGGTAGGGCTATATATATGAGACTTCCAAATAATGTATAAAATTTTTCTTCTCCGTATCGTTATACCCTCAAAAATGTGGTATTTAAACCATAGTGTTGACTAAGAGAGGGAGCACATGATTGGTTGTACATATTATATTTATTTTAATGTGTCTAAAATGAAGAGGTTCTTCTATTTCATCACTATTGCCTCGGTAGTCTTATGGGCAAGCGGATGTGGTACAGCAAAGACGGGATGCCCCGCCAACGAAGCTGCCGCTATCAAACTGAAGGAGGGTGGTGAATTGCCGCGTAAAAAGGGGAAGAGCCAACTATTTCCGAAGAAGATGCGTCGGAAGATGAAGTGGCTCAAACGCTAAAATATCCCTCAATGGTAGGCTAAGCGCTGACGTCTTTGGAGGCGCTCCGACCAGACGTACAAGCTGTATACACTCAAGTAAATGAGCACACCGGGAAAGACACCGAGCCACCACGCATCAAAATACTTTCGTGTAGAGCCCAACATACTGCCCCATGTCATCGTTTCGGTCGCCAGGCCCATCCCTAAGAAGGATAATGTGCTCTCCAGTACTATGGCCATCGCCATGCCAGACAACACACTTATTCCGAGAATCGGAAACAGGATGGGTAGATAGTAGCGCACGGCGAGTTGCAGAGGAGATAGTCCCATGAGTACGGCGTTGCGCACAAAGGGCTGTCGATGCAATCGCTCCACCTCCGTGCGGATAATATTGGCTTTGTGCGGAAAGTTTAACAGTCCGATGAGAATTGATACTGTGAAAATGCCCGGCGGTAGGATATTGCCTAACACCACCAGCAAGACAAATATACCCGGTAAGGCACTGATCCATTCCAAGATCCACCGCATCATCTCGTCAACGGGAAGCACAACGACCATCGCGCGCAATTTGGGGAAAACCCTTAATACCATTTTATACATAAAATATCCAACGATACCAAGCCCTCCGAGGAGGGAGAGGATTGCTCTCCATTTTAGCCATCCTCCATGCCAGTACATTACCCAACCACCGTACAGCACCAACAATCCCCCAATCACAAGAGAAAGTACGGGCATACGTGGATTCGAATACTGGAAGCGCCCTGCGGGAATGCCGATGACAATGCCCAACAGAGCGGCGATTCCCATCGATAAGAGAGCTATGCTCACCGATAGGCGCGTCCCGTAAATGAGCCCGGCAGCTACATCGCGACCGTATTCGTCGGTGCCGAGGTAATGAATTCTACCATCAGCGCTTCTCGTCCCCGGCGGAGCAGGGTTGCGAATCCGCGTATCGAGTTCGGACGGGTGAAAGGGCAGGAGAGGGCGAAGCAGGACACGACATTGGCCTTCATGGATATGGTCCAGTCGGTCGAAGATGGGGAAAGACCACCCTTCCTCCGAACGGCAAACGATGGGCTTGTTGTGGCTGAGCAGCGGTGCAAATAGCGCTATCCCCAACAATATGCTCCACACAATGAGCGTCTGCTGAGGTATCTGTAAGCGCTTTTGCATCTTTTCCAACCACCTGAACATCAATCATACGTATTTGACCGACTGCGATACCCAAAGTGCATCAGTACGAGATCAGTAGTATAATACGCCAACAAGGTCATGGCACCTATGAGAAGAAGAATGAGGCGGATGGCTGATACATCGCTGTAGATGATGGACTCGTAGAGCAAGCGTCCCATGCCTGGCAAGTGGAAGATCACTTCGACGACTAAGCTGCCTGTGAATATGCCCGGTAAGATCACTGTGACGAGGCCGAGAAGTGGAAAGAGTGTGTTGGGCAAGAGGTGTCGGAAAAGGATGCGTCTGGACGGCATGCCTTTGCTCATGAGCGCATATCGATAGGGTTTTGCCCACTCCCGTGCTGCGAGATTTTTCACTTGCAATGCCAGATAGGTGATTCCTCCCACAGTAGTGACGACAAACACCAATACAAAGAGTGGGGCGTTGAGCCATAAAGTCTGCCAAACGTGCAATGGATTGCCCATGAGAATACCAGGCGTCGGAAAAATGGCACACATACCACAGAGCGTCTCGGTGGTAAAAAAGACAATGAGCAGCACGGCAAGCCAGAATTCGGGCACGCTCTGGACGACAAAAGCCATTTGTGAGACAATTTTCGACCATTTCGATTCGTGGTGGATACCCATCCACATTCCGAGACTTATGCCGAGTAAGAGCATGATGCTTAGTGAAACAATGCTTATCACCACTGTCCATTGCAGCGCGGAGGATATGCGCTTGGCCAACGGCATGCCGTCAATCTTTGAAATACCTAATTGACCTTGCGCAATGCTACCGAGCCACCGGGCATATTGGTTGTCCAGACCATGCCACACTATCACGGGTACGTATTCCCAAAGGGATAATCGGCTTCCCTCACCATTTCCCCAATAAGACCGCACCATTTTCCGTAGGGGGGTCGCTATGGTAGGTGGATAAGACCCCTGCTGGAATGCCAGCTGCATCAGGGCCATGATGGAGTCGAGTGCAGCCTCGGTAGGGGAGCGCAATAGAGCGTGCACCAACGTACGCAGATGATAAAATGTATCCCTTTGGGTGTTTGGCATTTTAAAGAGTGTTTTTTCGAGCTCGCGTACTGCGTTTAACACGCTATCTACGCGGGCAGCGTCTTGTGTTTTTCGCTGTATAAAATGGTAGAATTGGGGATATGATGAAGTGTGCACCTTGGCTGCTTTAACCATAGATGCAGGTACGATGGAAAAGAAAAAAGTGGGTAGGGTATCTCGTTGATGGACGTACTCGATGTATTGGTCTTTTTCGTAATAGGAAATACCTGAATGCATGTACTGGGTCAGCCAAAAGACGATAAGCGTGAAGAGCAGTAATTTGACAAAGAGCTGTGTGGTCTTAGCTATCACTCTTGTCCCATTCATGGATTGGGACATCTTATTGGGGCGACTCTGATTGGGCGATGGGGCGAATTTTCACGGCGGTACCGTATGCCATAATTTCCGAAGCACCTTGAGCGATCATACTGGTAGAGAATCGGATACCCAATACGGCATCGGCGCCGATACTTTGT
>JALWKB010000065.1 GCA_026996805.1 Saprospiraceae bacterium | reverse complement strand
GGATGCGCTATCAAGATCCGAATTTTCCCGCTTACTCAACCCCAGTGATGTTGGACATCTTTTTGGCGAGCTTTGGCATCGATATCGACGGCGATGGATTGCGCGACATTCTCGTGGCACCCAACGCAAAATACAATGCATCTAATACGAACAATGTATGGTACTATCGGAATGTGGGAAGTGATACCAGCCCGCATTTCGCCTTGATTACAGAAGGATTTCTCGTTGGTGAAATGTTGGATTTGGGGAGCGGAGCTCATCCGGCCTTTGTGGACTACAACGCCGATGGACTCATCGATATCGTCGTTGGAAATGATTTTTACTACCAACCCAATGGGGTCAAGCACAGTGCACTCATGCTCTTGCAAAACGTCGGTACTGCGACCCAGCCGGCATTTCGCGTTGAAGATAGCGATTGGTTGGGATTTTCGAGATTTAGCGAGGGGCTCAACGGCACATGGAGTTTTGCACCTGCATTTGGAGATTTAGACGGCGATGGCGATGTAGACCTGCTTGTCGGCGAAGTCAACGGAGGTCTCTTTTTTGTGGAAAATACGGCAGGTCCCTCCAGGCCCTTTGCATACGATACCATCATACGCGATTACTTCAACCTCCGCGCTCTGCGCAATGCCGTGCCCGCCATCGTCGATATCGATAGAGATGGCTTGGCTGATATCGTACTCGGCAGCCGCCAGGCTACCAACGACCAACAGGGCTTTGCCTGTGGCAATTTCTTCTACTACCGCAACATCGGATCAGTGGGCAATCCGCAATTCGATCCCGATCCGTATGCTGGATCGAACACGCCATGTCTGGGAAAACTCATCTTACAAAACATCCGCCGCTTTGGAAGTAAAGTCTACAGTGCACCTTCTTTCTACGCGACAACTTCCGCAAATGGGCCGTTGCTCCTCTTCGCCGGAACCAATAGCGGCATCTTCGTCGTCCAAGTGCGCACCACCCCCTTTGACAGCTTTCCAATCATAGCGACCAACTACGGTGAACTCAATGAATGGGAGCGCCTCCATCCCGCCGTCACCGACATCGATAGCGATGGTATCCTCGAAATGCTTGTGGGCAATGCGCGAGGAGGCTTGCGTTGGTACAAGACCACGCTGCGCATCGACGGATCATGGACCAGTACATATGATGCCACACAGGAGAAACCCTCTGTTGAAATGTATTATTCCTCCTGTAGTACACTATTCATCAAAAGCCCCTCTCCACTTACGCTCTTCCTTAGAGATATCCACGGCGTGTTGCATAGTGTGAAAAAATTAAAGGCGGGATCGACCTCGCTACACCTTTCCACCCTGCCTGCGGGTATCTACATAGCGACTGCATGTACCAAAGAGGGAGCGTGCACGACCCAGCGGATTTGGGTCGTGCACTGAGATGGAGAGTCTATGCCGTTTCGACAAATTGCTTAGCCTCGTAAAGGCCGCCGATGTTGTATACCTCTTTGATACCATGTGCGCGGAGCAACATCTCAGCCATTCCGCTCCTATTACCAGACTGACAATACAGGTAAAGTGGCCTGCCCATCGAGCGGATCTCTTCAATGCGCTGTTGCAACGTACTCAGCGGAATGTTGATCGCTCCATCTACATGGCCAGCATAGTACTCGTTTGGCTCGCGTACATCAATGAGTACTCCTTCCTTGAATGCCTTCATAATTCCTTGGTTTTTTAAATCTTTAAAATTTTCAAGCGCAAAAATACGTGCTTCCACCACTCCAATACGTGAACAATATCACAGGATACAGACCGCAGCATGGCATGAAATTTGGTACGCATTATTAAAATACACCTCCCTTCCACGATGCCACAACGCTGGGATGATACATGGCAAACCCTTCTTGAGCGAGCACAGCAAGCGATACAACTATCGTATGCTCCCTATTCCAACTATCACGTTGGTTGTGCCTGTCTGCTCGAAGATGGCACCATCCTCCAAGGGGCAAATGTCGAAAACGCCTCTTTTCCCTTGAGCATGTGTGCCGAACGCATCGCCCTCTATACCGCCCTCATCCAACATCCAGCTAAAGTGATTCGACGTCTATGCATTCTCAGCAAGCCCTCCTCGCTCCTGACCCCCTGCGGTGCCTGTAGGCAGGTGCTATTCGAAATCGAATGGCGCCAACAAACGGCGATATCCATCCTGTGCTACAAAGACATCAAACACTATCACATCTATCCCTCAGCGCACTCCTTGCTACCCGATGCTTTTAGTCCTTCGATCCTCTCGCGTTGAGCATCTCCAGCGCCCGCTCGTAATCCTTCTGAGTATCAATGCCTATGTAAAGCCCTGAGGTGTCCAATACGCGGATAGTCTTGCCGACCCAGAGCCAGCTGAGCTGTTCGAGCTGCTCTCTCTGCGCAAGAGCAGGAGTCGCTCCCAGACTCAACGATTTCATAACAGTATATCGAAATCCGTAAATACCAATGTGTATGCGCACTTCCGCCAAGGCATCTTCGGTGATCCCCCATGGGATGGGCGCCCTGCTAAAGTACATGGCACGTCCCGATTTGTCACATACGACCTTGACGTGATGAGCTGAATGATAGTCTTCTACATATGTCGGCTCCATGGCAAGTGTTACAATTTCATCCCCTCTTTCAAGCTGGAGAAAGAGGCGCTCAAGATCCCTCGGAAGGACAAACGGCTCATCCGCCTGCAAGTTGATCACATACTGCGGCTCTATTTCTACGGACTCCAAAGCTCGAATACATCGCAAAGTACCATTGGGTATCGCACGATCTGTCATGACGATACGGATGCTGAAAGGCTCTCCTACGCGTGCAATCGCTTCGTGATCGGTGGCTAAGACCACCTCGTCTTTGTCTACCACCTCTAAGGCACGCTCAATGACGTGCTGAACAATGGGCTTTCCACCCAGATCCAACAACACCTTGCCCGGCAGCCGTCTCGATCCGTATCGAGCAGGTATGACAATACATCGATCAATGCGCTGAGACATCTCTTGAGTAATAGCTCGTTTTCACGTAAGTAGCAAAAAATAAACTCAAAACGTATTAAATATTTTTTTAATGCGTATCTTTGCAGCGGATCTAAAACGGCATAAAGATATGAAAGCACGTAGAGTCCCATGGTGGAATTGGTACGCTGTGATAGTTTTCTTCACCAGTTTGACGGGAGCTGTGGTTGCACAAAATCTAGCTCAGCAATCATTGATAGCTCATACCTTGGTCGGCATTCATTATCCGCATAAAATCGTGATTCACCCCCGTGAGGGCAACGACTATGTCTACCATCTCGTAAAAAAAGGGGAAACACTGTACTCAATAGCGCGATTTTATGGGATCGATGTATCCACTATTGTAAAAGACAACCCTACCCTCGGAGAGGGAAAGTTTCTGCGGTACGGCGACACCCTACGCATAGCGATTCCTCCATCGGCCATATTGAAAGAACCTCATTTAGACACATCGGGAGGGTATGTACCTGTTTTTTATCGTGTACAACAAGGGGAAACGCTGTACGGAATAGCTCGCAGAAAGTGGCACACCTCTGTGGACTACATTGCTCGGCTCAACGGCTTGCAGGACTATCGCATTCTACCCGGCCAATATCTTCAAATCGGCTGGCTGGCCAAGGGAGGGGTCAACCCCATTGAAAAAGCGGAAGCAGCTCGTCAGTACCGCACACATCAAAACGAAAAGCACAGCCTGGATCAACAATTTACCGATAGTGCTTCCGAAAGAATGGTTGAAATGAGTTGTGTAGGCTATTGGGACAAGACGTCTGACGTACGGGGATTGTACGTATTACATCGGCGTATACCCGAAGGCAGCATCATTGAGATCATCAATCCCTTGTTGGAAACGAGGGTCAAGGCCCGTGTCGTCGGTACCATACTGGAAGGCGCCTATCCGTCGGACATCGATATGGTCGTGTCAAAAGGAGTAGCCGACGAGCTCGGTATTTTGGACAGCCGCTTTTATGCAAAGGTCGTCTATCACGCACCTGTGGAAGGTGCGAATTGAAGACAATTAGCACAACATGCCTCTACTTGATGCGTTCCTTTGAGTGTACTATCTGCATGGTCTTATGGAGTATTTTGAAAATGTACTTGAAACCGTTGGCAATACCCCGTTGATCAAGCTCAATAAATCGGTACGCGAAATACCAGCCACGGTACTTGCAAAAGTGGAGACGTTTAACCCCGGACATTCCATCAAAGACCGCATGGCCATCCAGATGATTGATGATGCAGAGAAGGCAGGGCTACTCAAGCCGGGAGGCACGATTATCGAGTGTACTTCGGGCAATACGGGTATGGGATTGGCACTGGTAGCTGCCGTACGCGGATATCGCTGCATCTTTACTACGACAGACAAGCAGTCAAAAGAAAAGATCGACATGCTGAAGGCCATGGGCGCCGAGGTCTATATCTGCCCGACCGATGTCCCTGCCGACGATCCGCGTTCGTACTATTCCGTAGCGCGCCGCCTCAGCGAAGAAATACCCAATAGCTTTTGGTGCAATCAATACGAAAACCCTTCCAACCCCAAGGCCCACTATTTGACCACGGGCCCGGAGATTTGGAGGCAAACGGACGGAAAGATAACCCATCTGGTGGTTGGAGTGGGCACAGGCGGTACAATCTCTGGTACAGGACGCTTCCTCAAGGAGCAAAATCCCGATATCGTCATCTGGGGTATTGACACCTATGGTTCAGTTTTTAAAAAGTACCACGAAACGGGGCAATACGATCCGGAGGAAATTTACCCTTATTTGACCGAAGGTATTGGCGAGGATATCATCCCCGGCAACGTCAATTTTGACATCATCGATCACTTCGAAAAAGTCACCGACAAAGATGCAGCGCTTGCTGCTCGTAGGCTCGCACGTGAAGAGGGCTTACTCATGGGTTATTCCGCCGGGGCTGCTCTGGCCGGCCTACACCAATTGCGCGACCAGCTGACCAGTGATGATGTCGTCGTCGTCATCTTTCACGACCACGGAAGCCGCTACATCAAAAAAATCTACAACGACGAATGGATGCGCCAACAGGGATTTATCGAGTGAAATTTGCTCCAATCAAGGTCAAATTACTGTGCCTCTTTCTCTGTTTGTGGAATCTGCACACACCATGCCCAACCATAGCGCAGGATGTACGATTTTCCGATGCACTCAGCACCGCCCTCTGGGTATCTCCAGCGGAAATAGCGCAAATACCCGGTCAATACCGCGTTGCTTTTGCCTATCGCAATCAATGGACCCCTATTGACGGCCAAGCGTTCACGTCATATCTCTTCAGTGGCGACGTCAAATTTTTACGCCCCTTTGGCTCCATAAACGACTATTGGGGCATCGGATTGGTATTTTTCAGCGATCGATTCAACTTCTTTGGCAGTTATACCAATCACATTGCCCTTGGTGCCTCGTACTCCTACAATCTCCATCCTCTGCGAAAGAGCTATCTGTCGGCGGGGCTTCAATTTGGCATTACACAGCGCGGCATTAGTTACGAAAAATTGACCTTTGAAGACCAATTCAACGGCATCAATGGCTACACTCTACCGACCAACGAACCACTACCACCCAATGTCCTGGCTTTTCCTGAACTTTCTGTGGGCCTGCATTTTTCGACGCATCCATCCCAATATCGAAGCTTTGTGGTCGGATTAGCCACGTACCACATACTCCCTGCACAGAGTTCGTTTTATTCCCTTGTCCAGAGCCAGAATGTCCCGTATTCGAAGAGCAGCGTACTCTTTCGGAGATTTGCACTGTATGGCAGTTTTCGCATCGCCCAAGAAGGCTTTGCCTGGTATCCATCCCTACGGCTATTGCGCCAAGGTCCGCACCTTGATATCAGTTCGGGCTTAGCCTTTCGCAAACTCTTTTACGAAGGCAATGTGCAGGCATTGCGACTCACCACGGCCTTGCGCCTCGGTAATACCCCCACATCTCCAGTACTGCCCAAAGCTGTCGAAATGGGCGTAGGAGTCGAATTCAGCGGACTCTTCATCCATGCCATCGTTACACAGGCCATATCCGATCTCAATGCTCGATACGTCGGCCTCTTCAGCTACGAATTTTCGATAAGCTATATAGGCGAATACACCAACGATTTCAATTTTTGTCCGAGTTTTTAGCCTTGGAACTTGTGCCCAAATACGCCATGACAATGCCGAGGCCGATGATGAGTATGCGAAGGAGGGTGCCATAACCTTTTCCCCACGCGTCGAGCCATTTCATGAAGACGAATTGCATTCCCGTAAAAGATAAAATGAGGGATAGCATGCCCAAGAGAAATAGTACAAAACCCACTACTGTGAACACCTCGCGCCGATACATCTGCGATGAACTTACAAATAATGTAACATTTTACGCACATCGAAGTTTATACAAGGACAAATGCATGGTACGTCGGATATTGAGCGTTCTATGGATGAAATCTACTGCTCATGCCTTTGCTGACATCGATAAGTGGCCTTAGGGGGACCATAGGTGTGGATGCAGAGGGCCTGCATCCTCCACAGATCGTTCGTGCAGTAAGTGCCTTTGCCTCTTGGTGTAAAGACAATTCAAACACTTCCGATATAAAAATTGTGGTGGGGCGCGATGCCCGACCGAGTGGAAAGTGGATCTCGTCAATTGTGGAGAGCACATTGGTGATGATGGGCGTGGATGTCCTCCAACTCGACCTTGCCACAACCCCTACTACCGAAATGGCGGTGCGCTACTACGACGCCCACGGAGGTATCGTCATCACTGCCAGCCACAACCCCATTGAATGGAATGCCTTGAAATTTCTCAACCGAGCAGGTGAAGTATTATCCCCTGATGATTTCAAATCGCTTGCTGCTTATCTCGACCGATCTACCTTTGGCTATGCACGAATTGACAGCTTCGGGCACGTCTATCATCCCACTGATGCACTCGATCACCACATCTGTGCGATTCTTTCGTTGCCCATTGTGCGTACCGAAGCCATCCGCAAGCGAAAGTTTCGCATCGTCGTCGATGCCATCAACTCCGTAGGAGCATCAGCTGTGCCGGCACTCTTAAGGGCTTTGCATTGCGATTATGATGTTATCAATGCCACGATGGATGGTCGTTTTGCGCACAACCCGGAGCCATTGCCCGAACATCTGCATGAATTGTGTCAGCGCGTCAAAGAAGTGGGTGCAGACCTGGGTATCGCGGTCGACCCCGACGTCGATCGCCTCGTCTTTATCGACGAACACGGCCATCCATTTAATGAAGAATACACCCTCGTCGCAGCAGCCGATTATGTCCTCTCACAAAATTCCGGCAATACCGTGTCCAATCTATCCTCTACCCAGGCCCTGCGCGATATCACCATGAAGTACGGCGGCAGCTACGCAGCCTCACGCGTAGGAGAAGCCAACGTCATCCAGCTGATGAAAGAGACCAACGCCATCATTGGAGGTGAGGGCAACGGAGGAGTCATCTATCCCCCTTTGCACTACGGCCGCGATGCCCTCGTCGGTATTGCACTGGTGCTCAGCGGCATGGTCCATTTTGATTATACCCTATCCCAGTGGAAACAACAGCTACCGCAATACGTCATCTACAAGACCAAAATGCCTCTCGAAACCAACGTATCACCATACACCCTATTGAATAGAATATCGGAAAAAACACCCGTTGATGTTCATTCCATTGATCAGAGCGACGGTATAAAATGGTACTTCGACGATGGATGGGTACACATACGCCCCTCCAACACCGAACCCATTCTGCGCATCTATGCCGAAGCTCCAACACGTGCAAAGGCACAAAAGCGAGCGGAAACATTTGTCCAGTACATCCAACAAGAAATAACAGAAATTGCGAATTCATAATTTTAGCTGTATGAAAAAGATCCTCACTGTAACCACGACTTATTGGCTCGTACTGGCTGCCATCAACGGTCAAATAGCCGTACCAGCGGTTCACTCCCACATGTATGCCGATTCTACGGGTATATATGTAGTCCATCCTACCAAGGGAGATACCTTTTTCCAAAAGGTGCGCAACTACCCCTATACCTACCAAAAAATTGCGCGTTTGCCCAAAGGCACAGCAAATGGCGTAGAATGGAACTTTGAAGATACGAGCTTCCAAGGCACGATTTACTACGGGCTCATAAAAACAGAAGGCATACGATTTCCGCAGCCCGTATTTTTTAAGCGCAATCTGAAAATTCAAAACGGCAGGGCAAAGCTCAATATCAAAAAGACATTTCGAGGGAAATACGACTTTGTCGATTGGGAGAAAAAGGGCAAACTCATCTTGGGCTACCGCGTTGTCGATGCCAATGGTCAGTTTCTCTACGATGGTAAAGTCAATCTCAAGGGTACGGGTCCATTTACTACTGATCTTACCTTGACGGAAGGCCCTTTTGTACAAATGCTCACCGACACCAGTGTCGTAATTTCGCTCCGCACCTCTACACCCACAGTCGTTGCTATACAGGCGAATGGTAAGATGTTTTATACGCCCGGCAGACGCGACACCACCGTGCATGAAATTCCCATAACCGGTCTGTCACCGGCCACCCAATACAGCTATACGGTCTATTACGGCGATTGGAAGGAGAGCTATGCTTTCGAAACGGCGCCGCGCAAGGGAAGTCGAACGCCATTTACATGGGCCTTTGCAAGCGATAGCCGCTCCGGTCAAGGAGGAGGTGAGCGCAGTATCTACGGTACCAACGCCTACATACTAAAAAAGATGACCACTCTTGCACTACAGCGCGGTGCGAAGTTCTTCCAATTTACAGGCGATATGATCGATGGGTATAAGACGGACCCCGATGTGATGAATCTCGAATACGCTAACTTTAAGAATGCCGTGCGTTATTACTGGCATTACGCACCCATGTACATCGGGATGGGCAATCACGAGGCTCTGATGCATGCTTTTGACAACCGTATCTCGGTCGATCGATTTCCCTTCTCCAGTGCCTCATCCGAAGCGCTGTTTGCCCAACACTTCGTCAATCCCCTAAATGGTCCAGTGAGCGAAGACGGCGAATCCTACGACCCCAATCCCGACCAGATGGATTTCCCCACCTATAAGGAAAACGTCTACTACTACATCTACGACAATGTAGCAGTCATTGTCATGAATTCCAATTATTGGTACGCCCCATCGACGGGGAAAGTTCCCCTCGTATCAGGCAATGTACACGGCTATATCATGGATGCACAATTAAAATGGTTGGACACGGTAGTCCAAAAGCTCGAAGCCGATCCAGATATCGACCACGTATTTATAACCATGCACACGCCGGCCTTTCCCAACGGCGGACATGCCCGTGATGACATGTGGTACCACGGCAACAACGACATCCGACCGTATATCAATGGTCAGCCCCACCCCAAAGGCATCATCGAACGTCGTGACGAACTACTCGACATCGTCGTCAATCGCTGCTCTAAATGCGTCAGCCTACTCCACGGCGACGAACACAACTACAGTAGGCTCATCCTCACCAGCAAAACGCCTATCTATCCCCCTCATTGGGATAAAAAACGCCTACGCCTATCGCGACCCTTTACCCAAATCACCAACGGTGCCGCTGGAGCGCCATACTACGCTCAAGAACAGCTACCCTGGAGCGACGACGTGCAAATCTTCTCCACACTCAATGCACTGGTGCTCTTCCACGTCAAAGGCAAACGCATCGACATGGAGGTCGTCGATCCCGATACCTTTGCCGAAATCGAGCGCGTGCGATTGCGATAAACGAAAGATTTTGGCAATATGGCACACATCGTAGCCATAGTGGGAAGACCTAATGTAGGTAAATCAACGCTCTTCAATCGTCTCGTAGGAGAGCGCAAGTCGATCGTCGACGATATCAGCGGGGTGACACGCGACCGCATCTACGGCGAATCCGAGTGGAACGGCAAAACCTTTAACGTCATCGACACAGGGGGCTTTGTGCCACAATCCGACGACATCTTCGAGCAGGCCATACGCCAACAGGTGCGCATCGCCATCGAAGAGGCCTCCCACATCATCTTCGTCACCGATGCCACCACCGGCATCACCGATATCGACGAGAGCATAGCAGACATCTTACGTCAGACCAACAAGCCTGTCTTCGTTGCTGTCAATAAAGTCGACAATCACGAACGCCTTCTCACTGCAAACGAATTTTGGGGCCTTGGCTTCGAAAACACTTTTTTCATATCGGCCATTACAGGCAGCGGCACCGGCGAGCTCTTAGATGCCCTAACCGAAAGTATGCCTGAGCAGGTAGAAACGACGCCGCCGACCGACGAAGCTATCCCAAAGCTGGCCATCGTGGGAAGGCCCAATGTCGGAAAATCATCACTGGTCAATGCCTTGGTCGGCGAAGAGCGAAATGTCGTCACCGACATTCCCGGCACAACGCGCGATGCGCTCCACACCGAATTCCGAAAGTTCGATCGGCATTTTATCCTCATCGATACCGCAGGACTGCGAAAAAAGTCTAAGATTAAAGAAAACCTCGAATTTTACTCCGCCCTGCGCACCATAAAAGCCATTGAAGAGGCCGATGTCTGCTTGCTCATGATAGACGCCACCAGAGGCTTCGAATCACAGGACAAACAAATCCTCTGGCAGTGCATCGACAAGCACAAGGGCATCGTGGTAGTCGTCAACAAATGGGATCTCATTGAAAAAGACACCCACACAGCCCGCCAATTCGAAGAATATATCCGCCACCAAACGGCACCCTTTCGCGATTACCCCATCGTATTTACTTCCGTCAAAGAAAAACAACGCCTCCTCAAAGCCGTCGATGCCGCCCTCCAAGTGTACCAAAACCGCAAACGCCGTATAAAAACCTCCGAGCTCAACCGTTTCATACAAGAACTCACCGAAAAACACCCCCCACCACTCTACCGTCATCGCCCGGTACGCATCAAATACGCCACCCAGCTCCCCCTGGCCTACCCGGCGTTTGTGTTTTTCTCCAATCATCCACGGCACATCAAAGAACCCTATCGCCAATTTGTCGAAAACCAATTGCGAAAAATGTATAACTTTACGGGGGTACCGCTAACACTATATTTTCGAAAAAGTCGATAAATTGCCCTCTATGAAATTCGACAAAACCCATATCGAAGGGGTTTGGATTATCAAACCTCAACTTTGGGAAGACGAGCGTGGATATTTTATGGAGACCTTTCATCGTGAAAAATTTCACCAAGCCGGGCTCCGCTATACATGGGTACAAGACAACGAGGCAATGTCGAACAAGGGTGTGCTTCGAGGTCTCCACTTTCAAATCGGGAAAGATGCTCAGGCCAAACTCGTACGCGTCATCCGTGGTCGCATCTTCGATGTAGCAGTAGACCTTCGCCCACAAAGTCCGACTTACGGCCAATACGTCGGGGTGGAGCTCTCCGACGACAACAAATATCAGCTCCTCATACCCCGTGGCTTTGCACATGGATACCTGGCGCTTGAAGACAATACCATTGTCTCCTACAAATGCGACAATTACTATGCCCCCCATAGCGAACGCGGCATTCACCCCCTCGACGATACCCTCTCCATACAATGGCCCACCATCGACCGGGCATACATCCTCTCGGCCAAGGACCAACAGTGGCCGGCCTTCGTGCATAAAGAAGCCTGGATGCTATGATCAACGTCCTCGTCACAGGAGCAGACGGCCAACTCGGATCACATCTCAAGGAGTGGGGAGCTCAAATGCCCGATATCCGAATCATACCCCTGACACGGCGCCAATTGGATATCTGCCAAACCGATCGATTTGCCCAATACCTCAAACTCTATTGGCCAGATTACGTGATTAACGCCGCTGCATATACCGATGTAGAAAAAGCGGAAGAAAATCAGGACACTGCCTTTAATATCAATGCGCACGCACTCGAAGGCATAGGAGCCATGTGTAAAAAATATCAAATACCGATCATACACATCAGTACCGACTACGTCTACCACGCCACCGACAATGCACCGATCGACGAATCTCGCCCGGCCAACCCAAAAGGCGTCTATGCACGATCGAAGTACGCCGGCGAACAAATACTGCTCAAGAGCGGCGCTCCCTCCCTCATCATTCGCACCTCCTGGCTATATTCTACACGGGGTAAAAACTTCGTCCTCACAATGCTCGAACTGGCAAAGTCCAAAAAATCCATACGCGTCGTCGACGATCAGATAGGCTCGCCCACCTACGCCAAGGATCTCGCCCAGGCGCTACTCCACATCATCCGCAAAAGCACAGTCGAGCGCATCCCTTGGCAAGGCGAAATCTACAATTACGCCAACGAAGGCTATACCTCCTGGTGGGGCTTTGCACAAAAAATATTTGAGTTGAAAGGCATATCCATCGATGTACAAGCCATATCGAGCTCCGAATATCCCTCACGCGTGGAGCGCCCCACTAATAGCCGTTTAGACCTGCATAAAATCGTGCGCACATGGCACGTACCCGTTCGACATTGGGAAATTGCCCTGCGCGAAATGCTCTCCGAATACCGCGACAAAAAGAAGATGCCGTGGCAGAAATAGATGTCAAAATCCATCCCTCTTGGAAAGAAGTACTCAAAGACGAATTTCGAAAGCCGTACTTCCGCGCTTTGGTGGAGTACCTCAAAAGTGAAAAAGCCAAAGGCAAAATCATCTATCCGCCGGGACCGCTCATCTTCAACGCCTTCGAACAAACCCCCTTTGACAAAGTGCGCGTCGTCATTCTGGGACAAGATCCCTACCACAACCCGGGGGAAGCCATGGGACTGTGTTTTTCCGTTCCGAAAGGGGTGAAAATGCCACCCTCGCTCGTCAATATCTTTCGAGAAGTGCAACGCGATGTCGGATGCCCTATGCCACACCATGGAGACCTGACTTACTGGGCACATCAAGGGGTCTTCCTCCTCAACGCTTTCCTCACCGTCGAAAAAAACAAGCCCGCCTCCCATCGAAACATCGGCTGGGAAAAGTTTACCGACGCCGTCATCTGGAAGCTCTCCCAACGAAAGGAAGGGCTCATCTTCCTCTTATGGGGCAAGTTTGCCCGATCTAAAAAACCCCTTATCGACCAGATGAAACACTACGTGCTGGAAAGTGCTCACCCCAGCCCTCTAGCTGGCAACCGTTTTATGAACAACGGCCACTTCAGCAAAACCAACCAAATACTCCAACAGCTCGGCCAACCCCCGATCGATTGGTGCATCAAATAGCGCCATTCCAGCTCTTAAGTACCCAGTAATATTTCCCTCCCCTTTATAAAATAAAAAAAGGCGTCCATAGGACGCCCTTTGTAAGACAATGAATGACGTGGGTTCGCTCAAATCGGTCTTTGGGACTTAGGAAGATTTTTTCTTAACGATACCCGTAACGGTCAAGAAGGTGTTTTTCGGATCCGTGTTGGCCGTCACTGTCACGCGCTTCGTCTGTTTGCGGCCTTCGGGCGATCCATGGTTTTTGGTGTTGTACTCGACCACGATTTTACCCTTTCCTCCTGGGGGAATGGGTTCTCTCGGCCATTCAGGTACGGTGCATCCGCATCCTCCCTTGGCATTTTCGATGACAAGTGGTTCGTCACCTACGTTGGTAAACACAAACTCGTGACGTACCTTTTCGCCTTCGTAGACCTCACCGAAATCGTAGACCGTCTCTTCAAATTCGATCTTCGTCACAGGTCCGGTCGGAGCGTTGTCCTTCTTTTCTGTGATGGTCGTCGTGACCTCGTTCGATTGGGTACCTCCCGAAGTGGCTGCCTTCTTTTCGGTCTCAGCAGCACCTTTACAGCCTACAAAGCTCAACAATACCATTACTGCCAACAATCCAACAATCTGTTTCATAGTCCATGCATTTTTGATTTCAAAGTATTAACACTTCTGATGCTGTCCTTATTCTCAAACATCTCTTAAATCTTGTTAACAAAAGCTCAGATCCCCGAGGAATGCTCAGATCCTCCACCTAAGTAGAAACGCAAGGGCGAAGGGAAGAGTCCCATCACCCTTAGCTATATGCTTGTGGAAATAGCAGGCAATATCACTTTCCCGCCTGCTGATTCTTTTTCTCAACGATACCTGTAATCGTGAGGAAGGTGTTTTTCGGATCCGTGTTGGCCGTAATGGTCACGCGCTTGGTGACTTTACCACTCTTCCCCTTGGAGTCAAATACCACTGTAATTTCACCACCTTTCCCCGGAGGAATGGGCTCGCGAGGCCAGTCGGCAACCGTACAGCCACAGCTGCCCTTGGCATTTTCGATCACTAATGGTTCGTTGCCCGTGTTGGTAAACTTGAACACGTGCTTGACCCTTTCTCCCGAGGGCACCGTTCCGAAGTCATAGACGTTTTCGTCAAACTTAATTGTAGTGATGGGCCCCTGTGGAACGTCGTCTTTTTTGGCTTCCATCTTTGTGGTAGAGGCCGTACTCTGGGTAACTTGGTCAGCCGCCTTCGTCGACTGGGATTGTGTCGTAGAGCCGCTCTTGCAGGCAGCCAGTGCTCCAATCAGGAAGAAAAACATGTACCATTTCATACTCCATCAATTTTTAATGTGCATGATAGCGGCAAATGTATCCCATCTTTTACAAAGGAACAGATAACACATATTCAAGATATGTTAACGAAATATTAACACATCGTCTGAATGGAAAAGTGTTCGCAAAATGTGGCAAAATCCCAAGAGGAAATATTGTAATCTACTGTCAATCCCGCTTTCCTGGCAGCTGCTATTCCGTAGCGAAAGTAATCCACGTCCTCCAGGCGATGGGCATCGGTATTGATGCAAATCTTCACACCATAGCCCAATGCCTCTCCAATGTACTTCCAATCGATATCCAAACGACGCGGATTGGCATTGAGCTCAATCGCTACGCCATTGGCTGCACATGCTTCAAAGATTTCATCATAGCGCAGTGGATACCCCTTGCGCAACAGCAATAACCTTCCCGTAGGATGTCCCAACATGTGTATTTCACCCGATTGGACAGCTCGTAAAATGCGTTCCGTCGCCTGATCTTCATCCATGTCGAGCTGGGAGTGTACCGAAGCAATTACAAAGTCAAATTGCTTGCGTAGTTGTTCATCGTAATCGAGGCTCCCATCGGGCAAGATATCCAGCTCAATGCCCTTCAATATCGGAAAATCTGGATGAGCCCTACGCAAGTCATCGATTTCCTGCCATTGGCGATGGAGCTCTTCCACGGTCAAGCCACCCGCATAGCGCGCATATTGCGAGTGATCCGTCAAGACCAAATACGAAAACCCCCTCGAACGCACCTCTTCCATTAATGTAGCTATAGACCACACACCATCGGAGTAGTTTGAATGGCAGTGTATAAAACCACAGAGGGTTGTCTCCTCCACGAGCTTGTCCAAAGTGTGTAACAGATTACCTACAAGAATGAGAGGATTATGGCGAAGCTCCACCGGCACATAAGGTGCTCCTATCCGCGCAAAGAAGTCCTCTTCCGTAGGACTTTCGACATAGCCAAAGCGATCGATCAATGCACGAAAAAATTTGTCGCTACTAGTATACTGCACGCGCAGACTCCCCAGATTGGAAGAGTGCCCGTAGCGTATACGAATCGGAACGGCCAAGTTTCGAAGTCGTACCTTTGTTCCCTCCTCCGATGGGTCGATCCCATCGAGATTGGGAAGCCCTAACAGTATCTCCTGCAATCGCTCCGCTGGAATGTCGGTGAGGAAATCCAGGCTATCGAGTACGTTGTCAAAACTCGCCAGTGTGCCTATTGTCCAGAACTTCCCCTTGTCTTCGGCCTTCTCGACATATTCGATCAACTGCTTGGCCAAACTATCTCCCTCGTCGTACCGTATCCGACGGCGATTGTCGAGGAGATAGCGCACCGATTCGCGTAGTTTGGGCACTACTTTTGACGAAATGCCTTTCACCTTGGTAATACATCCGTCTTCGATACATGCCAATAGGTCTTCCAGTGTTTGGACGTGTAGCTCTCGGTAGAGGGTTCCGATTTTGCCGGGTCCCAATCCACTGACCTTGGCCAACTCGAGGAGCGTAGCAGGATACTTGTTGCGGTAGCGCTCCAGGGTTTGAAATGTTCCGCTTTGCTTGATCTGACCGAGCTTTTCGACGATGGCTTTTCCAAATCCTGAAATGCTTTTGAGCTCCTCCTCGGTGTAAGCAAAGACGTGTTTTGGAAGTCGCTTTAGCGTATCAGCTGCACGAGTATATGCACGTATTTTAAAGGGATTATCGCCTTCGACTTGCATCCAGAAGGCCAGTTCGGAAAACAGGCGGGCAATCTCTACATTGGACAATTTCATACCTCCATTTTATTGCGCTTATCGTGGACGTACTTCCGCCATTTCTCCAAAGCCCGCTGCATATCCATGGGCAAATCGGATTCGAACTGCATGTACTCCTTGGTGATGGGATGGACAAAGCCGAGCGATTTGGCATGCAAGGCTTGACGAGGCAGTATTTTAAAGCAGTTTTCGACAAATTGCTTGTACTTGGCATGGGGAGTTCCCTTGAGGATGCGGTTACCGCCGTATTGCTTGTCGTTAAACAAGGTATGGCCGAGGTATTTCATGTGTACCCGTATCTGATGGGTACGTCCCGTCTCGAGGCGGCACTCCACTAAGGATACGTAGTACAGTGGCTCGATGACCTTATAATGGGTTAGTGCGTACTTGCCCATTTCGCCGTGTTCGAAGACGCGCATCCGCGTGCGCACCTTTGGATCCTTACCCACATTGCGGATGATGGTACCCTCTGGAGGATCGGGCTCTCCCCACACCAAAGCCCAATACCTGCGGTATACGGTGTGGTGATAAAATTGTTTAGCCAGGCCGATGAGGGCTTCTTCCGATTTTGCCACCACCAGCAGTCCGGATGTATCTTTGTCGATGCGGTGCACCAATCCGGGGCGGTCCATGGGGCTTCCCTCCAAAATGGGTAATTTTTTGCTCTTGACGTGATATGCCAGTGCATTGGCCAGTGTCCCCGAATAATGCGCCACACCGGGATGTACGACCATTCCCGCCGGCTTGTTGACCACCAAGAGATGCTCGTCTTCGTAGACGATATCTAAGGGGATATCCTCTGGGGTGACATAATTTTGTACCGGCTCTTTGGGGAAGACAACCTTGATTTGATTTTGGGGCTTGACGCGGTAGTTGGGCTTGACCCGATTGCCATTGACGGTAATGAGCCCTTCTTTAATGGCGAGTTGTATCTTGTTGCGGCTGATCTTTTCGAGCTTGTCGACTAAAAACTTGTCGATACGTATAGGAGTCTGCTTTTTATCGACGCGTATGATCTGCTCTAAGATGAGCTCTTCACCCTCCTGCGTTGTACCTCCTTGATCCACTTTTTCGCGTTCGGCCATAGGGTTACCACTCATGATGTCGGATATATCATTTTAAACCTCTCGCCTGTCAATATGTTTTAATTCCCATTGCGAAATCTCTGCGGTAGAGCTGATAAGAGCATGCACGATTTTATACCCTAAGGATACAGATCACTGGTCTCACTTGCTCAATGATCACCGATCCCATTGATGTACGCGCACATCCACAAGTCGCTCCCCTATTACACCGAAGCGCACAATAGTGCGCACTTTGTGAAATCCCTCTCGACCTGCAGCCCCGGGATTGATATGCAGGTGCCCATATCGGGGATCGCGAACGATCTTTAAGATGTGCGAATGCCCACAGACGAGCAGCTGAGGCCGATGCTGCTTTAATAGTTGACGCGCTTGAGCGGTGTACTTCCCCGGATACCCCGCTATGTGCAGCATGACCACCTTGACTTGGTCGACATCAAAGACCGAAACTTCTGGAAACACACGTCGCAACGACGGCGGGTCGATATTGCCATAGACGGCCTTCACCTCAGGGCAAACTTGCCGCAATCGGTCGATGACCTCCATCGCTCCGATATCCCCCGCATGCCAAATCTGATCGCATCCATCGAGGGCTTGGATGAGCTCATCATCAAGGTACCCATGTGTATCCGATAGGATACCTATTTGCAATGCTCCTTTTGACTGATCCATGGGATGGAAACACTATGGCTCTTTGCGGACTACAATCGATCACAAAGTTATGGATTTGCTATTTTATTGGCTGTATGAAATCGTGCTACTTTGAGCGGAGACAGCTATAGAAGTGATCACAGTAAGAGCCAGTGTTTGAACTCTACTGTAGTTTAAGGGTTAAAACCTGCAGAAATACTACTTTTGTACATTGATAAAACCGAATACCCATGTTTGAATCGCTGACGGAAAGGCTTGAAATGGCTTTTAAGCACCTCAAGGGTGAGAGCAAGCTCACCGAGGTCAACATAGCCAGTACGCTTAAGGATATACGTCGTGCCTTAGTCGCTGCCGATGTACACTATAAAATTGCGCGCGACTTTACCGAAAAAGTCAAAGAGGAGGCGCTCGGTCAGCAGAATCGCTTGCGAAATGTCAAGCCGGGACAATTGCTGGTCAAGATTGTCCACGAAAAGCTGACCGAGTTGATGGGCAGCGATGCTGTCGATATCAACCTGACGGGCAATCCCGCCGTGGTACTCATTGCCGGACTACAGGGCTCGGGGAAGACGACTTTCTCGGCAAAACTTGCCAAGTACGTACGCGATCACAAGAAGAAGCGCCCCCTCTTGGTCGCCTGTGATGTCTACCGACCCGCCGCAATCGAACAGCTCCGCATTCTCGGCGAACAGATTAAAGTTGAGGTATTCTCCGACGAAGAGAGCAAAGATCCCGTCGACATAGCTCGACGAGCTGTCGAATACGCTCGTCAGAAGGGTTACAACGTCGTCATCGTCGATACTGCTGGACGATTGAGCATCGACGACGAAATGATGCGCGAGATCAAGTCGCTCAAAGAGGCCCTTCAGCCCTCGGAGACTCTCTTTGTCGTCGATGCCATGACGGGACAAGATGCCGTCAACACGGCAAGAACCTTCAACGAAGTCATCGATTACGACGGCGTCGTACTGACCAAACTCGACGGTGATACGCGTGGAGGGGCTGCCCTGTCGATCAAATACGTCGTAGGCAAGCCACTGAAGTTCGTCAGTCACGGCGAAAAGCTCAACGCGCTTGACGTGTTTCACCCCGAGCGCATGGCCCAGCGCATCCTCGGCATGGGCGATATCGTCACACTTGTCGAAAAGGCCCAGGCCGAAATAGACGAGCGCGAAGCGCGCCGACTCGAAAAGAAAATCCGCAAAAATCAATTCGATTTCAACGACTTTCTCGCCCAAATCCACCAAATTCGCCGCATGGGCGATCTCAAAAGCCTGCTCGGGCTACTCCCCGGCATGAACAAAGTACTCAAGCACATCGAAATCGACGACAGTGCCTTTAAAAAAATCGAAGCTATCATCTTATCGATGACCCCTGAGGAACGCGCCAACCCACAAATCCTCAACCACAGCCGCAAGCGACGCATAGCCCGAGGTAGTGGCAACGACATCCACGAAGTCAATCAGTTTATCAAACAATTTGAACAAATGCGCAAGATGATGCACCAGCTGTCAAAAGGCAAGGGCATGTTCCCCTTGATGCAGCAAATGGGACTGGGTAGAAGGCGTTAACCCTCCACGCAATGACACCGTTGTCTACTTGACAAAATTATACGGCTGGAGCTCCTTTTGTGATACGAGCGAATCAACCGAAGACTTATCCAGCACATAGCCCTCTAAGAAGAGATGGGACACACTGGTAAAAATACCCAGTCCACCCTCTATGTTGGAATACAGCGGTAGTTCCAAGGCTCCCGTAATTCCTACATTCGCGAGGGCGAGATTTTCATACTCCTCAAACTCTTCGCCTCCAGCCGATACACCAATGTCGAAGGATACCAGACGGCGCTGCACATTGGGATCCAATTCCAACTGGCTTGCCAGGAAGGCATAGAGTGCACCTGCATCGATGGAAAAAAATTGGAATATCGAAGGCGTGCGCCTCTCAAGCTGCAGAGGCGTCCAATTGAGTACCACCTGTCGCACTTGCCCGGGATTATCGAATTGGCGTTCTTCGATGTGCAAGCGCAGGCGTATGTCGAAGACCCTTGCTGAGCGGGTTGTTTTGATCCGCACGTTGAGGGGTTTCGAATTGTCCCAATAGACGGTCGGCTCGATGGGAAAGCGCATGACGATAGGCCCTACTACGTGCGTCGTAGAGGTAGCTATTTCCTCACCATCCAATACCAGACGCAGATATACGGGAGCATCCACTCGAAAATCGAACACATCGGTCAACAGCTTGTAAAGGGGATTGCTCTTGTAATAAAACACCCCTGAATCCCGAGGGAATCCCTCCGTTGCACCATCTACGCGCTGCAGCGTATACCATCCCTCTGAGGTATCCACACTCATCTGCACCTCGAGTTCGGGGCCAAAGAAAATCTGCGACGAGTCCGAAGCAGTAGTATAAGCATCCTTTCCCTCTTCACCAAAGACCTTTTCCACCCGGATGTACTGCGCCGTATCGCCCACATTGAGAAATCCATACACTACGGGGATGACTACTCCCTCTTCGATGATGTCCACTTCGTCGGTACAGCTCATGATCCCAAAAGCCATCGAGAGAAAGACTCCCCCAATCACACCTTTCCTATTCAAGGATTGCCAAAGCCTAATCATACGACGCACAATTGAACTGGCAAATACTTTACGACTGCTGGTAATACAACGTCAAAATATTCCGCATCATATTCATTATCGGATAGGTTACAGGTGTACTGCAACAACTGCGAATGGCATGAACAATGAAAGTAAGGGCTAAGGGTTTACCTCTCTACGAGGGGTGGTAAGAGGATATCAACTGTTCAAGCTATTTTATTTGGCTTTTGATTAAGACTAGCAGGTTGTTGAAGCCTTTTACAATCGCACTGAGGTAAGGAGTGTTGTCTAAATTGGGATTAATAGATGGGGCAATGGGATTTAGGTCGATGATAATGGGTATAAAAAAAGCCTGTGCGGATGCACAGGCTGTATCATTTGTGTGTTATTGTCATCAGTTGTAAAAAAGAAGAGATCGGCGGCGACCTACTCTCCCGCCCGTGTGGGCAGTACCATCGGCGCTGGTGGGCTTAACTTCTCTGTTCGGAATGGGAAGAGGTGATCCCCACCGCCATTACCGCCGTTTG
>JALWKB010000064.1 GCA_026996805.1 Saprospiraceae bacterium | reverse complement strand
GTGGAAAAGCCACCTTCGCCTAAAACAATAGTACGACCCAAGGGTGTTATTAATGGTAACAAAATTTGCTACAGGCATATGGACAATTCGACGAAGAGTGTGGTCAATCGGCTGTCGGATCCGCTCAAGCTCATAGGGCCGTTTCAGAAATTTGTCGAGCAGGAGAGTATTGCAGGACTTTTCTTGATCGTCATGGCCATCATTGCCATGATATGGGCCAATTCGCCGTTTTATCCCGAGTATGAAGCCCTTTGGAATACCCCTTTAGGCGTGCATGTAGGTGATTTTCACTTTGTCAAGCCCTTGCTCTTTTGGATCAATGATGGCTTGATGACTGTGTTTTTCTTCTACATTGGGCTCGAATTGAAGCGTGAGTTGATCGTTGGCGATATCAACACGCCGCGCAAGGCGCTCTTTCCCTTCATTGCGGCGCTTGGAGGTGCGGTGGTACCGATATTTCTGTATTTGACATTAAACGACAATCCCGAAACTGTCAGGGGGTGGGCGGTGCCGATGGCGACAGATGTGGCCTTTGCCCTTGGAGTGCTCTACATGCTCGGCAACCGCGTGCCGGTGAGTCTCAAGGTGTTTTTGACGGCCTTTGCCATCATCGACGACTTGTTTGCCGTGTTGGTCATTGCTGTCTTTTACGGGGGGCATGAAATCGATGGCCGCCTTTTGCTCTATGCTATGGTGCTCATCAGCCTTTTGGGGGTGATCAACAACATGTTTCGGTATTCGACACTTGTGGGATTTGCCATTGCGGTGGTCGTGTGGTATTTGTTTTATCAGGCGGGCATACATCCGACGGTCGCTGGGGTGATATTGGCCTTTACCATACCCATGCGTCGGCGGGTCAATCTCCGAACGCTGTCGATCTACCTCAACGACATATCGCAAAAAATCCTCAACAAGCTGGACGATCACGAACAGCGGCTGCTTACCAAGGAGGAGATCAATTGCATTCAAAATATCGAGAATCTCACCTATGACGTGCGTTCGCCGCTACAGTTCTTAGAATACCGTTTGCATCGCTTCATCAGCTATGGCATCTTGCCCATTTTTGCCCTTGCCAATGCCGGCGTACATATCGATTCGATCGCCAATGTCAACATGGCCATGATAGGCGTCATCGTGGTGAGTTTGGTGGTCGGTAAGTTTGTCGGCATTTTGTCGTTTTCGTGGTTGGGATTGAAGCTCGGCATCACTAATTTGCCCGGACACATGAAATTTCACCACATGGTAGGGGTTTCGGCTATTGCGGGCATTGGATTTACCATGTCGATCTTTATTGCTATCTTAGCTTTTGGCCACGAGTCCATTTATCTCAACTCGGCCAAGTTGGGAGTAGTTTTGGGATCGACGATCGCCGGCATCATTGGATATACCATTTTGCGTGTATATGGCGACAAAGAGGGGCTGCCGCAAGAGGCGGTGGAGGAGTTTGAAGTCGTACAAGTCCATGGATGTGCAAAACCTCAAGACAAATGAATACCGTATATTCCAGGATTCATCTCGTCAAGGGGGATATCACGCGCATGCGGGTTGATGCCATTGTCAACGCGGCCAATGCCCAGCTCATTCCGGGTGGCGGTGTCGATGGGGCTATCCATAAGGCCGCTGGTCCTGAGCTCTTTAAGGAGTTAAAGGGAAAGTACAAAGGTTGCGCACCCGGCAAAGCAGTGATCACCGATGGCTACCGACTTCCCGCTAAATACGTCATCCACACGGTCGGACCCGTATGGCAAGACGGCCATCATGGCGAAGGCGAAGTACTCGCCTCTGCCTATCGCTCCAGTATGGAGTTGGCGCTCCAACATGACGTAAAAAGCATTGCCTTCCCCAATATCGGTACAGGCGTCTACCGATTTCCCAAGACACGAGCTGCACAAATCGCCATCGAGACAGTTAAAAACTTCCTCCGGGAAACTGATGCCGATATGGAGGTGTATTTCGTATGCTTCGACGAAGACAATTACCAGATCTACCACCAGCTACTCCATCCGTTTAACCCCAATTAGCGGCCGATTTAGTAGGCCTACTGCCGCACTGTGAAGAACCAGCGAGGAGAAGCTACGAAAAAAGATGTGCGAGCACCATTTTATACAAAGTCTTCTGATATTCTAACTTCGCATTGGAAATCGGTTGGTCCAATGACGAAGGCAATCATAATGAGCATAGCAGCATTAGGGCTTGTCGTCGATGTTGGAGCCCAGGATTTCTGGCGGGTTCCGCTTCAATCGGAGGTCAACAGCGTGGAACCCATGACGGGCATTGTCTTTTGGGTTGGGCAGCGCACTAATACCGATGCCATACAGCTGGAGTTTAGCTATATGGGGTACGACGAGGTGGTCGATGCCGATGGGCACTTTCGATGGGATGCGGTGGAGGCCGTGTTGGATAGCGTGGCCAGTCGCAATCATCAGGCCATTTTGCGGTTTTACTACACCTATCCCGGACAACAGACGACCGTGCCCGACTATATCAAGGCCCTTCATGACTACGATGAGGCGGTTGGGTGGTCGGAGGGGCAAAAGACCTGGTATCCCGATTGGTCGCACCCTGAGTTGAAGCGCTTTCACCTGCGGTTTTACCGTGCCTTTGCCGAGCGCTATGACGGCGATCCGCGCTTGGCCTTCTTACAGACGGGCTTTGGGCTATGGGCCGAATACCACATCTACGATGGACTATATCAGTTGGGGAAGACCTTTCCCGATGAGGCCTTTCAGCGGGACTTTCTGATGTTGATGGATTCGGCCTTTCAGTACACGCCCTGGTCGATATCCATTGATGCTGCGGATCCCGAAAACGGCCCCTTTGACACTTATCCCGAACTGCTCTCCCTACGGTTTGGCAATTTTGACGATTCCTTTATGGCGGAGGAGCACCCACAGGTCAATGCGCCGCGCTGGGCCTTTTTCGACACCTTAGACAGGTACCGCTGGGCACCTGCAGGTGGTGAGTTTAGCTATTATTCCGACTACGATCAGATGCACGTGCTCGACCTGCCCGATGGGGCCTACGGCATCTCGTACGAAGAGATGGCGCGGCGGTTTTCCATCAGTTATATGATTGGCAACGATCAGCCGGACTATCAGCCCATGTCGCGCATCCGCGAGGCGAGCCAAAATACGGGTTATCACTTTGAAATCGTCGATTTTTTAACCCGTGCCGACAGCTCTGTTGTGTACATCACCAACAAAGGGACGGCGCCCATCTACTATCCGGCGTTTGTATCGGTTGATGGCGTGCGCAGTGCGACGAGCGTCCAAGGCCTCATGCCCGGCGATACCCTCCAGTGCGGCATTGCAGCAGGTAGGGCTCCCCACGAAGGCATACCCGTACTGCGCATCGAAAGCGACTTTATCTTGCCCACCCAGGTGATTGAATACGACGCCCATATCCTGACGACCCACATGCGAGACATGCGTCCCACTCCGAAGCAGCCCCGAATCACACTCATCGACCATGGGACCGCACGGCTCTGTCAGCTCTACTGGGAAGCCTCTCCGCCTCAAAAGTGCCGTATCACCCTTACGGATGTCGGTGGGCACGTGTTGCTGTCGAAGACTACGGAGGCGTCTGCTCCATGGTCGTTGCCTCCTATCGCAGGGGGCATCTACTTCCTAAAGATCGAGTGGAGTGGCGGCCATAGCGTACATCGACTCTGGATCAATTGAAAATGCCAAAGGACTTGTAGCCGACCAAAATCTCACCCTGGAAAAAAGTGGTAAAATCATAGCCAAAAATTATTCATAGAGTTGGACTAAAAAAATATTCCCTATATTTGTAGCGTTAAATGGCTATCTGTACGAAGAGCTAACACTACGACACCCGAAGGAACACTAAACTCTAAAACCATAAGCTATGCACCCAATCAGTTTAGTTCGAATGGCTATTGTAGGTATGCTTTTTGCTCTGATGAGCGCTTGTGTACCCGTTGTTTGGATGGAGGATGCCCAAACCCTTGGCCGGGGAAGATGGAAGATTAGCGCAACGGCATCGATGCAGCAAGTCGATTTGGAAGGTAAGAGCTCGTTAAGGGAATTAAAAGGATTGTTGATATTGTCCCCTGAAAAGAATTTCAATTGGGACATCCATATAGCCTATGGCCTGACCGATCGCTTCGATTTGGGCGTGTTGTCCAGTTTCTACACTGCTGGTCTGACGGGCAAGTATGGCCTCATCAAACACCCTGAGGGGCATGCCTTTTCTCTGGGTGGGCGTGTACTCGGGGGGCATATCGTCTATGATCCTTTTCCGGAGTCTAAATGGCATGCTTATTCTCCGCTAATTGGCTTATCGTTCCCCTTTTTGAGCTGGCAGACCTATGCCTTTTACACCCATCGCTTCCGAAGGGTAAGGCTGACGTTACAGCCGGGCTGGAGCTATTTCTACATCGGAAGTGACAAAGATTATCTCAACTTTGGCACGGCCACATTGGGCATCCACGTGAGCATACCCTTCTACCAACACATCACTCTGCACATTGGTTACCACGGCAGTAAGTCGCTCTACGTCCACAATCGAATGTTAGACATCCAAACGTCCAGCTTGCGAACTAGCTTTAGCTACAGCTTTTGATGCCAGTGCAGTCTATGGCTGCTTAAAGCCTTATCACGGAGCAATCGACGCGGAAGGCGGTCGAGTCAGAGCGGAGTGTGTGTTTGTACTGCTTGTACAAGGGTTGGCACCCTACTATGCAGAGATAACTCTGCGGCTAAAGAAGTAGGGCATACAGCTTCGATACCGCGTTGGTTCGGCCTCGAAAGGGTGGAGTGGATTGGGTATCGACGTCGACTCCATCCGAGTATGCATCGAGTCGAGAGCAATTACATCCATATCCGTCATCATACAATATGCCTACACCGAAGCGACTGCACCGTTTTGGCTTCTACGGCGTCGTACACTTACGTGTCGAGACCACACCCACATCGGGGCCTATGTTCATCAGCAAAGGTCGGTGCTATCGCCTTCGCAGTTGGTCGCTCGGCCAGGGGCACTGAGAGGGGATGGTGGTGATCCCTTCATTTTTCATAACTTTTGTGGTGTTGCTATGGAGGGAGATATATGTGGATGCGATGTCTTTTTTCATGAGAAAGAATTTTAATCGATTGAAAAATTTTTTTCAATGAGTGGTCGTTGGTTCTAATACCAAGAGCTCTTTTGGGCACTTGTCAGAAAGTACAGAGAGAATAAATAAAAAACACTGCCATTATGGGAGCGAATCGATGGATCGGATGGCGTAGGGCTATATGTCTCTACGCAGGGCTCATCTTGTTGGCGTCGTGTCAGCCGTTTTATTGGATGGAAGACGCGCATACACTGGGGAAGGGAAGGTGGAAGGTCGATGGTCAGGCCTACTATCAATATTGGGAGGCTGCGTATAGAGACAGTCGTATACTGGGGTGGGCATTTGTGGATGTCGGTTTTTCCTATGGCGTGACCGATCGCTTGGATCTTGGGTGGATGGCCACCAGTGGGTCTATTACGGGTCTGCGGTGGAAATACAGCTTATTTCAAACACCAGCCAAACACGCCTTAGCAGTGGGAGGCCGTTGTATGACCACTGTCGCATGGTTATTGTACGATATAACTTACTTCGAAATCTATTGGCAGACGGATCTGTGGTATACACGGAGCTATCGATGGGGCACGTTGACGTTCAATCCATCGGTGATGTATTATCGCTACGCGAAAACAAAGGAAGACTTATTCCCCTTTCACGCCTTTTTGGGCCTGCATGCCAATCT
>JALWKB010000063.1 GCA_026996805.1 Saprospiraceae bacterium | reverse complement strand
GGTCGCGGACTTCATCGTTGTAATCCAGCCAGCGGTACATGCCGTAGATGGTGTGTGCCTTGCTGTTGGGTAAGAGAGACAGCTTTTGGAGGAAGCTAAAGACGAGCAATTGGTCTTTGGCCAAGGTGTATGGGAAAAAGAGGCAGCGCGCCGTGTCGCCAAACCACTCGACGAGCTCTTCCTTATCGCCCAAAAGGCTGACACCGTGTAAGACAGTGTCTCGATTTAGAAGCACCATCTTTATCGGGTGAGGCTCTTTCCCTTTAGTGAGAGTATTGATGAGTTTTTTAAAATGTTTTTGCTTGTTGATATCGTCTTCGAGGATGAAGATGGCCGTGCGGTTGGTATCGCATTCCTGAAGCATGTGGCGCAGCACGGTTTCATACTGAAAATCGAGATGCGGCCGCAGCTGCACGTAGAAGGGATTGGACTGGGTCATCCTTGCGGAAGCTATCCACGGAGAGAGGAGGAGGATGCGTTGTTGGCGGGCCTTTTGGCTGAGGTAACGCAGGCTGTTGCGCTTGTAGGGGCCGATGATGGCATCGGGGTGTAGTTGGCGGATGCGCTCCCACAGCTCGGGGAGGTAAGCTTTGTCGAATTTGGTGTCGAAGGCATGTACTTCGAGGGGCTTTCCCATTCTCTGCAGATCTCGAACTGCCAGCTTGGCGCCAAGCCAAAAGTGTATAAAACGCGCCGACGAAGGGCTGATATAAGGCTGGCTGTTGGCTCGGTTTTCGCGAAGGATCTGAGCGGCACGAAAGGGCAGCAATACGGCGATGCGGTATTTCGATTTGTAGGTGGTCTTATAGGGGTAGCCCGGATCGGGTGCTAAGTGGTCAGTGATGACGGGGCTGTCTTTTTTGAGTTCGTATTTGGGGGTGATGACGCGCACGTTTTTCCGTTGGATGGGCTTTGGTGGGCGCTTTTTAGGGCGATGTACTTTGCTATGGCGGTCCTGGCGTGCGGGCTTGATAACGTCGCAAGATTGGAATGTAATGGCAGCAATGGCGAAAGCCAGAAAGGATAAGATCGGAGAGATGGAGGGTATGAAATCGTGGACTCTACGCATATTTCGAATGCTTGGCCAAGATATACAACACGCATTATTCCCATTCTATTGTGGAGGGGGGTTTGGTGCTGATGTCGTAGACGACGCGGTTGATGCCAGGCACTTGATTAATGATGGTGCTGGAGATTTGCGCTAGGAGTTCGTGGGGTAGGGGGGTCCACTGTGCGGTCATGCCGTCGCGCGAGTTGACGGCACGCAGTGCGATGACGCGCTCATAGCTTCGCTCATCGCCCATCACGCCAACGGTTTTGATGGGCAATAAGATGGCACCTGCTTGCCAGATTTTGTCGTACCAGCCGCTTTGTTTGAGCATGCGGATGTATATTTCGTCGGCCTGTTGGAGCAATTGGACGTGCTGAGGTGTGACCTCTCCAATGATGCGGATGGCCAGGCCGGGTCCTGGAAAGGGATGCCGATTTAAGATGTGGTCGGGGATGCCGAGTGCTCGTCCTACTTTGCGCACTTCGTCTTTGAAGAGCATGCGCAGGGGCTCGACGATGCGCAGGTGCATGCGTTCGGGTAGCCCGCCGACGTTGTGGTGGCTCTTGATCGTGACCGAGGGCCCATGCACGGAGACCGACTCAATGACATCGGGATAGATGGTCCCTTGCACCAGCCAACGCACGTCGCTGAGCTTTTTAGCCCAACGTTCGAAGACTTCGATAAAGGTCTTACCGATGATTTTGCGCTTTTGTTCGGGGTCGACGACGCCTTTTAAGCCGCTATAAAACTCTTCGCGTGCATCTACTCCGTGTACATTGAGGCCGAGGGAGCGATAGGCGTTTAAGACTTGTTCGAATTCTCCTTTGCGCAATAGGCCGTTGTCGATAAAGATCCCGTGCATGCGCGACCCGATGGCGCGATGGACCAAGACGCCCGCCACGGTGGAGTCCACGCCGCCCGACATGGCGATGATGGCGTGGTCACGTCCGAGTTGCTGCCGAAGTTGTTCGATGGTAGATTCAATAAAAGAGGCCGGCGTCCAATCGCCGCGACATTGGCAGATGTCCAACACGAAGCGCCGAAAGATGTGCATGCCGTGGGAGGTGTGGCTGACTTCTGGATGAAACTGCACTCCCCAGACGGGATTGCCCCAAAGAGTGGTGTCGACTTCATAGGCCGCTATGGGAATGTCTTCTGTTTCGGCAATGACACGTACTCGGTCGGGCACCCTTTCGATGGTGTCGGCATGTGACATCCACACTTGTGAATGTTGGGGGAGCCCGGCAAGTAGTGGATTACTCTGGTCGAGTACGCGGAGCGTAGCAGGACCGTACTCGCGCTTTTCCGAACGCGACACTGTCCCACCTAAATGATGGATGATCCACTGAGCACCAAAACATATTCCCAATACGGGCACTTTGGAAGCGATGTCCTCGATGTCGATGTCTTTGATGACGTGATCGTGGACGGACCAAGGTGATCCGGATAAGATGACGCCTTTGATATTGTCTTTCCAATTGATGGGGTGATGATAGGGTTGTATTTCGCTGTAGACCTGGCATTCGCGCACGCGGCGAGCGATGAGCTGGGTGTACTGGGAGCCGTAGTCGAGGATGACGATTTTATCCACCATTGCGCAAAGATATTGCTTTTGTCGGACGGTCTACGCAATGCGGTGGATAAGAGAGGAGTTGTCGACGACTAGGCTATTCTGCTGCCAGGGAGGAGAAAGAACGGTTTCCGAAAGGTGCATATCCCTCGCCTTTGAAGGTGAGGTATCGATTGTGGCCGATGATGAGATGGTCGAGCAGGGTGATGTTGAGCTGTTCGCCGAGGTGGTAGATTCTTTCCGTCAGGCGTATGTCGTCGCGACTGGGCCGAAGGGCTCCGGATGGGTGGTTGTGGGCGATGATGAGTGCAGTGGCCTTTTCGAGGAGGGCGTGCCGAAAGATCATGCGCGGATCGACCACAGTGGCATCAAATCCGCCGGCACTTATGCGCAAAGTGCGGAGGGGTTTGTGCCGCTTGTTGAGCAATAGAATCCAAAACTCCTCGTGGTCGAGATCCGATAGATGGGGGCGAAAGGCCATGTATGCATCGTCGGCAGTGTGGATGCATCGATCGGGCGAAGTGTCGTCCGCGTCTCGACGACGTGCAAGCTCGAAAGCAGCTACGAGCGAAAGCGATTTGGCCAAGCCCATGCCGTTGATCTTCATCATCTCGCGTACGTCCATTTTGGCTAATCGGTTGAGATCGTGGTTACAAGCAGCCAAGAGCTTTCGTGCGAGGTCGACTGCGGATTCCTGCTTATTGCCCGATCGCAAGAGAATGGCGATGAGCTCGGCATTGGTGAGGGCCTTTTTACCATGGTGGAGTAGACGTTCGCGCGGACGCTCTTCAGGACTCCATTGCTTGATAGGAATGTAGCGATGTGTTTTCTCAGTGCCCATGTCACCCAAAGGTGTTCGATCGTGGTTGATCGCGTACGATTTCATACAAAGATAAGGAGTTCTGCTGAAGGCTGCTGGTGCTTTGGGCAAAATTTCCTATGTTTGATGGCCGAATTACATTGGACAAAACTCTTTTGCACAGATGAGTTTACGAAGGCGTTTACTTACCGTGTGCGTTTTTATGGTGACCTCTTCGCTTTGGGGGCAGCAACTCTATTTAGATCCCGCGCTGTCACCGGATGGGGAGCGGATAGTGTTTTCGACTGCTGGTGATTTGTGGTTGATGCACCTGCAGGAAGGGTGGACCCAGCGGCTGACGGTACATCCTGCGATGGACCGCATGCCGTGTTGGTGTGGGACGGATACGGTTGTCTTTGTGAGTTATCGCCATGGCAATGCAGATCTGTATGCCTTGGATGTGCGTACGGGATCGCTCCACCGTTTGACGTACTACCATAGCAATGATCTGTGGCCGCATTGTAGGAAGGGTAAGGTGGTGTTTGAAACGCGCCGCATCTGGAATGAAATCGAATGGGAGAATGAGATCTACGTCTTTGATCACCTGAGCGGTACGCCTTATCGAATGATGGATGCCTTTGGGTACATGCCGCGTTGGTCGCCCAGCGGGCGATTTGTCGCATTTGTCAAAGGGCCTGCACGTATAGCTCGCGAAGCCTATCGTGGGTCGGCAGCAAAGGAGCTTTGGATCTACGACACCCATCGTAAAAAGTACCACAGAGTCACCGATCATGAAGGACAGGATTATCTGCCGCGCTGGGGAGCAGCTGATACCGTCCTCTATTACATCAGTGCGCGTTCGGGCAAATACAATGTCTGGCGTCAGAGGTTGAGTGCCGAGGGTGGGCCAGTTGGCGGCCCCCTCCAGTTGACGGATCAGCGCACCTGGGGCGTGCGTCATTTTGATGTGCAAGGGGAGCTCTTGGCGTATTCCAGTGGTGGAGGGCTATATGTAAAAGATCTTCGTAGCGGAAAAACCCGCCAATTGCACCCATCGCTCATCGCGCATCGCACCAATTATACGACGGTCAAGCGGAAATACACCAATAAAATACGTCAATACGCGCTTTCACCCAATGGCAAGTACATTGCCATGATTGTGCGCGGTGAGGTGGTGCTCAAGCTCAACGATCCAGATCGGCCGCAGACGAAGATCGTACTACCCAGTCCGTCACGACAGCGGCAGGTGGATTGGGTCGACGACTCGACCTTGCTGTACCTCTCCGATGAGTCGGGCAATTACGAACTCTACATGCTGACAAAGGCCGCCGGAGAGTCGACGCTCTTCGATGCGGTGCATTACCACAAAGTGCAGCTTACCCATACAGCAGAGGATGAAATGCGGTTTTGGCTAAGCCCGAATAGAAAGAAGATAGCCGTCTTGCAGGGCAGGGGGCGCTTGAAGGTCTATCGCATCGACATCGACGGTAAAAGCCTCGTAGAGGGGTATACTGCGCTCGATGGTTGGGCTACACCGCGTCATCTATCGTGGAGTCCTGACAGTCGCTGGATGAGCTATGCACTACATGACCTGTATTTCAACTCCGACATTTACTTGTTAAAAGCTGAGCCGGAAGCAAGGGCTATCAATGTGAGCATGCATCCGGCCATGGATCATCATCCCGTGTGGTCGTCGGATGGGCGAAGGCTTTATTTTTTGTCTAATCGCCATAACAGGGACGACGACGTGTGGTTTGTGTGGTTGCGTCGTAGTGACTGGGAGAAATACCGCGCCGACTTAGAAGAAGAAGAACGCCGACGATGGCTTGAAGCTCTCGACAAGGCCAATGACTCCATCGTCCAAGTAGATGAGGAAGATATCTACAAGCGCCAAGTACAATTGAGCAATTATGCTGGCAATGAGGCAGAGCTCTTCGTCACCGACGATGCCGATTACGTATACTTTACCGTACAGGGCAAGCCTGCTGCGGGTAAGAAGATTCAGCGAAGTCTCGTCAAGCTCAAATGGGATGGAAGCAAGGCCGAAGAGCTCACCGATGGATTAGAGCTTCGCAGCGCACGATTTCATACCAAAGTAAAAAAACTCTACTATCTCGATGCGGGGGGTGGGCTGTGGAGCTTTTCGCTGGGGGATAAAAAGCGGAACAAACAAGCGTTTTCAGCCACATTGCACGTCGATGTGCCGGCCGAGCGAGCACAGATATTTCACGAAGCATGGAGGGCTCTTCGCGATGGTTTTTATGACCCGCAATTTCACGGCCGTGATTTTGCCCAACTTCGGGATAAGTACAAGCCGCTCGTCCTCGGTGCATCGACCAGAGAGGAATTTGTCTATCTCTTCAATGAAATG
>JALWKB010000062.1 GCA_026996805.1 Saprospiraceae bacterium | reverse complement strand
GTACAGTGTAAAGCGCATGCCCGTGTTGAAGCGGAATTGCTTCCAGCGGATGTCGTCTTCGACGTAGGCATTGAGCTCGAAAGAGCTTTGACGCGGCGGGCCGATCGTCGTGTCGATCAATGTACTCGATGTATTGCCCTCCTGCCAGATATATTTGAGTTTGATCTCAGTGGGTATGTATCGATGGTGGATCACGCTGACTCCACTTCGGATGTCGTGGTTGGGATGAGGGTTGTATTGCACATCCCAGTGTAGGCCGAGATCGCGTATGCCGCTACCGTATTTGAGTGTAAATTCTTGGTAGTAATCTTTATCCTGGGGGCCAACGCCGAACCATGCTATGTTGATACCGAGGAATGAGTTGAGGTCGTACGTGGTATACGTAGCTGAAACATTGCTGAACACACGCGGGTTGAGCTGGTGGTTCCACCGAAGGACGAACAGGGTGTTACCCCAACTGAGGTCGGATTGGGCAGAAATCCCAATGCGCTCGACGTTTCTGATGCGGAGGCCGTACCTGTCCCTACCGGTGTATAGGCTGAAGAAGAACTTGTTGCGCTTGTCGAGGGTGTAGTTGGTCTTGAAATAGAAGTCGTAGAAGTGATATTGGGGGTAGATTTTTGATTCGCGCGAGGATTGGTTGATGGTCGCCCAGAGGGGCAAAAACAGCAAATCCGTAAAGGTGCGCCTTGCGGATATCAAGTAAGTGCTCTTGCCCTTTTCGATAGGGCCGTTGAGGGTGAGCTGAGAAGACAGCAGGCCTATAGACCCCGAGGCTTTGTGGTCGTATGCATGGCCGTCTTTGAGGTAGACTTCGAGTACGGAGGAGAGGCGGCCGCCGTAACGGGCGGGATAAGCGCCTTTGATGAGGTTGATCCTGCTCAGAGCATCGGGGTTGAAGATCGAAAAGAGGCCCAGCAGATGGGATACGTGGTATACTGGCACGCCGTCGATGAGGTAGAGGTTTTGGTCGGGGCTGCCGCCACGCACGTGGATGCCGGTCTGCAACTCGTTGCCGCCGATGACACCGGGCAAGAGCTGCACGGCACGCAACACGTCGACCTCGCCCAGAAAAGCAGGCAAGGAGTTGACGAGGTGCACCGGCACGTTGATCTCACTCATCTGGGGCTTTTCGACAATGTCGTCGATGCGCTTTGCACGCACCTCTACTTCCTTCAACACGGCACTGTTGGTGAGCCAAATGTCGATCTGGGTGTCTCGTCGCAAGGTAAACCTACGCTCTTCGGGAAGGTAGCCGATGTACGAATACTCGAGATGGACCTTTCCCGCTGGCAAGGTGATGCTGTAAAAGCCAAATCCGTTGGTCGTCGTCCCAACCTGGGAGCGCTTCTCATAGATGTGTGCGTACACGAGTCGTTCGTTCGAGCTACTGTCACGCACGTAGCCGCTAATGGTGAAGTACTGCTGGCTCCACAATGGAGTGCAAAAAAACAACCACACCAACCATTTCATGTGTATCGAATACATGGGAATTAGGTGTTTTCTCCGCTCCAAAGATAGGTACAATTTCATACATACCAAGCCGAATGGCGGATTGTTGGAAAATTTTATGAAATTTTTAACATCTTCGCGCTCGAGCGGTATTTTATAAAGAATTGAATGTCAGTATATAAAGGTTTATAGCTTGTCTAAAAATTCTTTAAAATTAGGGATGCTCCACACCACTTCGATGTCTGCGTAATCGCGTATGTGAAAGAGCGGAAGGGCGTTTTTGATGTCTTTCAAGGTGTTGGCGGAGGTGAAGTTGGCGGTGAGGATAAAGGGCGTGGCATTCAAGCCCATGGAGAGCTTGAGACTGCCGAGCTTGTACCACTCCTTGAGTATGCGGGATTTTTGGAAGTGGAGTTTGTTGGAAAAAAACTTGCACTCGCCGACGTAGAGCTTGTTGTCGCGCACGTAGAGCAGGTCGTATTCGGTGTAGTGTGTAGGCGGATGATCGGGGTCGCGGGTGAGGCGCACTTGATAGGCATATTGGTCGTCCCTCAGATTGAAGTGGTCGCGCACGAAGCGCGCGCAAAAGATTTCAAACCACTTGCCTTGATAATAGCTCTTGTCGGTCTTCTTATAGGTGATGCGAGAGGCCTGTAGTATCTTCTTGGGTATGGATTTTTCGAGGTAGATGTAGTCGAGGAATGCGCGGGCCTCATTGTAGTAGTCCTGACGGTCGAGCTCGTCCTTGTCGCCCTGCATGTAGATGCGTATGCCGTAGGCTTGGAGGTATTCGTACAGGTTGACGCGCGCAGTGAGGTGGATGACCTCCTCGGTATCGGAGTGGAGGGAGAGGATGATCGGTGTGCTGTGGGGGATGTAAAAGAAGCGGCAACGGTCGGGATAGCGGCTCTTGAAGTATTCGTACACGGCGATCGCCATGATCTTAGTGCCACCGGTGAGGTGTACGTCGATCACAGTGTAGTCGAAGGAGAGGTTTTCGAGCGTGCTTTGGATGAAGGTCAAGTCGTCGTGGTCGACCTCCACCTTATGGACGGAGCTTGGGTCAATGCCGGTAGCGCGCACGATGTTGTGGGAGCAACCCTGTCGCTCCATTTGACGGGTGGTGATAAAATAGTGTCGGTCGTAGTGTCGGACCCCCATCTGCTTGATGAAGAGCACATTGGGCAGCGTCTGCGTCGAGATAATGGAGACGAGTGCGCGCTTCATGGGCTGTGGCTTGGAGGGATTCGGACTTAAATATAGGAAATCTCGCGCAAACGCGTGGTGTGGAAAGCGTCTACTTTGAAGGATGCGCGTTTGGATACTCGAGATATCCTAACTGGGATATCTGCAGTGCACAAGTCTCGCGGAGTACCGCCCCGATGGCATACGCCATTCCGTCAAAGGCAATCTTCTCTCCCGGGTGCGTACCCCATGCTCTTCGGACGAGGGGTTGGGCGTGGCCGGAGATTTTTGATGCTATGTCCGGATGAAAAATGAGCGGAGCGGGGATAGGGTGGTTTTTGGGGATTTTCAATGTGGGACGTTTACCAGTTAGTTGTATCTCGTATGTATCCCAGCATGTTTCGGAATGGTTGTTGATGGAGATGCATTCAACGCGTCCCCAGCCGTAGGAGCGTTCGGCGCCAAACTGGGCATTTCTCCAAAAATCGTGTGACGGATCGGATAGGATATCTGCCACACGTTCGGATAATTTATCATTCGAAGAGTTGGCTTGAGAAAAGATATACCCCATGAGATAGACGGGCTTATCGGTGCCGTCCCGCGTAAAGGGCGAGAGGAATTCGATTTCGTGGAGGGAGGCCTCTTCGGCGGCCTTTTGCGTTCCTTGCAGGGCCGTGCTCACATAACTGCCGATAAATCGGGCGTGAAAGGGAACTTCCTCTTTTTTACTTTCCCATGGGAAATAGCAGGTGTAAGTCTGGTCGGATTTCAAACATGGGTAAAAATAGGTGAAGGCAAGTGATTCTTGAACGTAATTACCCGTATCCTGATAATCCTTATTGGTAGGGGAGGTTTGTGCTTCTCGAGTGAGAAAAGCCGTGAGTGCTCCCCACAGGGCACGCGCTGGCAAGAAGGGATTGGTAACGAGGAGATTGCCCCATTCGGAAGCTCCGGAATGGAGGGGAGTTTTCAGGCGCAGCACAATTTCATGTACTTTCCACTGAGGCATGGTGCTGATCAGTCGTTTATGGCTTTGGCGTGGTAGCGGGTGTAGATGAGGATTTGTTCGTAGAGTTGGCGTACTAAAAGTAAACGATCAAGGTCACTGCAGATATTTTCAGAATAATAGGTAAGAACTTTGTCCATTTTTTCTGTTTTAGGAAGCCCTTTCTTAATAAAGTATATGAGGTCTTCTAATGCTTCACACAAAGCAAGCTGCACGGCATGCGTAGCAACTTTCTTTTCATCACCTGTGCGGGAAAATAAAAAGAGCATGAGGGCATATACGCCTTGCGATTGAAGCACGCCCAGAGCTTTGGTAACAAGGCGTTCGAGTGTTTCAGCCGGTTTCTTGACGCTTTCTTTTTCGTTCTTTGAGTTTTTCAACTTCAATGCCTCTTTAACCATTAATTGGGCGCACTTGGCGGCTGTTTTATCCAGATTTATCTGATTCATGGCAAGTGTGTTGTTTATTGTTGTGGATTTTTGGTATCTCTGTTTGTGGTTTCATGATTGTCGAATTGGGAAAGCAGGCGAATGCGGCCGAATCCCCGCGTACCCATTCCTCCGATGCCGAGGTGTTCGGCCCATTGAAGGCCTGCTTCAACAATGCCTGAAATCGAATGATCGACATTTTGCATTGTATTGCTATCCCAGCGCCAGATGGAGTTGTTGTCTCCCCGTTTTTCAGCATTAATCCATTTTCGCATCTTATCGTTACGGTCGTTGTTATTGAGGAGTTCTTCCCACTCTTGGAGCCTTTCTTTTGAGGGGAACTCGCCGCGATAGTCGCTCACTATAATTTCCGTCCACAAGATTGTAGCTCGTGGGATGGCTTCGTAAGTAAAGAGGGCTCCTTCTTCGGCTGCGCCGGTGTCGGGGTTGATGCTTACGGAGGTGCGCACTTCGAGATTGGCGTTGACCAGTTGGGAGAAGAGTTTGTCGGAGACCAGGACTGTGCGTTTGCGAATGTTTTCGGGAATTTCCTCGGGCCATTGGATCATTGGAAGATCATCTTCGCGTTCAACCATCAACCAGCCCAGGTTGATGGGTTTGTCTGTGGGCAATTCGCTGTTGCTGCCCCCCCACTTCGCCTGATCAGCAGCTACTTCCGTCGGTCCCAGGCCGGCGGTTTCCAGTGTCGACGGACTGGTAATCCAGACGGGACCTAGCATGGAATAGACGGGAAAGAGCAGGATGCGCACATCGGAAATGGCCACAGTGCCCGCATAGGCACGGTCTCCGGCAATGGCGCCAAAGGTGTAGCAAATGGGACAGGTAGGTTGGGCACAATGGCCTTTTTGTCCGGCACATCCGGGCTTGCCGTATCGGTGGGCGGCGTACTGGCGTATGGCACCGTGCAGGGCGGTGCCGGGTATTTTGGGTAAGTTGGTCCCCGGCTCGCGTACAATGCTGTTGTCCACTCTGCCCAAGCGGTAGCCACCCGTGCCCACATGGACGGGGTCCAGCGTCATCAACAAGCACAAGTGTACATCTGGAGCATGAGCCATAACGCTACAATTTAAGGATTTTCTGATAAAGTTCGAGCGCATCGCGCAGATACCCTCGAACTGCCCAATCGCTTAGTCGCTTGATATCCTCAGCGCGAAGTGTCTGTCCACGACGTGTGCGGGCATTGCGGAAGGCGTCTTCCACAAATCGCTGGAAAGCCGGATCCTCTACAGACGCTTCCAGCCCGTTTTTCCCAAACCATTCCTCGCGTTTGCGTTCTATTTCCTGAACGAGGGCGTAGTACTGGCTGCGCTCGAAGTAGTCGTTCAGCAGCTGGTATGCCTCTTTTAGTTGGTCGATTTCGTCCAACAGGTACGGTCTGGGCTGTCGGAGTGGGCGTCGCCCTTGGCCGTCGTACCAGATTTCGTGACGGCGGGTGTTTGCGTCGAGAAACTCAAAATCGAACGTGGCGGGGGTGAAGTAGATCTTGTCGCCCAATTTGAGATCTCCCACGTGGACGAGCCAGGAATGGGAAGCCTGCCACGGGTTGTCTCTATCCGATTGGAAATAGCGGTTGCGATCCTTTAGTTTTGATTCCGATGCGAGAAAGGCGTACGGATACCAATGGTCTTCCGTTTGGCCGTCGCCCATGCGGGCGGGCACGTGCCAGGTGAGCATCTTGCCCTTTTGCGGATCCTCCATATGGATTTCGTACCATTCGTTGAATTGGCCGTTTTGGTCCTGCATAAGGGATTGTGGCAATCTGTCTCCTCGATCGATTTGCTTGCGCGCTGCGCAGCGCACATTCCACACGATGGGTGTGGCGGGTTGGTTCAGCATTTTTTTCCCCGCATCGAGCAGGGCCCGCAGGGGCTGGCGTCGAGGAGCAAAGACGACACCGAGGTGGAGGGGCAGGCGGTTGCGCACTTTGCCCATTTCGCGCTCATACTTGGCCTTGATGGCTTGGATCACGTCCATGGCTTTATCTGCAGGGACCATGGCCATGAAGACCTGTGGTTCGGCGAAGATGGGGATTAGGGGGATGTAGTTTGTTGCATTTGTGTTTATCTCCTTAAGGATAAGGCTCGCTTTGGCTCTGCCGGGCCGTCCGTATTCGCCGGGTTCATGAATTTCGTATTGGGCACCTTTTTGAAGCACTTGATCAAAGGACTTTTCGAAAAGCTTTTCCAGATATTCTAAGTTTTCAATCACCCAGAAGCCTCCGCGGTATTTTTCTGGGATGGCTGCCACATCTTTCCCGTCGGGTGGTACCCAGAGTACATTCACTTTGCGTCCTTGCACCACTAATGCATAGGCGTGGAAGGAACCCAGGTGATCTTTCAATTCCTTAGCGTTTTCCGCCTTCAAAAAAATGCGAGAGCGGTTTTCACCTATCGCCTTCTTGGCCACGGATTTTTCCAGGTTCAATGGGCCCTCCCAGAGTTCGCTTAGGTTAATGTTGTTTTCCTTGCTGAAATCCTGCAATTCCTCGGGCGGCGTGTCGGTGGGGGCGACGTCCTGCCAGAAGCGGCGGGTGGTCTCCCAGATGCGGCGCAATCGGGCGAAGGAGGGATTTTTGGCGACCTGGTCTACGGTATGGCCGTTTTGGCCATTGGGAGTGCGCACGGCGAGGGAGCGCACCAACGTGCCGTCGAGCCAGTGGGTGAGGTCGAAACGCCCCACGATTAGGGCCATGCGCCCGTTGGCATCGGCCACTTCATTCAGCCAGATGGTGGATTTTAGTTGTTGTGTCCATTCTTTCGCTCTGTCGGCACGCCGCTGCTCACATATGTAACATAGTTTTCTTGAAATGGCTTTACACGTTTTACAATTTAAAATGGGTACATCCTTTCGCTTGTGATGTCTATTTTGGTAATGTAATTCTCTATCATTGGCTCCCCATCCTTGCGGTCTGAGTCCACAGACAGTGCATAATTCTTCATAATGTGTATCTTGCCATACTTCTTGTGAAAGTTTTCTTAGATCTTCTTCACCTAAAGTAACTTTAGGCGTCTCTTTCAATACTTTTCCGATAGGAGGTAGTATACTTTGTCCATCCCACTTATCCGAAAGTTTGATTTCTGGAGAAAGTTCAAACCCTATGGAAAGATTAGAGTCACTTTTAACAGTGCCACTTTTAAAGCTAACTTCTATAATCTTATCTAATGTCACCCTTCCCACATTGTTAAAATGAAAAGAAAGGTTTTTGTTCTCAAAATAATTTTTTATTTCTTCTCCATCACCTTCGTAACCCAACAATCCTTCAATATCCGGCACAACAAACACCGATCCATTCTCATCGCGATATACTTCCAGACCAAGTGGATACACTTCCTCCAGCAGGACCTGCACTTTGTTCAGGGCATCATTGAGGAATGCTTTGCGCACGAGCAGGTCGGGAATGGAAGAGGCAGATAGGATGTATTCCAGACCATTGGTGCGGAGGGAGAGGAGGCGCCAGCTTAATTCATGATTATTGCGATCAACGATATTATTACTTCTAGGATTAATGATTTTATGTACTAAGGTGCTTTTGAAAAGAGCAGCAACAGTCCATCCCCAATCTTTTAGCGTTACTTCATTTGTTGGACGTCTGGTATCCCCAACTCCACATGAAAAATAAGCTCTAACAAAGTTAATTACTTCACGATAGTATTCATCCCAATTGTTGAATCCTACCGGCAGACTTTTCAACAAATCATCCAAATTAGCAATAAATAACTCGTATCCAAAAGCGGTAGAGATGAAAATTTGAGGACCATTTTGTTGATTGTCCCCATCCTGTTTGTCATGATGAGCAACTTGATGGGCGACTCCTAATGCTGCAGAAAGCCACCCATTTTTATTAAAACACCTTTGAATTTCATAAGGTATAGCGGTGCAAGGCATGCTCAAAAGTATCAGCTGTGCTATATTCCAAGATTCACCTAAAACCGTAATATTGAACGACGTTATGTCCGATTGCCAGTTATGGGCTTTATTGGTATCAAGTCTTTCAAGCCAAGTAAAAAATGTTGGTGATGTGTTCGTTAAAATCTGACCCAAGGGGCCACATATGTTTCTTCTGATGTTGTTTTGTGTACAGATAACTGGATGTAAAGTTGCATCGCAGTTCGGATCTTCACAAGGACGATTACTGCATGCTGGATTTTCCACGATTACTTTGTACGAACGTGAGTTACCCCATCTATTTTCTCCATTAGTATGATGTTCAAGATGTATATTGGAAAACTTCCCCACATCATGCAGCCAGGCGGCCAGCTCTGCCAGCAGGATGTTTTCGCGGTTGTTGGCGAGGGTGTGTAAAGCCATGGGCAATTAAAGTATGCGTTTTACAGTATTTGTTTTGCTGTGATCGACTGATATGCTGGTATGGGGCCTGTCATGCCTCGTGCTGTTGCGTTTGCGTGTCGTCTTGGGGCAAGCTCGTGGTTTTCATCCCATCGGAGGCAATGTTTTCCACAGCGATGATGATTTCGCTTCGAAATTCCCTTACGCGTTGTGCAATGCGTTGAAGATAATCATCTCCGAGGGCTTTACGCAAAGATAACAGTTCATTTTTAAATCGCTGAAGGCCTTTTTTGGAGACATCTTTATTCATTTCCACGACTGCCAGCCGGCGCAGGGTGTATTTGGGAAGGGTCTGATAGTCTTTCAAGTCGCTCAGTAGGGTTTGAATAAATGGCAAGTATTCCTCCAGATCAGCAGCGTGATATTCCATGGCACTGTGCAGGTTGTTTTGCGCCTTGACCAATAGGGAATGCTCACTTTGAGGTAGAGGAGTATGCTCGCGAAACTGTTTGATGGTTTCGTAGGCCGTCCAGAATCGGGAACTGAGCGGGAGGCGCGGTGTATCAATTGTACAACGAATGTGGGGCAAGGCTTCTTCCAGATTCATGGCCTGAACCTCGATATTCTCCGCTGCTGTATCCATGACGGAGTGAATGAACAATTGCAGGCCTTTGCGGCGGAAGACCAGTAGTTCGTTTTTATCACTGGCCTTAGCTGTTTTAACCCGAGCAGGAAAATCGTCTAATTGGGCCACCACATCGGGATATTGCTCCTTGATGGCGAAGAATTCCTTCCGGATGGCGGTGAACAGACTCTCTTCTTCCAGCTCTTCGGGATTGCGATTGATGCGCTGGAAGAGATCCGCGGGTGAGGGGGTTTCATCCGGGGCAAAGATTTTGGCATCTTCCCCTAAGGTATTGTGGATCAGGAACATCTTTTGTGATGCTATCTCGCGGCTTTTGATCACATCGGCGCCTTGTTCGGTGGGAAAGAAGTTGTAAATATGCAATTGGGCAAACACCTTGCGACCGATGCGGTTGATGCGCCCCAAGCGCTGGATCACCCGTGTGGGGTTCCAGGGGATGTCGTAGTTGATGACTGCACCGGCTCGGTTGAGATTGACTCCTTCTGCGAGCTTGTCGGTAGCCAGTAAGATGTCAAAGTCGTCGCGCTGTTTGTCGGCCGGATAACTGGCGTCAAAGTTGGCCAGCAGGTTGTCGAAAAAGGCTTTGCTTAGGTCACCGGCAGCCGTCAGCACGCGATCCGGAAACTCCGCTTCCAAAATGGGAGCAATGTGTAGTACCGTATCTAAATACTCGCTGAAGATGACCACTTTGCGTTTGGGCTCATCTGGTGCAGGGGGCGTTTTGAGGATTTCTCGGACGGCCTGAACCAGACGCGCCGCCTTGGGGTCACTGGCGACTAATCTTAATCTTCTCACCCGATCGTCGATTGCTCGAAGCAGCTGTAGGTCAGAGCGAATATCCTCCAGGAAGCCCTCCGGGTCATCGAATTCGTCAAGCACATAAATGCGATCATGGCGGGGGTTGAGCTTTTCTTTTTCTGCCAGGCGCTGGGTGAAGGCTTCCAATGCCGCATCGATCTCTTCGGCATCGTCTTCGTAAATTTTTTCTACCAGACGTCGGTCGAGGATGTAACGCCCTCCACTTTTTTCGATAAATGCCAGGGCTTGCTCGTGGGTGTCAATGAAGTTCTGGATACTTTGGGCAAAGGCGCCAAAAGAACTCTCGAAGCGTTTGACCAACAAGCGGCGCATAAAATCATACAAGTTGCGCTGTTGGTGATAAGTAAACTCTTCTTCGAGTTTTTCGCCTTGGAGTCGTTTTTCATAGGCAAAGGGCTGGTAAATCGCACCACGGAAGTGTCCATCTTCACCAAAATAGTCGTTAATGACCTGGTCATAGAAGCGAGATTGCTCATGTGTAAGGCCGAAGAATATTTCTATGGGGTCGGCCACTTCGGAAAGGTTGGTGACTTCTGTGGCGTAAATGGGATCGCGCTTTAGATCCAGGCGATTGCGGCGGATGATGACCGGTTCGATGACGGCGCGGATTTTATTGGCCAGGGTGCGCACGCGTTGTTTGGCCCGATGGACATCTATTGGTGGCTCCAAGTCGAAGAGGGAAGTGTAATAACGCTCGGCGCGTTTTTGTTTGTCGCCACCAGCTGCGTGGTAACGCACGATGTAGGATAGTTTGCGAAATTCGCTGTTGTATCGGGCGAAACGCGCAGCAAGCCGTTCATCCAGCGTGAGGGTCGACTTGCCCGGCGGGATGAAGAGCTTGAGCAGGGCAAAGATGTCCGACGGCGCGTTGTTGAAGGGAGTGGCCGTGAGTAGGATGACGTCGCGATTGGCGCAAATCTGGCTCAGACGCTCGTAAGCCTCGGTGTCTTCATTGCGGAAACGATGCGCTTCGTCTATGATGATAGTGGTCACGTCGTCCCCATACTTAGCCAGGTAGTGCTGTACTTTTTCCAGTGTACCTAAGGAATAGACGTCCCAGTCGTGCAAACCGAAATCGCTCAGGTACCGATACCAGCCACTATCTCGTATCTTCGGATCGCCCATCAATGCTGGTGGGCAGATAACCAACCCGCGACCATTGCGTTCCCGCGCCAACCAGCTGGCAATGACCGACTTCCCCAGTCCGACTACATCGGCCAGGATGACGCCGCCGTACTCCTCAAGTACGGTCAATGCCTGTTGTACGGCTTCTTCCTGATAGCGGTAGACCTTGTACCCCCGCTCTTCCATCAGTCGCTTGATCTGCGGCCGCAACTGTTTTTGTTCCATCAGATCCAGATACGTTTTGAGCGCCAAGACGTAGGCCTCGAACGGGGTAACTACGGCTACCTGCGACTGGCGGCGGATGATGCGCAGGATTTGCTGCTTTCGTTCGGGTATTTCGCTCAGGTGGATGGCCATCTGCCACAGTTCGTCGAAATAGGCCTCGGCGTCGTCCCAGCCGTAATCGCCTATTTCCACATTGAATTCGTGTTGACCGAGTAGCCCGGCTCGTGTCAGATTGCTGGAGCCGGTGATAAAGCGGCCGGGGGCATTGACCTCGTCATCCGTGGCAAAGAGGTAGAGCTTGGCGTGGTTGGGGTCGAAGGTCTTGCGAATTTGCAGCTTGTCTTCTTCGAGCAGGTGCAGGAAGAAGTCGACCTGTTCGTAAAATTCCTGTGTGTCTAAGGCCTCATCGCGCAGGGCGGTGCGCAGCGATGCGTAGTAACGCCCCACCAGCTCCTGCTCGTTGGCGGTGGCGGCATCCGGGTCAGCCACTTCCAGCACTCGTCCCAGGGTTCCGTCGATATCCAATCCGACGAGGATTTTGATTTGAAGATCATTGCGCGCCTTGAGGGCTTCGTACAGCTCGCGCCACCCGGAAAAATAGAAGAACCCCACGAGGAATTTGAGTTCGCGACTAATGCGCGTGAGCGCATGGATGCGCCCTTTCAGGCTGCGCTGTTGTGCATTGGTAATGAAGTTCTTAGCCATTTCGCTTCACACTTTTTGCCTTGTTGATGCGCTCCCAGACGAGCTGGCACACGGCGCGGTAGACTTCCTTGCGCTCTTCTTCGGTCAGGCCGAGGGCGTCAAAGATCTCCTTATCCATTTCAAACCGGTGAGGTGAAGCTTGCTGAACCTGCTGTAATGTAAGGGACTCTGGATGCACATACTCATTAGGGTGGTGGGGGTGCTTACATCTATCTTTACTGCACCGCGCAAAGCCAAGTTCTGCAAAGATGCTTTGGTTATCACATTTAGCTAATCTGAAAAAACTGTCTCGCAATCTTGTGGTGCCTATACTTGAAAAACATGAAGGGTCTAAGGTTAGTTTCCGCCTTGCTTGTTCAACTGATAGCTCGATAATTGTGTAGGCACCAGTCATTTCACGAGCTTGTGTTTCTACAATAAGTCGATCTATGGTACTATTCAATATTGCTAACAAGACAATAGGGTCAATAGCCTTCGATGGGTGAATAAAGTAGTTACGCTGGTCCGTGGGTAGCAACAATGGATTATATAGGCATCCATACCTTTCGCCAATACTTTTCCACCAAAGGAGAGGTGAGCATGAGGCTTCAATTATCCACCAGTAAGTCCTCCCTGCAAGTGTAGGCCGTTTTGGATAGCCCTTTTTTTCGCCCCAACGGATGTACGCCGCAGCTAATGGATAGCGGTCCAATAGGTGGTGCTTTTCTTTTTTATCCTTATAGACTTCTTCGGGAGGCATAAATACAAGATGTCGAAGGTCATCTAATTGCACTTGTAGGGTCTTAATTTCTCTAGGGCTTTTGATGATTGCGTGCAGCCAACCAGATTCAATTGCACCTGTCCAGCCAACACCATTTTTCACCTGTACAGGAACTTTGGGATTGTGGCTTCCTATTTCTACCACGTCCTTAACTGTACACTCAATAGGTTCCAGGTAAAAGAAGTCGTTGGCGCCGGTTTTGATGCCGAAACGCACTTCGGCGATGTCGCCGAGGCGGACCAGTAGCGGTTTCAGTTCGTCGGGTTTTGCGAGGAAGTAACGATTGCCATCGCGCTCTTTGACAATGCGGTACCCCGCCTTACGCACTTCGTCCAGCGTCCGGAAACCAGGATTGTTGACGATGCGATCACGGATGTCGGAGAATTTCATCGCGTTTTTCCTTTTCGTACGTTCCTCTCTGGTCGATTATCGAGGTGGTGTGGACCGGTTCTTACCAAATGGTTATTTACCAGCAAGTGGAAAGTTCTTGCAGAACAACTGAATACTTGCGGATGCAAGTAAGCGTTACTTGCGGTGCAAGTAAATATTTGCGGTGCAAGTTTACGGCAGTACATATTGTGCATCTCTATACGTTCCCTTTTTGTGAAGTTTTCCCTGATCGGTGAGCTTTCTGAGCAGTCTTGAGGCTTGAAATTGGGTGATGCCCAGAAGTTCCCTTACCTGTCGGTTTGTAATGCTCCCGTGACGGCGAACAAATTCCATTACCAATTCTTCATAGCGCAAGGCATCAATGCCTCGCTCGCGGATATAAGAGACCGATTCTCCCAATGCACGATACACGCCTCCACTAAGACGGAAAATCTGTCCTTTGCGGATCCCACTTTTTTCCAGAAGCCCTTTATGTACCATTTCCATCAGGATTTCTCGGGTTCGGCGATGATCAAGCTGCAGGATAGTGGCAGCATCAGGAAGGGTAATTTCCCGTCGTCGACGAAGCGCTGAAAGGATTAGAAGCTGGTCCAGCGATAGCGGATTTCCCTGCTTATCCTGTTGGTGCACGAAGCGAACGAAATCTGCATCGACAGTCCCGTTTCTCAGCACTACCCTGACGGCTTTTCCATTCGTCCAGTAGGATGGTGGTTGTTTGCCAGAAAGCAGTTGGGAGCGAAACATTCGCTTGACGCCCATACCGGCTTTTTCCACTAATCCAATGCGACGGAGAATTTCCGCCAGATGTCGATTTCGAGGATGGGAATCCTGACGCAGAATATTGTCGGGAGTAATACCTGCAAGAAACCCACCGGGATTGCTAATCTCCATTCGATCGGGGTAGTGTTTGATAAACACTGAACCCGGTGCAAGGTAGTCGCGATGGAGCACGGCGTTGAGTACTGCCTCGCGATATGTTTCCTCGGGAAAATCCTTAATCTCATAACGGAAAAGTCCTGCCTGAACAGGAGTTACTGTGTTGTAAAGTTCAATGTTTTCGTGTACTGCATCCAGAATGTGGAGCAGTCCACAGTGAAAGGTTTCTCGGCGTTCGTATTCCACCTCATTATGCTTCATACGCAGGTACTCGACCTCGTGGTTGGGGAAATGTTTTCGGATAACATGCTCCTTGCCCACAAGAAGAATCCCTGCTCCGGTAGGAACGCCTTCCCGGGTGATGCCAATTTGTTCTAAAAACTGCGTCTCGTCAAGGTTCACCAGCGGGGAATTAGACGACTGGCTTTGCACGAGATTCCGGAGTCTTCTGATGCTGTCAGGATCCAGATCGTCTTGCTCCAGTTCCGCAATTGGTTTAGCAGTTAGATCCAGTTCGCCCGACAGACTCAATCGCTGGAGGCGCATCGAGCCCGTCATAGGTTTACATTCCGTCCCAATGCGAATTTTCGCTACCCCTTCCGTTGTGGTGTGGACCGCTGAAATTCCCGGCGGAACATGGATAAGCAAAAGTCGGACGCCCAGTTCGTCCAGCAATAGCTCCTCTGCTTCCACAATTAGCCTGGGATCCGTAAGATCATAAATCCGCGTTCGAATCTTATGAAGGTTGTAACGCCCACAGCCAGTAATTGCATGTTCTTTTCCTCTTACGTTGTCCCGAACCCCAAGCACGATGGTACCACCTTTGTGATTCGCCAGGCACACAGCATACTCAGCCAGGAGTCGGTAGAGCTTCTTTGGATTCGTATCCCATTCTTTGCTCCACCCTTTAAATTCCAGCGTTTCTGATTCAAAGTTGGCAGCGGACTTCTTGTCCAGATGTTGTAAAATATCCAGTATTTCACTTCGGTCGTGTCGCATAAATTAGTCTGTTAACTGATCTGTGATGTCTTCTACGATGATAGATAAGCCATCTTGAAGGAGCATGCGATAGCGATTTCCTTTTTCTAAAATGGTAAAGAAAATATCCGGCGCGCGCAGATATTTACCGCCCCATTTGTCGCCGATGTATTTGCCGGGACCCAAGAAGGTGTGTTCGGAGCCCTCTTCAATGAGCTCTTTTACTGTGATGGGGTACACGCGAAAGCCGGAGGTCTTGAGGATTTTCTGAGTGTTTTCTATGATGATGAAGTTGTCGGCATTGACCACCTCTTCAAAGGGCTTTTTGAAGGCCACGAAGCGCACGACATGATCTTTGGGTGTGTCACCCCAGGGCAGCGGTGCGCTGGCCACGGTTATGATGGTGTTCACATCGGCGCGGACAAAGGAGCGCTTGGCATGGTTGTCGATGACCATGTAAAGTGGCACTCTACGCAAGAAGAATTCCTGTAGCCAGGTGCCATAGCCCACGTCCAGCCAGGAGTTGGAGCAGATGAAGACGTGTACGCCTTTCTCGTTCAATAGCCGAAGGGAGCGGATGTAAAAGTAGGTATAGAGGTCGGAGCGCTTGCTGGGTTTGCGGCCTTTAATAAATGTATGTACCTCAGCCCGGGTCCTGGTGAAGTAATCCGGAAAGTCCAACCGCACCAACTCTAAAAGAGCATCTTTGTACTCATAAGGAGGGATGATGCCGTTAGGGTCCGCTATCTTCTCCTGTCTTACGTATGGCGGATTGCCGATGATGATGTCAAACCCGCCTTTGTCAAAGAAAATCTCTGCAAACTCCAGACTCCAGATGTAGGGGCGATCTTCACGAAGATTTCGTATTTGCTCCTCCAGATTCGCAATTTCAGCCTGCAGGTTCTGAATTTCCCTCTGGATTCGCTGTTTCTCCGTATTTTCTTTTTCCGCAGGTTGCAAATCAAACATTTCCGGTGCTTTATAATTAAGTTTCTGTTGAAGACTCTGTATTTTTCTCTTGCGATCGCTGATTTCCTCATTAAGGATTTCACGGAAGAGGTTCAGTTCCTCCTGTTCAAGTAACCGATGATCCTTTATACGGTTGTAGAAGTAGTCCCGTTTTTTCTGTTTGAGTTCCTTGACTTTACGATTTAATGATTCAGGGAGGTTGACGTTTTTCTGTATGGGAAAGGTGTGGTCGCCGATTCGCTGCACTAAAGAGTCGCCAGTGCGTACTTTGAACGTAAGATTGGGCAAAAGGGGCTTTTTAGATTCCTTTAAATCGTCGGGCATGTCCACAAGCAGGGTGAGCCACAGTCGCAGCTGGTTGATCCATACTGCCCACCGCTTGACCTCCACACCGTAAAGGGTCCGCTCGATGATGGCTTTTTTTCGCTCAAAGGATGAGGGGGCGCTATCCTTCGACTCGGAGGACGTCTTTACCCGGCCGTAGAGGTCTTCTAAGGCAGGCTCCAACACCTGGAGCATCCCTACCTCAAAGGCACCAGAGCCCGCTGCTGGGTCGCAGACGGTGACGCTATCCAGACAGTTAATCAAGGTTCGAACTTGCTCCGCAGTAAGAGGAACTTCCAATGGGCTTTCATCGGGGAAGAAATAGCGATAAAGAGTATCGCGTGGGATATCAGTGTTGCGCTCCAGCCATTTGACCAGTGCCAGGCGGCACATCAAATCCACCTCCACGCGCGGTGTGTAAACAGCTCCATCTTCCATGTTGGTGAGGCGTTCGAAGATGATGCCGAGGAATTCGGGGTTGAGCTCCAGCTCCTCGTCGTAGAGTTCATTTTCTTCGACGGTGAAGTTGTACTGGAAGAGGAAATCGAAGAAATCACCGATGAGCGCATCGGGAATCCACAATTCCTGTTTATCAACGCCCGTCTTCTCTTTGAAAAGCTCGCCGTTGAGGTAGGGGGCCTTCTGGAGGATCTGTAGTGTTTCGGATGAAAATGGAAGGTTATCGCCATCGAACTTTTTTCTGGTGGCTTATTGAGGGCTTCAAAGAACAATAGTTTGAGCCACTGGCGGTAGAATGTATCCGCCGGCTGGTTGCTGTTGCGATACTCAATCCAGAAGCTCTGCAAAAAACGCAACTTGTCCCCCAGCCAGCCTTTTTTCTGGACAAATCCCAAAAAGATGACCCGTATGACGAATAGCAGCGCAAAATCCTGTTTGAGTTGTTTGTCGGTTGTTCCCACTACAGCCTTGGCAATCGCCTCGTATTTGGGCTTGAATTCCTGATAGAATGCGTCAGTAACTGCCTCCAATGAGAAGGCCTCCAGTATTTTTTCCAGGCTGTAAAAGTGGGCACGACTGAGTTGCTGTACGAATGTTTTGTTGGGGAGTGCCGGGTCTACGAAGAAGGTGTGGCGGCGATAGGAGCTGAACGCTCTGCGCGTGCCGTGATAGGTAGTCGTGATGAGCGAGAGTCGAAAGCGGTCATCGTCATCGTAGAAAGCAAAAATGCCTGCATTGTAGTTGCCCGCCTTGAGTATGCGCTTGCCCAGCTCAAACTGCATCTTTTTGCCCGTGCGTGAGCTCAGCTCGCGTACCAAATGTACGTCGGCTACCACGACCTTTTGCACATCGGAAAGCTCAATGACACCCAACTTTTTGGCCTCATCAAAGGGCCAGCCTTCTTTGATTAAATGTTTATAACTTTCGCCCTCTTCTTCCCGTTCAAAAGGCGCAATTCGACGCATCAAGTTGATGAGCCGTTCAGAGCGGTATCCTTCAAGCAGCGGTTTCAGGAACTCTGTCATGTGTCACTTTGCCATTTTTGTTTAAAAACTGTTTGCCAGTCCTGTGGTTGCAGATTTATCAGATGGCGATCCACCACCGCCACGCCGTAACCGCTGCTGGTCTTGGCGCCGAAGCCGTATTTGGTGAGCATGGCGTGGATGCCTTCCGTGATAGTGGCAAGGTCGGCTCTGGCGGTTTCTTCCGATGGATGGAAGAGGAGCGGGACGTAGAGGAGGGAAAACACGCCTCTTGTGCCGGCAGGGACGCATTCAAAGTAGATGGGATTTTTCCCCGCGCCCGTTGCCCGGTCGTGGGGGTTGATGACTTCCAGACCGATGCGGTCGAAGAAGGTGGGGTAGAAGTGGAGGCAGCCGCTGTAGTGCGGCAAGGGCTTGTCATCGGGGACCCTGAAATGTGCGCGCAGTTTGTCCCGAAAGATTTTTGCTGCTTCGTCACTGCCGATATTATCCAGGTATTTGCTCAGGCCTTTGATTGCTCCTTGTTCTTCTCCCTTTTCGTCGCCGAAGAGCAATGCCAAGCGGAAGCGGCGATGGGCGAACGCTTGAGGATCCCTGTGCTCAAGGTCCTTCCACCAGGCTACGAGCTCCCGCACCATTGCCGCCCGCAGTGCGCCTTTCCACTGGCTGGGCGCAATATAGGGCACTTTGAAGACCCACTCTTTTTTGACGGGATTGTCGACAATGTAGAAGTCGGTATCGTCTTTGCTGATGTAGGGCTTGCGGAGGGTGAAGGGGATGTGCAGAGTGAAGGAGCCGGGTGGGAAGAGGGAGAGATTGGGCTCTTGTGGTGCGATGGTTTCGTGCAGGGTGCTGTAGCCGATGAGAGGAGCCATCCAGCGCAGGCGCCTGCACAGGAATTGCTGGAAATTCCCCCTTGGACTTTGCAGGTCGCCGGCATAGTACCATTGCTGGAGTCCGTCTTTGCCCTTGATATAGTCTTTACATTGGGTTGAGGTGCCAGAGCAGATTGCATCTGTGGGCAGAATCTGTGTTAGTATCATCAGACGAGCACCTTCATCAGGTATAACTCCTTCGTTCCATTTCCCTTCTTGGATGAATGTTCTGAAGATATTGTGAATCTCGCGTTGTTTTTGCTCGCGCTCTCTTTTTTTTGGTCTTTTTTGATCTTTACTTGCTCTGCGCTCCTCTTCCAAAAGCTGGTTGACTTCAGCTCCAAGAGTTGTAACTTCGCGATAGAGATTCCATACTGCGCCAAATTCACGTTTCATAGTCGTCATTGTATTTTTGGATTAAGGCTGTTGCTGCTTCCATTACTTGTCGGGCGATGGTCAGCGCTTGTTGTGCATCTTCTTCGGAGAAGAGTTCCCACGGAGTCAAGCCGTGAAATTCATCTCCGTAATCGGTTTGGGCGTGTATCGCGTTGGAGTCCAGCGTTTGAGCTATGCCTATGATTTTTTGGACATCTTGCTGGTCTTGATGGGGGATGTCCCCTTTCATTAGCATTGTGCTTAAAATTTTTGTGGGAGTGTGTGTTCGTGGTACTGGTGTAAATAAGGCAATAATTGCCTTCAATGCATTTTCTACAGACAGTTGTGCATGCGCAACGCATGCTCGCCAGCGGCCAAGTGCAGCATCCTGTTCAGCCTCTTCCAAAAACCCCAGGGCGAGGCGAAACCTGAATGTGATGGGTGAGGTCATACGCCAAGGGCTTCTTGAAGCCGTTTGTACCAGTGTTTTTCATGCGATGCTGTGCGCCACAGATAGTGTCCATGGTAGAATTCACGATACAAACCTGCTTTCTGTATAGTCTCGCGTGTTTTTTCCAAAAAGCGATGCATGCGCCCGTGGGCATCATAGAGGATCTGCCCGTCGAGTGCTACATCTAATGTAAGGGAGGAAAGATGCGCATACCATTCTTCGGGTGTTTTGAGTAAAATGTCTGTGGCTGGGGGCAATTGATCCGTCTGTTTGTGAAACCATTGCCATCGCTGGAGCGGACTGGTGGGCAGATCGTGGACTACGATGAGCAGATCCCAATCGCTTTCGTGCTGGCTGGTCCCGCGTGCTCGAGAACCGAAAAGCACCACTGCGTCCAGACGCTTGTCCAGTATTTGTTGTAAATGACGCACAAGATGTTTAAGGTCTGGGTTGGTCATGATGGGCTTTTTTTACAATCGCACTTGAGGAGTTCTTGGAGGTAGGTTTCTGTGCTTTCGTCTGACTTTATTTCGTACCAGCAAATCTCCGGATTAGTGAGATGGAGGTCTATCCAGAGCTGTGCGTTTTGGGTTGGGTGCCATTGGTGGTGTTGAGAGACGCCCAGCCAACTTTTTAATTCTGTGAGCACATCAGCACGTGAGACACCTTTTGATAATGACTCAGGCATCCATCCCCATATGCGGAATTCCCATTTATTTTCTTTAACGGGATAGGCGTGGGAGACATGGATGAGGGACTTTTGCCCTAATTCACCCATGAGGCGATGTCTCAGATGGTATTTTCCGTCCCATTTGGAACGCACCATATGGCGCAAGTGATAGCGCACAACAGGTGCCAGAGGCAGTACCGAGCGTTGTTGGGATGCATTGGACTGTTGAAGATACCAATTCAGTTCATCGGTGGGAGATATATTGTGTACACATTTGTGGAGCCATTTTTTTGGTTCATGGCTTTCTATAGTAAAACGCACTTTAGCGAAGAAGAACCCGTCCAGTGATGGCCTGTCAGGAAGACGTTGGATACTTCGTAGGGTGCTTCGTTGTTGAGGCCAAGGTTCCCATCCATCCAAATCTGATGGAAGCAATCCATCTACTTCGAGAACTCCATATCCCTGCTGTGTGTGCGCTCCCAGACCACTCCAGCACTCAATCAAGTACAAGGTAAGGCTCAATGTTTTCCATAAATTTTCACGTGACCAGCCTTTAGGAAGCCGTAACGGTACAAACTGAAGCGTCCCTTCTCCTAATAAACCTCTTCCTAAATGCCAACCCCGATGATCGCGCATTTTGAGCACCAACTTTTTGCTTCGCTCCTTATTCCACCAAACTGGCCCTTCAAGTCGAAAAGCCCGTTGCAATCCCGTAGCACCAAATACCGTGCATACATCGCAATATCGACCCTGACGGTCTGGACACCGGTCGCCTTCTGTCGGATCGCACGCCCATCCTCCCAGGCCCCGCACGATGGCCTCGTACCACCAGCGAAGGCTGCCGAGGAGGCCCGTCTCGTGGATGCGGTCCATCGAGCCGTCGAGACCGCCGGTCCAGAGGGGCGTGCGCGTGCGCAAGCGGATGGTGAGCGTTTGCATGGTCGGAAGTAGCTTTCGGTTCAAAGATAGGCCATTTCCGCCACAGTGCCAACCCCTTCCCCCGTACCAGGAGGGCGCTGGGGGAAGGCGATGCGGGGCGGTGACTATGAGGATACTGATGCGTCTCTCGGTCGGTCGTCGGTCAGGCGATTTCTGGCGTGTCGATTTGAGCGAGGCGTGGTTGTTCGACAGTAAGTTGAGATGTGCGAGAAGGGATTTTTTAGGATGCTTCCAAGGATATTAATGGCCTTTTAAGTCTTCGTGCATTTGGGAAAGTACCGATTTTAATTCTGGCAGGTGCTGGCAAACGATGACCCAGATGATTTCTGGATCCACATTGAAGTATTGGTG
>JALWKB010000061.1 GCA_026996805.1 Saprospiraceae bacterium | reverse complement strand
GAGCAGGGGGGAGCTGGTAGGGGTCACTCATGCGCTACTAAGCTGGCAAAAGCGGGATGCTTGTGGATGCGGTAGAGGAGCTCCTTACCCTCTTGAAAGTCGACCAACCGATTGATGAAGTAAAAGAGATAAACGGTCGTGAGCCAGCCAGTGAAATGCGCAAAGCTGCGCAAGTGCTTTTTGGCATGAACCATGATCCACGAAAAGTGCTCCCAAGTATCAAAGCAGGAAGCACAATCGCGCTGGTGTCCCGTACAGCATCGCCGCGTCGTCTTAAAGTCGGCATTGTAAGCTCGGAAGTGTCGGTTGTAGGGATAGCCGTTTTGCATACGCTCGGCATTCATCTCGAGATTGGTCGACACATTGGTACAGACTTCGTATCCCCAAGTCATGTCGAAGAGTTTGCCCGTGGCGACGACCTTGTTGAAATAGGGAGTCATGAGGATGCGTCCGGGATAGCGCTCGATCATGCGGTCGATTTGGGCGCGCACTTCGTCAAAGCCTTGCCGATAGTCGTACGCTCCGCCCAGTCCAGCCAGGTCGGAGTAATAGTTGAACAGCACCATGTTGCCATTGTCCAGCAGGCGCGGTACGACCTCGGGGATGATATGGGCCTGGCCGGGCGCTACGGTAAAGTACCAAAAAGCCCGCTCGTCGTCTTTGTAATGGCGCAGCGCTTTGGAGAAAATGTCGATCTTGCCGCCCCCGCGGAGGAATTTGTCCGTTTCTGGGTCGCCCCAGAGGGCTATACCGATGGGCAGCTCTTCGAGTCCCTCTTTGGGGATTCGTTTGACCCCATTGGTGGCTACACTGAGCTTAAAATGGCGGTAGAGCTTGCGCAGGCGCCGCAGGGCGATGGAGGGTTCGCCTCCGACAATGGTGATGAAATTAGTGCCGCGCTGTAGTTCGCGCTCGATAAAGGCATCGAGGTCGGCATCGTCGTCGGTGTAAAATCGGTCCATGTCTTCATTGAAGTAATAGCATCCGATGCAGCGCAGGTTGCACTTGTGCGTGATGTCGAGGGAAATACTCCGTATCGGACCCGCTTCGCGCACGCGCTGATAGAGCGTGTACAGGAGTGGATCTTGGAGGTATGTGCGCAAGCTCTGTGTCATGGTGTTTGGCCCTTGCGTATTTGCTCCACTGAGGCATCGACAATATGTAGGATAGCGCTGTCTTTTTGGCGTTTCGGCATGTAGTGGTATTCGGCACCCAGCCACTTAGCCACGTCACGCGCTTCGCTATCCTGTTGATAATAACAACGTGTATCAAATACAACGGCTTTCAACAGATGAGGTTGTAGATTTTTTGCGAGGCGTCGGATTTCTTGGCGTGCGATGACTTCCTTGCGTCCGTTGTGGGTCACGGCAGCCAGGGGCTGGTTGGCCTTGCCATCGGTGAAGAGGTACAACACGGTGCCTGCTACGTGCCAGTGTTGGCGTGCCTTATGGGCCATGGTGTGGATTTTCATCAGTGCATCGCTCAAGGGGGTGCGTCCACCGACGGGGAATTTCTGCAGACTGTGTTGAGCACGCGTTAGACTCTGACCGGGATAGAGTATCCATCGGGCCTCGCTCTGGCGAAAGTACAAAAGGCTTACTTTGTCGCGGTAGGCATACGATTTTTGCAGCAGATGCGCCACGCACTGTCTGGCTGCGTGGAGACGATTGATGGCCATGGAGCCGGAGCCATCTACTGCTATGATGAAGAGCAAGCCGCTCTTTTGGCGAAACTGCTTGATGCGAAAGTGCTCGGGGCGGATATGGAGTGGCTTGTCGGATGAAGGGGATAATCCGCCGCCGGCAATAGCTGCCTGAATGGTGGCGATGATGTCGACCTTGCCCTGTTTGGGCTGGCCGGGCACAGAGCGAACGTGGCGTCCTCGGCGATAGTTGAGTGTTTGGACGTGCGAACCAGCCAAGACGTGTTTTCCGCCACGGTGTTTGCCTTCTATGGGAGGGATGTCCACAGGGCCAGCATCTTCGTAATTGATTTCCTTTGAGAGCTCTTTGATGGTGCTCTTCGATGCCGAATGCTCTTGTTGACGATCGGGCTGGGTGATGGCTTGAGTCCCATCGGAGTTGGGACCGCTGCCGTCATCGGGTGGCTGTAGTTCGGACTTCGTAGGAGGGTTGGTTGCGGCATTGGTGTGCTCCTCAGCACGTTCGTCGGCGGTGGCGTCTTGCTTCTGGGTGCGCCCATCCGAGGGGCGCTCGGAGCCGAGTTTTTCAACGGCAGCGATCTTGTCAGAAAAGATGAGCCGTGCCGATAAATAGACGTCTTGCTCATTGACTTCCTCGCGCAGATGGAGCGCTGCATGTGCCTTTGCTCCGCGCAAGACCAATATCTCCGAAGCATTGTTTTGGATGCCCATGCGCTGGGCGAGCTCGGCGATGAGTTGTATATGTTGCGGATACGTGCGTATCTTCGGAAGTAATCGGCGGGCGCGTTCGATGCGCAGGATGTCGTCGTGGGAGGGAGGCGGAAGCTCGTAGAGCCGCTTGGTCATGTACATCCGGATGGGCAAATGGGTGATGGTGCGCGTAAAGACGTGCATGCCCATCTTTTGTACCAGATAGTCGGGTAAGCCTCCTTCCGAGGGATTGTAGGTGCCGATGAGTGAGATTTGTATAGATGCTCCATTGTCGCTTGGGCTACCTGAGCTAGGTATACGTCCCGTCTCGAGGGTGTAGAGTATGGGGAAGAGTATTTCGCTTGGGAAGAGGTGTATATTGTCTAAAAAGAGCACGCCTCCATGGGCCTGGGCGATCAACCCTTTTATAAAATGCGCCCTTCCCTCCTGCAGCGTTTTACCCCAATCCATGCTGCCGAGGAGGCGGTCGGTCGTACACGAGATGGGCACTTCCACAAAGGGCCTATCGCCCCAAAGCGGGCGTAAAGCTCGTACGATACTGCTTTTACCCGTGCCGTATTCGCCGCCGATGAGCAAACCCCGCAGTGCCGGCTCTATCGCCAGGAGGTGCAGACTTATGTAGAGATCGTTTTGCCCAAACGAAGAAATACGCATGATCACTCACTCGAAGAGCGTATACCGCACTCCTAAGTTGAAACGGTAAAATACGTATTTCTGTTTGATGGGATAGGCCTCTGTCGAGAGCGGACGGAGGAAATACTGTACGCCGGGCTCTACAAATGCCCCAAATTGGGGGTTGAATTGATAGCCTAAATTGAGCGAGAGGGACAAGCTCAAGCCTGCAAAGCGGCGAAAGGGGGAGTTCGCGTTTTCCAGAAGGGCGTGCATGGGCTTGGCCTTGCCTTCATAATCGTAGAGATATCCACTCTGCTGGCTGAAAAAGTTGAAAGTTATGCCCGAGTTGAGGTCGACAAATATGCGATGGATGCCCCAGGTGTAGGAGATGTAGAGGGGAATGTCCCAGAAGGTATAGCGATTGGTGAAGAGATCGTAGTGAGGCTTTTCGATTCGCTTGATCGTGTCGCCATTGCTGTTGATGATGTACTTGACATCTATGCCGTTTTGGTAGCGAAATTGTTCGCGAAGCATGTGCACCTGTACTCCACTCTTGATGTACACATCTCTGGCTACGGACCAGCGATAGAGAATGCTCGCATTCCAGGACCGACGTTGGGACTCTGCTTCGTTGCGCTTGAAGATGAGATCCTGCCACGAGGAGTCTAAGGTGTAGAGCAGTCGATCTGAAATGAAGGGACCAACACTGATTTCAAGGCTTCTGTGATGATACGGCCGATAGACGAGTTTCATACAATCCGAGCCGCCGATCGGTAGCGATGCTGGCACAGCGGTAGTAATGCTTTGCACTGGCCGATGGCGGAATGGAGGCAAGCGATGAAATCTATCCGCATTGTTCCTTTCCGTCGATGCGCGCCCAAAAGGCGTTGCTTTCGCTGTCGATCTGTCAACAGCGGCAGGTGGAGCAGTAGCATCAGATAGAAGTGTATTCGTTGACGAGGGTGTAGCGGTCTTGGCCATGGGTGTAGTAGACCTGGCAAACTCCGATGATCTGTTTGGGGGTGTGGAGAGCTGAGAGCGGGAGGAGTCTTGCAGCTTTGTTTCCTTCTTGACACTGTTGGGGTGTTGCCCCTTGGTTGGAGCCTGAGGAGCTTCTGTTATCTGCGTGGGCAGTGTTTGTGGTTTGCTCTCCGTGCGAGCTACGGTTGGGTTGAGAGAGTGGGGTTCGACGATTGCGGGGGTGTTCTCCTGGGGTACATCTACTGGCTGGATAGTTGTTGAGGGGTCTATCACTGAGGTATCAATCCACCAGAGCCATAGAAAAAACACGGCCAACAATCCAGCTAAGAGGCGTCCTCCCAGTGTATAGCCGATTTTTTTGTCCCTTCGCAGCTGGGAATAGATGTTGTTCCATACCCGCGGGGGAGGAGTCGTGCGATAGTCTTTGAGTTGGGCACGAAAATAATCGTCTAACCATTGACGCTTGTCGATACTCATAGCACGAGGTTTTTGCTTTTGATGATGAGGTTGCGCAATAGGCGGCGCGCCTTGGTCAGTTGAGACCGTGAGGTACTCTCCGCGATGCCGAGCTTGGCTGCAATTTCGCGATGACTATAGCCCTCGATGGCAAAGAGATTGAACACCTCGCGATATCCGTCAGGCAGCTGTTGTACCATTTTAAGCAGATCCTCTTTTTCTAAATGCGAAAAAGCTGAATCGGCTGGCTCGGTGGCGTAGTGCTGATCGCTGATCTCAATGTTTCTGTACATATGACGGTGTTGCTTTAGGTAGACCAAACAATTGTGTACGATGATTGTACGAATCCACGACGAAAACGACCCACGTCCCTCAAACTTGTGTAGATACCGATAGATGTTGACAAAGGCGCTTTGCAACATATCCTCGGCCTCTTGATCGTTGCGCGCATAGCGACGACAGATACCAAAGGCCTCTTCACAATACAGCTCATAGAGCTGCTTCTGACATTTTGCATCGCCGCGTAGACATCCCTCAAGGATTGAGGATATGTCGCTTTTACGCCTCATTGGTACTGATATAAGGATAAGTTTTTCGGGCTTTTCGCTGCCTGAGGCATTAAATTTTTTTGCAACTGGCCGCTAAACAAATATAAGAAAATTTTTGAAAGGGGGTTTCATCCTTGGAGGAGTAGGGATAAGTGCTGTGATCTTCACGATTTTATACAACGATTTTATACCGTATGAAATCGCTGATGGAATGCTGAACGGCACACATCAGAGCTTGTCCAAACCGCAAGCACCACGATAACGCAGCCAATGATAGAGGGAATAAGCCACCGCCAGCGTCACCACAGCTCCCATTTGATGAAACACACCTAAGGTGACGGGTATGTATCCCCTGCTGTTAATCACTGTATAGATGCCCAATATCAGTTGAATGGTCAAGACCATCAACAGCAAGAGCAGAAACAGATGTATCTCCAGCGGCACATGCTTGTGGTATTTTATGAGGAGATACACTGCGACTATCCACAGGATGTAGGCGATGATGCGATGGGTAAACTGGATGAGCGCAGGTGCAAAGCGATGGGTGTCGTAGGCCTTGAGATTGTCCCATGTCCAGTGCTCCGACTGAAGAAGCACCGAGGGGATCCACTCGCCGTTCATCAGGGGCCAGGTGGGATAGTAAATGGCCGCTTTCATGCCCGATACGGCACCACCTACGAGGATCTGCAAAAAGAGGAGAATGAGAAAGACCTTTAAGGCTCGCACAAGCGAATCGGGCGCGACTACCTCAGGCATGGGCGTCTCAAACCACGCAGTGCGCAGGAGATATCCAAATACGGCGATGCCAATGCCGAGGTGTAAGCTGAGCTTGTACGCATTGACCCACGGACGGTCGACAAGCCCACTGGCCACCATAATCCAACCCATACTGGCCGCCAGTGCAGCCAACAATACCACTACGCCCAATCGACGCATAAGCCCCTTAT
>JALWKB010000060.1 GCA_026996805.1 Saprospiraceae bacterium | reverse complement strand
AGGGGAATCTCCGCCTTCTGACAGCTCGACAACGCTCCCCTGATAACCTCCGAAGCCAGCTCAACGGGCAGCTTTTTGATCGGCCACCCGAGTATGGAAATCGCCATCATCGGTGTACCGCCCATGGCGTAGATATCGCTCAGGGCATTGGCCGCTGCAATACGTCCAAAGTCGTAGGGATCGTCTACGATGGGCATAAAAAAATCGGTAGTGGAGATGACGACTTCGCGCTCATCCCATCGCATGACAGCAGCATCATCGCCCGTATGCGTTCCGACAAGCAGCCGACCATTGGTGGGAGCAAAACCCACACCTTGAAGCATCTGCTCTAAGGGAGCAGGGGCAATCTTGCATCCGCATCCAGCACCGTGGCTGTACTCCGTCAGACGGATTTTTTCAGTCATGCGTGGTCGTTTTTTTCGAATATGAAATAGTTGATCTCATCTGGTCGATGCCTTTGGGTTTAGCACTTTCACTTGTGATGATCGGCCGAGCACCATCTGTTTCATACTTTTTAACTGCTGGGCGATTTCAATCATCGGCTCCGCATTGACGGCGTGCAGGATCCGGATGGGGTTAGGAGCATGGTCACGCGCATAAGTATAAGTCTTATCGTAGTAGTGGAGTGCGATTTGGGCTGCGAGGTGGAAGTCGTTGTTGCGGAGGGCATCCAGAGCCTGACGATAGCGCAGGTCGCCGAGGCGCTTGCGTATCTTATCAAAGGCTGCCATGAGTTCTTCTTTTGGAGCCCGGGCGTATTCGGCGACCAGCCTCTCTACACGTCGATGCAACGGCACTTCGAGGTCGATGCGCGGAGCGCTTTGCATCTTTTGCCACAGGGCTTCGGGTATGGGAACCTTTCCGATCTGACGGCTCTCGGCCTCCACCCAAATGGGTTTGGTGACGTCCATTTGGGCGAGATGGTAGTAGATTTCATTAAAAAAGTGTTCGCCGCTGGGTTGGTCGGGGAGGAGGAGATGGCCAAAGGCCGATCCGCGATGGCGGGCGAGGGCTTCGAGGTCGAGCACCTGCTCGCCGAGTTCTTGAAGATGATGAAGTATCTGGGTCTTCCCGCTCCCTGTCTTGCCGCCCAGCACGATCAGCTGAATCGGCATTGCCTCCAGGCGCCTTGCCATAGCGCGCCGTATGGCCTTATACCCGCCCTGTACGACGACGGCCGGCACGGGGATGAGTGAGAGCAACCAGGCCATGCTTCGACTGCGCATCCCTCCGCGCCAGCAATACATCCAGAGCGCTCGGCAGTCCTTCCACTCCAGCGCGCGCATTAACCAGTCCTTCATCTTAGGGGCGACCAATGACACGCCTTCGATGAGGGCGGCTTCGCGCCCGCGTTGTTTGTAGAGTGTTCCGATGATTTTGCGCTCTTCATCACTAAAGAGTGGGAAAGACACTGCAGTGGGTATATGCCCATGGCGGTACTCAGAGGGGCTGCGCACATCGAGTATTCGTTCGGTTTGCGCGGGATAGTGGTCGAGAAATTCGTCCGCGCTGCGGTAAATCATGGTTGTGTATGTTCTTACTGTGCGCTACGGCACTAACAATACAACGCACAAGTTACATGGGTGGTTTGATCATGGGTAATTTGGCGAGCTCTTCTTCTTCTTTGGTCACGCTAAAGGCGCCGAGGAATCCACCGCTGGCCTTGGCGATTTGTAGGGCAAAGGTGCGCCAGCTCTTATACAATTCCGAAGCCGTAGCAATATCGAGTTTGGCCAACACATCGTTGAGCTGGGCGAGCTTTTCACTAAAATAGGCGATGCGTTGCTCGTATTCTTCGGGTGCCTCGGAGAGCAGGTCTTTGATGCGCTGGTCCATGATGGCGGCAGCGTCGGCGTAGATTTCGTGGAGGGGATTGTCTTTGAGGTAACTGCGTATATATGCGAGTTTTTCGGCAAATTGGATTTCCTTATCGTCGATGGAGCCGTCCGCACTGGCTATGAGCAAGGTAATATTGGGCAGTGCGTCGATGAGGAGCTGTTTTTCTTGCTCTGTCAGATGTGCAAACGGATTGGGTTTTGCGTGCATTTGTCTACGGTATTTTCCTTTTTGCTCGTGCTAATGTATCGCTTGAGCCCCACACACTTTGTCGGAGCGTGTCCTTGTAGCGTGGGAGGGACTTGAACCCTCGACCTCAGGATTATGAATCCTGCGCTCTAACCGGCTGAGCTACCACGCCATGCCTATTTACTCGCTCTCTTCATTGGCGAAGAGGGCCTCTTCGTCGACCAGTACGCGCCCACAGTGCTCGCAGGTGATGATCTGCCGCATGATTTTGACATCGAGCTGTACCTGAGGAGGCAATTTGTAATGACAGCCACCACAGGCACCCCGATCGATGGTCACCACAGCGAGCTTGTTTTTATAACGCTCTTTGACGCGGTCGTAGGCGCGCAAAAGCCGATCGTCGATCTTTTTGCGAGCTTTTTCGATCTTTTTGAGTAATCGCTCTTGGTCCTTTTCGGTCTTCTCAATGATCTTGTCGAGCTCGAGGCGCTTTTTTTCGAGGATCTTCTTGCTCTCTTCAATACGGGCATTGACTTCCTCCAACTCCCGCTCGACGATGGAGTATTGTTGAAAATACTCGTCGTGGCGCTTTTTAGCTGTCTCCAACTCGAGCTCGATGAGTTCTATCTCCTTGAGGAGTGTGTTGTATTCTCGGTTATTCTTGACCTTGTTAATCTTCTCCTCGTACTTCGATTTGGTCAATCGGCTCTCTTCCATACGGCGCTCGTAGTGGAGCACTTCTTCGCGAAGCTCCTTGAGCTTTTCACTGAGCTTATCGCGGCGTGTCTCTAAGCCGCTGATTTCATCTTCGAGATCTTGCACTTCCATGGGCAAGGTGCCCTTGAGGATCTCAATTTCATTATAGGCATTATCGATTTGTTGGAGCTCGTACAGCTCCATGAGCTTTTCACGAACGGTTAGTTCTGCAGTTTGCGCCATAACGCCGTCAGCTTTTTAGAGGTAGTGCACCGGATTGGTGACGTGCCTGGTCACGTGGCATGCAAAGGTAGTAAATTTTTCCCTTATCATTTCTTTTAACAGCTCCATGGTAAATTGTTCACTCTCATAGTGGCCGATATCGACGATGACGATCTTGCCATCGGCGATAAAAAACTCGTGGTACTTAAAATCAGCCGAAATATACATCTGAGCCCCCGCTTGAATGGCGGTCCGAAGCAAAAAGCTCCCAGCTCCCCCACAGAGGGCAACGGTATGGAGTGGCTCGGCGGGCAAAGCCGTGTGTTTAAGACAAGCCACCCGCATCGTCTCTTTTACCTTGTAGAGAAAGTGCTCAAAGGGCATGGGCTCGGGAAGCTCTCCAATGAGCCCTGTACCGATGAGTTCTGGGGGGCAATCGTATGCCAGTTCGGCTGGTGGGGCCTTGGGCTGCAGGGCCCGATAGTTGACTATTCCGAGCATTTCGGCAATGCGCGTATTGACCCCCCGCATGAGCGTATTGTCTAAATTGGTGTGTATGGCATAGATGGCAATATCGCGTTTGATCGCCATGGCGATGCACCGCTGGATGTAGTTTTCGCCCGTAATGCGCTTAATCCCCTGAAAGATCAGCGGATGATGGCTGACGATGAGATTACAGCCCATTTCGATAGCTTCTTCCACGACGGGCTCCGTCACATCCAGACATATCAACACGCCCCGTATCTCCTGAGAAGCATCGCCGATGATGAGGCCGCTGTTGTCGTACGACTCCTGAAGCGATAGCGGAGCTATGTGCTCTAAATATTCGGCCAACTCTTTTATGCGCATCGATGGACAATTTGCTCGATGATGCTGCTACTCGAATAGCCGTCTTCGAGATCGATGAAGTGCACCGACCCTCCACGGGCCTTGACCAGCTCAGCTCCCACGACTTCCTTGCCTTGCCAATCGGCCCCTTTGATGAGCACATCGGGTTCGAGAGCGCGTATCAACCGCTCCGGTGTCGGCTCATCAAATACGACGACCAGATCGACGGGCAATAAGGCAGCAACCGCCAAGGCACGACTGTGTTGGTCTACCACAGGACGGCATCCACCCTTGATTTGCTGGATAGAGCGGTCACTGTTGAGGCCAACGATTAGGACATCTCCATAAGCCTTGGCTTGTCCCAAGAGCTTGATGTGGCCCGCGTGAAGGATGTCAAAGCAGCCATTGGTAAAGGCGATCTTTCGCCCCTTGAGCCGCTCGCCGCGTACTCTTCGCTGCGCCTCCTCGACATCCACAATCCTTCGTTGAATCAATGCATACATATCCGTCATGACTCCCTTAGGGGTTTTGTTTGTTTCCATCCAAAATAGACCAGTGCAATGAGTCCGAAGAGGACGTTGCAAAAGATCTGCACCGAAAAGAAGTTGATCATCGAATAGCTAAAGGCCGATATTTCGTCGATGCCGTAGTGTTTTAAGGCTTGCATCACCATAAAATGGAAAGAGCCCATCCCGCCGGGAAAGGGTGCAATCATCCCCAACGCGCCAAAGTCAAAGGTCACAAAGGCCTCTTTCGGACCGAGATGGCGCGTCGGCTCATAACTGTACAGGCAAAACCACATCATCAGAAAATACATCAACCATATGCCCACGGTGTACACTCCAAAGCGCACGGGTTGCTCGACGTGGCGCAAGCTGAGCATAGCTCGAATAAATCCCTTGGCACGCCCTATGAGGGTTTGCACCAACTTCCACTTTTTCCACTGATGACGCGTCAGTGCAATGGCCAGGAGCACCGAGCCCGCAGCCAAGCCGGTCATGCCATCTATTCGACCAAACAGCGCATCAAAACCGTACGCAAGCCACCGCATCAACACATCAAATTCGAGCCACAGGCCGAACAGCAAAAAGATCACCAGCATCAACACATCTAAGATGCGATCGGTCACGGTGGTGCCCAGGGTGACCTCTATGGGCAGCTGGTCCATCCGCGCTACCGCTCCGGCGCGCACGATTTCACCCACACGCGGCAGCCCGAGATTGGCAAAATATCCGAGCATGATCCCGTAAAAGGCACTCCAAAAGCGCAGTCGATACCCCATCGGTCGAACGAGCATTTGCCACCGCCAAGCGCGCAGTACATTGCTCCACATGAAAGCTACCAACACCATCCCCAACCAGAAGAAGTCGACCGATGCAAAGTCTGTCCAGAGCTTTTGCCACAAACTGCAAGCATCGTCCGTTAGTCCCATTTCTGCACATTGAAGGGCATAGCTCTTACTCAACTTGCGGTAAAGCCACAGGAGAATGCCTGCCCCTGCCCCTGCAAAAAGGACAAAAACGGTGATTTTATGAAGTGCGGATTTCAAGGTCTACTGGCTTCTTTACGATGCGATTGTGCTTGTCCACATGGAGCACCACTGGCCGGTATTGCTGCATCTCTTCCTCTGTCATCAAGGCATAGGATATGATAATGATGGTATCGCCCACCACGGCCTTTCTCGCCGCCGGCCCGTTGAGGCATATCACTCCACTGTTGCGCTGCCCCGGGATGACATAGGTCTCAAAGCGTTCACCGTTGTCGACATTGACCACTTGTACGCGCTCACCGCTCTTCAAATCAGCTGCCTCCATCAAGGCCTCATCGATGGTGATGCTGCCCTCGTAGTGCAACTCAGCCTCAGTGACAGTAGCACGATGTATCTTACTCTTAAACATCCATCGCATCATGGCCACAAAGTTATTTCATTTTATAGAATGCTCCGTTTTTTAAATAGTTCATCACCCCTCGACATCGATGGGCGATTTGTAGCTTTGCACCAAAAGCCCACCATTTTATGAAGCAAAAAATCCAAACTGCCCTTCTCTCCGTATACGACAAGGCCCAACTCGACGATATCGCCCACATGCTGCATCGCAGGGGTATTCGAATCATTGCTACTGGCGGTACGGCCGATGCATTGGCGGCCTTGGGCATTCCCTTTCGACGCGTCGAAGAGCTCACGGGTTATCCTTCCATCCTCGATGGGCGAGTGAAGACCCTCCACCCCGCCATCTTCGGCGGCCTGCTGGCCCGACGCGAAGAGACACATCTCCGACAAATCGGCGAACACCGCATCCCCCTCATCGACCTGGTCGTGGTGGATCTATACCCCTTCGAAGAGACCGTCCGCCATACCACCGACGAAGCCGAAATCATCGAAAAAATCGACATCGGCGGAATCGCCTTGATTCGCGCAGCAGCGAAAAATTTCCACTATGTCGCGGTCATCCCCAGTAGGGAGGACTATCCCACGCTGAGGGACATTCTCCAGATCCATGACGCCACCACCACCCTTGAAATGCGCAAGACCTTGGCTGCCAAAGCCTTTCGCATTAGTTCGCAGTACGATGCCCTCATTGCCCGCTACCTCGAAGGTGTACTCTCCGTCGATACCGATGCCTTTTGGAGCGAATGTGCGTTCCCACCCAGCGAGCAAGCTACACCATTGCGCTACGGCGAAAATCCCCACCAGCGAGCTACCTTTTTCGGTCGTCTGTATGAAATCGTACACCAACTACACGGCAAGCCCCTTTCGTACAACAACCTGCTCGACATCGACGCGGCCATGGGCATCATGGCAGACCTCGGTGCGGAACAACCTGCCTTCGCCGTCATCAAACACACCAACCCCTGCGGAGTAGCGCGGAGAGCGACGATCCACGAAGCCTGGAAGGCAGCCCTTGCAGGAGATCCCGTCTCGGCCTTTGGCGGCATCTTAATCAGCAACCGCCCCGTCGACCTCCCTCTTGCCGAGCAGATCGATGCGCAATTTTACGAAGTGCTCATCGCCCCATCCTTTGAAGCAGACGCACTGTCATTACTCCAGCGCCGAAAAAAGCGCATCCTCCTGCGCTATAGCCGACTGCCAACACCCACACATCTCGTGCGCAGCTGTGTGGAAGGCGTACTCTGCCAAACACCAGACACCTACATCTTTGATCGCTCTGGAGTTGAAATAGTCACCCAACGAGCACCTGACGAACACGAATGGCGCGATATGGAGCTGGCCGACCTCTGTGTCAAACACCTCAAATCCAACGCCATCGCCATCGTCAAAGACGACCAACTCATCGGCATGGGCTGCGGCCAGCCCTCGCGCATCGACGCGTGCAAGCAGGCCATCGACAAGGCACACCGCTACGGCTTCGATACAAGTGGTGCCGTACTTGCTTCTGATGCGTTTTTTCCCTTTGACGACTGCGTGCGCTTAGCCCACCAGGCCGGCATCCGCACCATCGTACAGCCCGGCGGCTCCATACGCGACAAAGACAGTATCGACTTTTGCAACGCCCACGATATGAGCATGGTATTTACGCACCACCGGCACTTCCGCCACTGAGCAGCTGCTTACTCCTCACAGCGCAATGCCCGCTCGCGAAGCCCCTTCAAAAAGGGCGATGCAAAGATGAAATTGAGGATGGTCTCATCCTTAGAATGCAAGATTTCATCCTTGGTACCCTGCCAAGCGATGCGCCCCCCCTGTAGGAGCAAGATCGTATCGCCGATTTGCATGACGGAGTTCATGTCGTGGGTGTTGATGACGGTAGTGATGTTGTACTTGCGCGTGATTTCCGATATCAACTGGTCGATGATCAGTGCCGTTTTGGGATCTAAGCCGCTATTGGGCTCATCGCAAAAGAGATAGCGCGGATTCATCACAATGGCGCGAGCAATGGCGACGCGCTTTTGCATACCACCGCTCAACTCCGATGGGTATTTGTGCAAGACATCGTCGAGCTCTACCTTTTCGAGCACCTCCTGTACGCGCCTGCGCTTCTCACCCATCGTCATCGACGTAAACATATCGAGCGGAAAGCGAATGTTTTCCTCCACCGTCCACGAGTCGAAAAGCGCCCCTCCCTGAAACAACATGCCGATCTGCATGCGCAACTTGCGCAAGGCACTGCGCCCCAGCGATAAAAAATCCACATCATCGTAATAGATGCGCCCCCGATCGGGACGAAGCAGCCCCACCATGATCTTCAACAGTACGGTTTTACCCGCACCACTGCGACCAATGATGAGATTGGTCTTACCGCGATAAAACGCACTCGTGATGTCTTCCAACACCGTCTTCTCCCCAAAAGACTTGTATATGTGCTCGATGCGAATCATGTCATGATCACCGCTATGACGTAATCTGCAATGAGTATGGCCACATCACTAAAGACCACTGCCCTGGTACTAGCACGTCCGAGCTCTATGCTCCCCGTGCCCACAAAATAACCCTGATAGGCCGATATCGTCGTCAACAAGAAGGCAAAGACCACCGCCTTGACCAACATGATAAAGACGTTGTACGGCTCAAAAAAGGAGTGTAGCCCTAAGATGTACTCGCTTGCCGTAAAGAGATTTCCCCAAATACTGGTGTAAAACCCACCCACAATGCTGACCCCCGCCGAAATGACGACCAACATGGGTATGACCAGCAGCGCAGCCACCAAGCGCGGCCACACCAAAAAGGCCACCGTATTGATACCCATGACCTCCATGGCATCGATGATCTCCTTTTGGCGCATGCCTCCAATCTCCGTGGCAATATTGGCTCCCACCTTGCCCGCCAACAACATACACGTAAAAGTAGGCGCCAGCTCAATAATCGACATGTCGCGCACGATGTATCCGATGTAGTAATTCGGGACAAAAGTGCCCGATATTTGGTACGAAAACTGCACCGCCGTCACCGCCCCGAAAAATACCGATATGATAAACACCACAGGCAACGATCCAATGCCGATGGCATCCGCCTGACGTACAGCCTCGCGATAGTACACACTCCACTTTTCGGGACGCGAAGCCAGCATCCACATCCACTGACACCACTGACCCAGCTGAAAGAAAAAGTGCTCAATAATCCTCGCGATGTTCATGGCTACAAAAGTAGATATTTTTTGCATCAAATGCCTTTCCTCCCACCCGTCCCCATCGATGTCTTTCGATCGCATAGTGCCCCTGAAGCGGTGCGAAATAGCGTATATTTGCGTTTTTAATTGCAGATCAAAAGATCATCAAGGATGTACAGAGAATATACCGCCCTCGATCTTCCAAAGATCGACGAAGAAATCCTTCAATTCTGGAATACACACGACATCTTTCGCAAAAGCATCGAAACGCGTCCCGAAGACCGCCGCTTTGTGTTTTACGAAGGGCCTCCTTCGGCCAACGGCATGCCCGGCATCCATCACGTCATGGCCCGCACGATCAAAGACCTCATCTGCCGCTTCCAAACCATGAAGGGCAAGCGCGTCGAGCGCAAAGGGGGATGGGACACCCACGGACTGCCCGTCGAGCTCACCGTCGAAAAAGAACTCGGCATCACCAAAAAGGACATCGGCACGCGCATCTCCATCGAAGAGTACAACCGACACTGCCGCAATACCGTCATGCGCTACAAAGCCCAGTGGGACAAACTCACCCAGATGATGGGGTACTGGGTCGACCTCGAGCACCCCTATATCACCTTCGACAACGACTACATCGAATCCGTCTGGTGGCTCCTCAAACAGCTCTACGACAAAGGACTCCTCTACAAGGGCTACACCATCCAGCCGTACTCTCCCGCAGCAGGTACGGGATTGAGCTCGCACGAACTCAACCTGCCCGGCTGTTATCGCGAAGTGGTCGACGTGTCGGTCGTGGCACAGTTTGAGGTCTTGCGCGACGAGCGATCGGCTTTTTTGTATGAAATGGTGCAACGCGGCAATGTCTACCTGCTGGCGTGGACGACCACGCCGTGGACACTTCCCTCCAACACCGCCTTAGCCGTCGGCGAAGACATCGACTACGCGTTGGTGGCCACGTACAACCCCTACACCCTCCAGCCCGTCAACGTCATCCTCGCCGAAGAAACCCTCTATCGCTGGTTTAAACCCGAACAGCAAAAACTCCCCTGGGTCGACGATCCCAAACTCTTGAAGGATAAAAAGCCGCACGAATTGCCCATGCGCGTCCTCCACGTACTCAAAGGATCCCAGCTGGTCGGACTGCGCTACAAGCAGCTGCTGCCCTACGTCCAACCCCATGAGGGCAAGGCCTTCATCGTAGTAGCCGGCGATTTTATCACCACCGACGAAGGCACCGGCATCGTCCACATCGCACCTTCCTTCGGCGCCGACGATATGCGCATGGCCAAAAAATACGGCCTGGCTGCGCTCACCTTGGTCGACAAAGAGGGCAAATTCGTCGACGAAATGGGCGAATTTGCCGGCCGCTACGTCAAAGACTACAAAAACGAAGGACCCCATTACCGCGATGTCAACGTCGATATCGCCGTCAAACTCAAAAGAGAAAACAAGGCCTTTGCCGTCCAAAAATACCGACACAACTACCCGCACTGTTGGCGCACCGACAAACCCATCCTCTATTACCCGCTCGATTCGTGGTTTATCCGCACCTCCTCCGTCAAAGACAAGCTCGTCGCCCTCAATCGACAAATCAACTGGAAACCTGCCTCAACCGGCACCGGGCGCTTTGAAAATTGGCTGGCCAACTTGCAAGATTGGAACCTCTCGCGCTCGCGCTTCTGGGGCATCCCCCTGCCTATCTGGCATACCGATGACTATAGCCAAATGCGCTGCATCGGCTCAGTAGCCGAACTCAAAGAGGAAATCGAAAAGGCCAACCGCGTGCTCGGACTCAACCAGAGCGTACCCGACGACCTACATCGCCCCTACATCGATCAAATCGTGCTCGTATCCGACGACGGCAGACCCATGCGCCGCGAGGAAGACCTCATCGACGTGTGGTTTGACAGCGGCTCGATGCCCTATGCCCAATGGCATTATCCCTTCGAAAACCGCGACAAATTCGAACAACACTTCCCCGCCGACTTCATCGCAGAGGGCGTCGACCAGACGAGAGGATGGTTTTTTACCCTCCACGCCATAGCAGGCATGGTGTTCGACAGCGTAGCCTTTAAAAACGTCATCGCCAACGGCCTTGTGCTCGATCGGGCAGGACAAAAAATGTCCAAGCGCCTGGGCAACGTCGTCGACCCCTTCGAAACCATCCAAACGTACGGCGCCGATGCGACGCGCTGGTACATGATTTCCAACGCACCACCCTGGGAAAACCTCAAGTTCGACATCGCCGGCATCCAAGAGGTGCAGCGAAAGTTTTTCGGTACCCTCTACAACACCTATAGCTTCTTTGCCCTCTACGCCAATATCGACGGCTTCACCTACGATCACGACGATGTGCCTTACGACGAGCGGCCCGAACTCGACCGATGGATACTCTCGCTGCTCCAAAACCTCATCATCAAGACACACGATGCCTACGCCAATTACGATCCCACACCCGCAGCACGTGCCATCCAGCACTTCGTCATCGACCATCTGAGCAACTGGTACGTGCGCCTGAGCAGGCGCCGATTCTGGAAGGGCGAAAAAGATGCACCATCCACCGACAAGCGCTCCGCCTACCAGACCCTCTACACCTGCCTCATCACCGTGTCCAAGCTCATGGCTCCCATTGCCCCCTTCTTCGCCGAATGGCTCTACCGCAACCTCAACGAAGTGACAAAAAAAGAACCCCACCCATCGGTCCATCTGACCTACTACCCACAACCCCAACAACAGTGGATCGACACCGACCTCGAACGACGCATGGACTACGCCCAACGCATCTCCTCCATGGTGCTTTCCCTGCGCAAAAAGGCTAAAGTACGCGTGCGCCAACCCCTGCGCAAAATCCTCATCCCCATCACCCGCCCCGGCCTCGACGCCGACATCCGACAGGTCGAAGACATCATCCGCTCCGAAGTCAATGTCAAACAAATTGAATACATCCCCGCGCAGAACGATTTCATACAAAAACAAATCAAACCCAACTACAAGACCCTCGGACCCCGTCTGGGCAAAAAGATGAAAGCCGCTGCTACACAAATCCAAAAACTCCCCCCTGAAGTGATCGCCCATCTCGAACAAGGCCTCCCCCATACCATCGACATCGAAGGCAACCCCTTCGAGCTCCACCCCGAAGATGTCATCATCACCGCCGTCGACATCCCCGGCTGGAGCGTCACCACCGACGGAGAGCTCACCGTAGCCTTAGACCTCGAAATCGACCCCCGCCTCGAAGCAGAAGGCCTGGCACGAGACATCATCAACCGCATCCAAAATTTGCGCAAACAACTCCTACTCGACGTGACCGAAAAAATCGAAGTCTACATCGCCGCCCACCCGCAAATCGAAAAAGCCATCCAGTGGTTTGGTGACTACATCGCCAACGAAGTACTCGCCCAGGCCATCCACCTCGTACCAGAGGTCAAAGAGGGCTTCGACATAGAGCTGCCCGCCAATATCCAAACCCGCATCCGCATCGCACGACTCGTACAATCGCATCAATAATTGCAGACGCAAAATATCGATGTGACAAATGTCATTTTTGCAAAACGCTCGTATCCATACCTTTGCCACAAAATTCTCTGGCGTATGAAATCGTACACCTTGCATACACTCTGGCTGGTGATCATCGGTGCACTGCTCACCAGCACAACCCTCTACGCACAAAACGACGAAGGCAAAAAACTCTTCAAATCCTACTGCGCCGCCTGTCATAAAATGGACCAAAAACTCGTCGGTCCCGCGCTGCAAGGCGTCGTCCAAAAATGGGAAGAAGCCGGGGAAGGCGACATGCTCGTCGAATGGATCAAAAACCCCGAAGCCCTCTATAAAAGCGGCAAATCCAAAATGGCCAAAGCCGCATGGGAACTCACCCCCACCATGATGACTCCCACCCCCGGCATCACCGACGAACAAATCCATCTCATCATCGACTACATGAAAAACTGGAAGCCCAAAGAAAAACCCGCCGCCACAACAGCTTCCCCAACGACAAACACCACTAAAGTCACCGTCATCGAAAACAAAGCCATGACCAAACTCCTATTCGTCTCCCTACTCGTACTCACCGCCATCATCCTCATCGGCATCATCGTCATCTTTAAAATGCTGTACAACCTGCTACCCAAAAACATATCGACCACCCACCAATGGACCATTCCCCTTCTCCTGAGCTTCGGCCTGAACGCTTCCCCCTTACGCGCAGCTACTCCAATGCTCAGCTGGCTCGACCAAGTGAGCCGCGTAGAAGTCTACATCCTACTCGCCATCGACATCGTCCTCCTCTTGACATTGCTGTACCTCTGGTCAATGCTCAAAAAATACCTTCAAGAAAGGTAAGACCATACTGCACGTACTGAGAGTACAACCAAGTAGTACAGATGATTTATTAGATAGCATAAAATTGTGCGTATAAAATCGTTCGCCCCACCGCAAATTTCGTCAAGGCGAATGACCGCTCAGGTGTGCGATAATTTTCCGTTCAAAGCGCACTTCCACAGGGCATTTTGCGTTTGGTAATGCGTACGAAAGTGTACTGCTTATGAGCTGGTATTGCCTAGCATTAGGAGCTGCCATATACCTCACCATACCTCTTCACGCGCTCCACGCACAAGATCCAAAAGGCTACCGCATCGAAGTGGAAGTGGATTATTACCCCAACGACACCCTCATACTCGGCTATTACTACGGACGAGGGTCGTACGCCAAAGATACCGCTATCAGGGTCGTTGACCGCTTCGTCTTCGAAGACACCGCCTCCTTGCCCCAGGGATTGTACTTCCTGCTCACCCGCCCCAACAACAATTTCGTACAATTCGTCGTGGGCAAACAACAGCGCTTTTCTATCCGCACAGATTATCGCTATCTGCAAGACTCTATACAGGTCGACGGCAGTCGCGAAAGCGCTATCCTCTTAGAGTATTCGCGATTTCTAAAGCAAATGAGCCAACAGGCCAATAGCTACCGCGAAAAACTCAACTCGCTCATCCTCTCCGAAGCGGAAAAGGAGCCCTACCGCCGAAAGCTCGACAGCCTCGACCGCGTCGTTCGCCAGTACCAGGAAAGGATTAAGAAGCAATACCCCCACTCGCTGACCGCCTCCATCATCCGCATCCACTGGGAGCCCACTCCCCCCGCCTTCGAATACATACACGACTCCGCAAAGCGCCACGAAGCACAATTTTGGTACTACAAGCGGCACTACTTCGACAGCCTTCATCCCTTCGACGATCGACTCATCTATACGCCTTTCCTACACGAAAAGATCACCCGATACGTCGAACGCCTCACCGTACAAGTGCCCGACTCCATCATCAAAGCGGTGGACTACGTGCTCCACCTCTTCCCACCTACCACGGAGAGCTTCCGATACTTCTTACCCTACTTTCTCAACCACTATAGCCAGTCGCGCTACGTCGGCGCCGATGCCGTCGTCGTCCACCTCGTCAATAATTACTACGCCAGAGGGCTGGCTCCATGGATGAAAGACGAAGACCTCCAAAAGCTCATCGCCGAAGCCAAAAGCCTCGAACCCACCCTCATCGGCAAACGCGCTCCGGATATTACCGTGTACGACTCCCTCCGACGCCCCATCCGTCTCTACGACATCAACACACCCTACACCATCTTGGTCTTCTGGGCTCCCGATTGCGGACACTGCAAAAAGGCCTTGCCCAAACTCGAAAGCTGGTACGCCCACTATCCCGAAAAAGACTCCGTCACCGTGCTGGCCGTCTGTACAAAACTCCTCGACAAAGAGCCCAACTGCTGGAAGATGGTCCGCGAAAAACGCTTCAAGCACCTACTCTATGCCAGCGACAAATACCTCAGATCAAAGTTTGCCGCCAAATACCACGTCAACGTCACACCAAAGGTCTTCATTCTGGATAAAGACAAGAAAATCCTCATCAAAGACATCGCCATCGAACAACTCGACGAGGTCATGAAGAAGATAAAAACCCTCCACCCTTGACACCGCACTCGAGGGGCACACTCTACCTCTTCCCCACACCGATAGGGGAAGAAAGCGTAGAAGACTACGCACCCTCTACCCTCCGAGTACTACATGGCCTGCGCCATTTCATCGTCGAAAATGCGCGCACCGCACGGCGCTGGCTACGCCATCTGGGACACCCCCTCTCACCACGCCAACTCGAGTTCTACGAAATACCCAAACACGCCGAAGTACCCTACGATCAACTCCTCATCCCCTGCCTCCAAGGCGCCGACATGGGTGTACTCTCCGAAGCAGGCATGCCGACCATTGCCGATCCCGCCGACGCCCTGGTACGCACCGCACACCGCCTCAACGTGCCCGTCCTTCCCCTGTGCGGCCCCTCCGCCATCTGCAGCGCCATCGCCGCCAGCGGCCTCAACGGCCAAAACTTCCACTTCGTGGGATACCTGCCCAGAAACCCCGACCTCCTCGTCAAAACACTCAAATCCCTCGAACACCAGAGCCATCGCACATCAACCGCCTACTATTTCATGGAAACCCCCTACCGAAGCCTCAAACTCTACCACATCGCCCTCCAACACCTTCGCCCCCACACCCTCTTCTACATTGCCGCCGCCCTTCACACCACTACACCACTCATCCGCTGCACCACCATCCAGCATTGGAAAAACCACGCCCCACCTCCCCTCCAACGCGTCCCCGCCATATTCGGCCTGTGGACACCAAACAGCTGAGACGACCAACCATTTCATACATTAAAAATTTTAGTCATGTATAAAATGGTGATTTATCACATTTTACACAATCACATACTCAAAAAGGCTTATCTTTGCCCCGTGGAACCAAAATGCAAACCATGAACGCAGCCAAAACACATGGGGCAAGCCCTTGGAGGAAAGTGCACTGGTCGGCCGAACTGTGGTTGTGCCTTTTTCTGGCATTCGTTGGTCTGGCGGGAGCATTGTACCTCTTGCGCTTTGGTCAGGAGGGCATGGTCCACCACATACCTTCGCTGTATTGGCCGCGATGAGTGCGGAGTGGCAAGGTGAATTGGCGTAACTTAGCGCCGCACAAATCCAATTCGCATGTCGACACACAGTTTAATGGTCTACAATAGCCTGACGCGCTCCAAGGAGGTCTTCCAGCCTATCCACCCAGGACACGTGGGCATGTATGTCTGCGGCCCAACGGTGTACAACGACGTACACCTCGGCAATGTGCGGAGCTTCGTGAGCTTTGACGTGATCTACCGCTTTCTCAAGTATCTGGGCTATCGCGTGCGCTACGTGCGCAACATCACAGACGTGGGACATTTATTGGACGACGGCGAAGACCGCATTTCCAAGCGCGCGCGCATCGAAAAGCTCGAGCCCCTCGAAATCGTACAGAAATACACCGTCCGCTTCCACGAAATGATGCGCATCTTCAACAACCTTCCCCCCGACATCGAGCCGCGTGCCACCGCCCACATCATCGAACAGATTGAAATGGTGCAGCAAATCTTAGACAACGGCTTCGCCTATGTGTCCAATGGCTCGGTCTACTTCGACATACAAGCGTATCTCCAGAAACACCCCGATTACGGCCGACTCTCCGGTCGCAAACTCGAAGAGCTCTTGGCCGTCACGAGAGAAGAACTCAAAGGCGTCGAAGACAAAAAACACCCCGCCGACTTTGCCCTGTGGATGAAGGCCTCACCCGAACACATCATGCGATGGAGAGCCCCTTGGTCGGTGGGATTTCCCGGCTGGCATCTGGAGTGTTCGGTGATGAGCACCAAGTACCTTGGCGATACGTTTGACATCCACGGCGGGGGCAACGACTTGAAATTTCCCCACCACGAAAACGAAATTGCCCAAAACAAAGCCGCCAAAGGCGTCGAGCCCGCCAAGTACTGGCTACACACCAACATGCTCCTCATGCACGGTCGCAAGATGTCCAAGAGCGAGGGAAATACCATCACCCCCTACGAATTGCTCAGCGGCACCTCCCCGCACATCTCTCGTGCCTATAGCGCCATGGCCATTCGGTTTTTCTTCTTGCAAAGCCATTACCGATCGACTGTAGACATCAGCGACGAAGCCCTACAGGCAGCCGCACGCGGCTACCGACGGCTCATGGAGGGGATCCGAACCGCTGAAAAGCTCCAACCCCATCCCAATGCCTCCGACGATACCCCATCCCCCTTGGACGATGCGCTACAGCAACTGTGCGATGCCGCTCTGCGGGAAATGCTCGATGATTTTAACACACCGCGTACCATCGCCACCCTCTTCGAACTGACCAACCGCACCAATGCACTTTATCACGGCAAGCTCCCGCTCGAAGACGTACGCCCCCAAACCATCGATCGCGTACGCCGTACCTTGCGCGATTTTGCCTTCGATATCCTCGGCCTGCGTGATGAGACAGCCGCCAGTGCATCTTCCAAACTACTCACCCACGTCATGGACATTCTACTGGACTTGCGCACGCAGGCTCGGCGTGAGAAAAACTACGCTCTGGCAGACCTCATCCGTCAGCGACTCGCTGAAGTGGGCATCCAACTCCAAGACGGCCCCGATGGCACCACCTGGACAACGTCCGAAAGTTGAACATCTGCTACAGTAAGACCTGGCAATATGCGATGCCTTTTACTCATACCAGCACTCTGTCTCTTGGTAGCCAGCTGCACCACCGACAGCAAGCAACACAGCCGTAGCCACTCCCCCTTAGCACAAGTACACGGCCATATCCTCACTGCAGCCCAGCTCCATGCGATCGGGATCGACACGACAGATACCATCATGACAAGGCACTACATCCAGCGCTGGGTATTGGAGCGTCTCATCGCCCAAGAGGCCGAAAACAAACTGCCTCCCGAAAAACTCCAGCATATCCTCCAACTCGTCGAAGAATACCGCTACAGCCTCCTGCGCAATGCCATGGAAGAACACATCGCCCAAACCCGACTCGACACCCAGGTCACCGACGAAGAATGCCGCAGCTACTACGACCAGCGCAAGGAGAGCTTCCAACTCCAAGACACCATCCTTCAGCTGCGCATGTTGCGCATTCCCCACGACAAACGCCTACCGCGCCGATGGCGCACCCTTCTAAGCAGCAAGTATCCCGCCGATATCCAAAACCTCAAAGAATGGTGCAATATCCACAGACTGCAATGCGCCCTCGACGACAGTACCTGGCTCGAATGGCACAACATCAAAAACACCCTGCCCCCGAAATTTAAACCCTCCAAAGCCCGCATCGGTCAAGTACTGCGTTTTCATGACAAAAAGTACCGCTACCTCCTCTATCTCAAAGACTTCCAAGTGCCCGGCGACACCCCTCCCTTCCGCTATGCCCTGCCCGAAATCAAAGCGCGCATCCTCTACGAGCGCAAAGACAAGCTCATCACCCAATACGAACAACAGCTCCTCCACCGCGCACTCCAGTCCGGACAGCTCAAATGGCAAATGCAATAAACAGGCGATGAGTGCCACAGCCTGAAGGATTGTTGTAACTTTGAGCGCTTTTTCCACCGTGCATATGCTGCAACAGTCTCTACGCGTTAGATTAGCATTACTTGTCTCTATAAAATGAAATCGAAACGGTCGCGGATGATGAAGATGGGCATTGGGCTGCTATTACTGTGTAGCACCTTCACTATGGTGTATAGTCAGCAAATCGTCGAAAAAGTCATCGCCGAAGTGGGTAGCGAGGTGATAAGCCTTGCAGAATTAAAAGAACACGTCTCCGTACTGCGATCGCGCAGCTTGCAGGTACCCGAAAATGCCGAATGCATCATATTGGAAAACCTGCTCATCGATCGACTGCTGGTCCACCAGGCCAAGCTCGACTCTATCGAAGTTTCCGACGAAGAGATCGAAGAACAGCTCGAAGGGAGAATCAACCACATCCTCGCCCTGATGGACTACGACGAAAAACGCTTTGAAGACTATTACGGCATGAGTGTTCGCGATGTCAAAGAACGCTTCCGCGAGGATATTCGCAATCAAATACTGGCTCAGCGCATGCGCGCCAAAATCCTCGAAAACGTCCACGTTACCCCTTCCGAAGTCATTGCCTTCTTTCGATCGCTACCTCCCGATAGCATCCCTTATTTCAACATGCAAGTCGAAGTGGCCGAGCTCGCCGTCAAAGTACAACCCAACGACAGCGCCAAGTCGAAGGCACGCGCCACCGCCGAACTCCTTCGCCAGCGCATCCTCAACGGAGAGGACTTTGCCCAATTGGCCAAGCAGTACTCCGACGACCTCAGCTCCGCAACCCGCGGCGGCGATCTCGGTTGGGTCAAGCGCGGCACCTTCGTACCCGAATTTGAAGCCGCTGCCTTCAACCTCCAACCCGGCGAGCTGTCGCAAGTCGTCGAAACCGAATTCGGCTACCACATCATCCAACTCCTCCAACGCAGAGGCGAGCTCATCCACGTGCGACATATCCTCATCCGCCCCATCGTCGACGAAAGCGATGTCGTACGGACCGAACACCTCCTCGACTCCCTGCGCACCCTCATCCTCCTCGACAGCATCAGCTTTGAAGCAGCCGTCAAAAAATACGGCGACAAATCCCACCCCGCCTACTACAGCGGTGGCGTCCTCATCAACCCCCGCGACGGAAGCACCATCTGGGATGTAGCCGACCTCGAAACCGATGTCTATTTCACCATCGACACCATGGATCCCGGCGAAATTTCCTCCCCCATCCGCTATACCGGCCCACGCGACGATACCTATGTCAAAATCATCCGACTGCTCTCCCGCGTCCCTCCCCACCAGGCCAACCTCCAACAAGATTTCGATCGAATCCAAGACATGGTCAAACAAAAACGCCAAAACGAATACCTCCGCAAATGGCTCGAAGAAAAAATCCACCAAACCCACATCTACCTCGACCCCAATTACCGCCATTGCGATAACCTCCACCTCTATTGACACCACCCCTCGACCAACCACATCTGCTCCCTTAACCGGGCGACACAAACCATATATTATTCACCTCCAAATACGTAACTTTGTATGCTTAAGCGACAAACGCAGCGATGGCGACCGTATCTTCAAAGCAAAAGACCACTCCCTTAATGGAGCAATACTTTGCCCTTAAGGCAAAGTACAAAGATGCCATCTTGCTCTTCCGCGTCGGGGATTTTTATGAAACCTTTGGCGAAGATGCCATCAAAACCTCCAAAGCCCTCGGCATCGTCCTGACCAATCGCAACAACGGCACCTCCAAAATCGAACTGGCCGGCTTTCCCCATCACGCACTCGACACCTACCTGCCCCGACTCATCAAAGCCGGCTACCGCGTCGCCATCTGCGAACAACTCGAGAAGCCCTCCCCCAATAAAAAACTCGTCAAACGCGGTATCACCGAAGTCGTCACTCCGGGAATCACCTTCTCCGAACAACTCCTCGAACACCGCTCCAACAATTTCCTCGCATCCCTTTACCTCCACCCCAATGGCAAGACCATCGGCATCGCCTTCGTCGACGTCTCCACAGGAGAATTTCTCGTCAGCGAAGGAGACCGCCTCTACATCGAAAAGCTCCTCAAGAGCTTCCAACCCTCCGAAGTGCTCTATGCAAAAACCGATCGCGACCACATCCAACACTGGCTCAAAGACCAGTTTTTCTACTATGGGCTCGACCCGTGGATCTATACCACAGACTACGCCCGCGAAAAACTCCTCCAGCAATTTCAAGTGCACAGCCTCAAAGGCTTCGGCATTGAAGAGATGAAAGCGGCACAAATAGCCGCCGGCGCCGCCATCGAATACCTCGATCAAACCCAAAACAAAGGCCTGCGCCACATCAACCGCATCCAGCGCATCGACGCTCAGGAATACATGTGGCTCGACCAATTTAGCATCCGCAATCTCGAACTCATCCACAGCCAACACCCCTCGGGCAAGTCCCTCCTCGACATCATGGACTGCTGCATCACCCCGATGGGCAGCCGCACACTGAAGCGATGGCTCCTCATGCCCCTCATCGACCTGACAGCCCTGCGCCAACGTCACGACATCGTCGATTACCTCATCCACAACCCAGAGATCTACCAAGTCCTCGACGAAAAACTCCGCCGTATCGGCGACCTCGAACGCCTCTGCGCCCGCATTCCCCAACAGAGGCTCTCCCCAAGAGATGCTATGCAACTCAAGCGATCACTCGATGCAATCGTACCGATCAAAGAGTCCCTCCTCCGCTGCGGTCATACCGCCCTCCAACACTACGCCGACCAACTCCACACCTGCGACGAATTGCGCCAACGCATCCAAGCCCAGCTCATCGACGACCCCCCGCCAAACACCAATAAGGCCAACTTTACCCGCAGTGGCTTCGACGACGAACTCGACCGCCTCCGCCACCTCATCCGCCACAGCAAAGAAACCCTCCAATCCATCCTCCAACGCGAAATACAGCGCACAGGCATCCAAAACCTCAAAATCGGCTTCAACAACGTCTTCGGCTACTACTTCGAAGTCACCAACAAATTTAAAAACCGCGTGCCCTCCCATTGGGTGCGCAAACAAACCCTCACCCAAGCCGAACGCTACATCTCCGACGAACTCAAACAACTCGAAGAAACCATCCTCGGTGCCGAAGAGAAAATCCTCCAACTGGAAGAATCGCTCTTCCATCAGCTGCTCGAACTCCTCCAAGACTACATCGACATCATCCAGCAAAACGCCCGCACACTGGCCACCCTCGACTGCCTGCGCTGCTTTGCCGAAATCGCCACAAAGTACAAGTACACCCGCCCTGAGATGGATTCCAGCTTCGTCATCGACATCAAAGGCGGCCGACATCCCGTC